>NZ_LFHY01000003.1:0-249052 GCF_001660175.1 Escherichia sp. B1147
ACCGTGAGGCTTAACCTTACAACGCCGAAGATGTTTTGGCGAAGAGACGACAATATCAGCTTGATACAGATTAAATCGACAGGTCGGAGAAAGACGTGTTGATAAAACAGAATTTGCCTGGCGGCAGTAGCGCGGTGGTCCCACCTGACCCCATGCCGAACTCAGAAGTGAAACGCCGTAGCGCCGATGGTAGTGTGGGGTCTCCCCATGCGAGAGTAGGGAACTGCCAGGCATCAAATAAAGCGAAAGGCCATCCGTCAGGATGGCCTTTTTGCGCTTGTGCAGAAAAAATGCCGGATGCGACGCTGGCGCGTCTTATCCGTCCTACGCAGGGCGTGGCAAGGAGTAACACCGCATTATTCCTCCACATACGCCAGATTCACCAGCGGATACGGTTTCCCCAGATCGTCAACTGCCGATCGTCCCGTAACCTTAAACCCCATCGTTTTATAGAACCCCACCGCCTGCGTATTTTGCTCATTAACATTGGTTGTCAGTTCCGGGGCCATTGAGAGCGCATGCTCCACCAGCATCCGCCCTACACCGCAGCCGTGCACATCAGGATCCACAAACAGCGCATCCATATGCTGTCCACTTAACAACATAAACCCAACCGGATGATCCTGCTCATTAACCGCGACCCACAACGGCGCTTCCGGCAGAAAGGAACGTACAAGTTCTTCCAGTTCAGCCCGATACTCTGCTGACAAAAAATCGTGGGTAGCATCGACAGAACGACACCAAATCGCAACGAGCGCTTCCCCTTCATCGTGCCGTGAACGGCGAATGCTAATAACCATTTTCACTCCTTTTATTCATGCTTATATTCTAACGCAGCCTTTTCCTTGAAACTTTCTCACCTTCAACATGCAGGCTCGACATTGGCAAATTTTCTGGTTATCTTCAGCTATCTGGATGTCTAAACGTATAAGCGTATGTAGTGAGGTAATCAGGTTATGCCGATTCGTGTGCCGGACGAGCTGCCCGCCGTCAATTTCTTGCGCGAAGAAAACGTCTTTGTAATGACGACTTCTCGTGCGTCTGGTCAGGAAATTCGTCCGCTAAAGGTTCTTATCCTTAACCTGATGCCGAAGAAGATCGAAACTGAAAATCAGTTCTTACGCCTGCTTTCAAACTCGCCTTTGCAGGTCGATATTCAGCTGTTGCGCATCGATTCTCGCGAGTCGCGCAACACGCCCACAGAGCATCTGAACAACTTCTACTGTAACTTTGAAGATATTCAGGATCATAACTTTGATGGCCTGATAGTTACCGGTGCGCCGTTGGGACTGGTGGAGTTTAATGACGTTGCCTACTGGCCACAGATCAAACAGGTGCTGGAGTGGTCGAAAGATCACGTCACCTCAACACTGTTTGTCTGCTGGGCGGTACAGGCCGCGCTCAATATTCTCTACGGTATCCCCAAACAAACCCGCACCGATAAGCTCTCTGGCGTCTACGAGCACCACATTCTCCATCCGCATGCGCTTCTGACGCGTGGCTTTGATGATTCATTTCTGGCGCCACATTCGCGCTATGCCGATTTCCCTGCCGCGTTGATTCGTGATTACACCGATCTGGAGATTCTGGCGGAGACGGAACAAGGAGATGCCTACCTGTTTGCCAGTAAAGACAAGCGTATCGCCTTTGTGACGGGCCATCCCGAATACGATGCGCATACACTGGCGCAGGAATATTTTCGCGATGTGGAAGCCGGGCTGAGTCCGGATGTACCGTATAACTATTTTCCGCATAACGATCCGCAAAACAAACCGCGCGCGAGCTGGCGCAGTCATGGTAATTTGCTGTTTACCAACTGGCTCAACTATTACGTCTACCAGATCACGCCATACGATCTACGCCGTATGAATCCTACGCTGGATTAATCTTCTGCGGCATTCGATCGTTAAGCGATTCAGCACCTTACCTCAGGCACCTTCGGGTGCCTTTTTTATTTCCGAAATATACATCAACAGGTGAATAAATTTTATTCATACTGTTATCAATAAGTTAACATACATTTTTATTTAAAATGGAAATTGTTTTTGATTTTGCATTTTAAATGAGTAGTCTTAGTTGTGCTGAACGAAAAGCGCACAACGATCCTTCGTTCACAGTGGGGAAGTTTTCGGATCCATAACGAGGAGCTGCACGATGACTGAACAGGCAACAACAACCGATGAACTGGCTTTCACAAGGCCGTATGGCGAGCAAGAAAAGCAAGTTCTCACTGCTGAGGCGGTAGAATTTCTGACTGAACTGGTGACGCATTTTACGCCACAACGCAATAAACTTCTGGCAGCGCGTATTCAGCAACAGCAGGATATCGATAACGGGACGTTGCCTGATTTTATTTCGGAAACAGCTTCCATTCGCGATGCTGATTGGAAAATTCGCGGGATTCCTGCGGACTTAGAAGACCGCCGCGTAGAGATAACTGGCCCGGTAGAGCGCAAGATGGTGATCAACGCGCTCAACGCCAATGTGAAAGTCTTTATGGCCGATTTCGAAGATTCACTGGCCCCGGACTGGAACAAAGTGATCGACGGGCAAATTAACCTGCGTGATGCGGTTAACGGCACCATCAGTTACACCAATGAAGCAGGCAAAATTTACCAGCTCAAGCCCAATCCAGCGGTTTTGATTTGTCGGGTACGCGGTCTGCACTTGCCGGAAAAACATGTCACCTGGCGCGGCGAAGCGATTCCTGGCAGCTTGTTTGATTTTGCGCTCTATTTCTTCCACAACTACCAGGCCTTACTGGCAAAAGGTAGTGGCCCCTATTTTTATCTGCCGAAAACCCAGTCCTGGCAGGAAGCGGCCTGGTGGAGCGAAGTCTTCAGCTATGCAGAAGATCGCTTTAACCTGCCGCGCGGCACCATCAAGGCGACGTTGCTGATTGAAACGCTGCCCGCCGTGTTTCAGATGGACGAAATCCTTCACGCGCTGCGTGACCATATTGTTGGTCTGAACTGCGGTCGCTGGGATTATATTTTCAGCTATATCAAAACGTTGAAAAACTATTCCGATCGCGTCCTGCCAGACCGCCAGGCAGTGACGATGGATAAGCCGTTTCTCAATGCTTACTCACGTCTGCTAATCAAAACCTGCCATAAACGCGGTGCATTTGCGATGGGCGGTATGGCGGCGTTTATTCCGAGTAAAGATGAAGAGCGCAATAGCCAGGTGCTCAACAAAGTGAAAGCGGATAAAGCGCTGGAAGCCAATAACGGTCACGATGGCACGTGGATCGCCCATCCAGGCCTTGCTGACACGGCAATGGCGGTATTCAACGACATTCTCGGTTCCCGTAAAAACCAGCTTGAGGTGATGCGCGAACAAGACGCGCCGATTACTGCCTATCAACTACTGGCACCTTGTGATGGTGAACGCACCGAAGAAGGTATGCGCGCCAACATTCGCGTGGCTGTGCAGTATATCGAAGCGTGGATCTCCGGCAACGGCTGCGTGCCGATTTACGGCCTGATGGAAGATGCGGCGACGGCTGAAATTTCCCGTACCTCTATCTGGCAGTGGATCCATCATCAAAAAACATTGAGCAATGGCAAACCAGTTACCAAAGCATTGTTCCGCCAGATGCTGGGCGAAGAGATGAAGGTTATTGCCAGCGAACTGGGTGAAGAACGTTTCTCTCAGGGGCGTTTTGACGATGCCGCACGCTTGATGGAACAGATCACCACTTCCGATGAGTTAATTGATTTCCTGACCCTGCCAGGCTACCGCCTGTTAGCGTAAACCACCACATAACTATGGAGCATCTGCACATGAAAACCCGTACCCAACAAATTGAAGAATTACAGAAAGAGTGGACTCAACCGCGCTGGGAAGGCATTACCCGCCCATACAGCGCGGAGGACGTGGTGAAATTACGCGGTTCGGTCAACCCGGAATGCACGCTGGCACAACTGGGCGCGGCAAAAATGTGGCGGCTCCTGCACGGCGAGTCGAAAAAAGGCTACATCAACAGCCTCGGCGCACTGACTGGTGGTCAGGCGCTGCAACAGGCGAAAGCGGGCATCGAAGCGGTTTACCTGTCTGGCTGGCAGGTAGCTGCGGATGCTAACCTGGCGGCAAGCATGTACCCGGATCAGTCGCTTTATCCGGCGAACTCGGTTCCTGCTGTGGTGGAGCGGATCAACAATACTTTCCGCCGTGCGGATCAGATCCAGTGGTCTGCTGGCATTGAGCCGGGCGATCCTCGTTATGTCGATTACTTCCTGCCGATCGTTGCTGATGCGGAAGCCGGTTTTGGTGGTGTACTTAATGCCTTTGAACTGATGAAAGCGATGATTGAAGCCGGTGCAGCGGCAGTTCACTTCGAAGATCAGCTGGCGTCCGTGAAAAAATGCGGCCATATGGGCGGTAAAGTACTGGTGCCAACTCAGGAAGCAATCCAGAAACTGGTTGCGGCGCGTCTGGCTGCGGACGTGACGGGCGTTCCAACCTTACTGGTTGCACGTACCGATGCTGATGCGGCGGATTTGATCACCTCCGATTGCGACCCGTATGACAGCGAATTTATTACCGGCGAGCGCACCAACGAAGGCTTCTTCCGTACTCATGCAGGCATTGAGCAAGCAATCAGCCGTGGCCTGGCGTATGCGCCATATGCTGATCTGGTATGGTGTGAAACTTCTACACCGGATCTGGAACTGGCGCGTCGCTTTGCTGAAGCCATCCACGCGAAATACCCGGGCAAACTGCTGGCTTATAACTGCTCACCGTCGTTCAACTGGCAGAAAAACCTCGACGACAAAACTATTGCCAGCTTCCAGCAGCAGCTGTCGGATATGGGCTACAAGTTCCAGTTCATCACCCTGGCGGGGATCCACAGCATGTGGTTCAACATGTTCGACCTGGCAAACGCTTATGCCCAGGGCGAGGGTATGAAGCACTACGTTGAGAAAGTGCAGCAACCGGAATTCGCCGCCGCGAAAGATGGTTACACCTTCGTATCTCACCAGCAGGAAGTGGGCACAGGTTACTTCGATAAAGTGACGACCATTATTCAGGGCGGTACGTCGTCGGTTACCGCGCTGACGGGGTCCACTGAAGAATCTCAGTTCTAAGCAACCGACAATCGTTGCTGACTATATGCCGGATAAGGCGTTCACGCCGCATCCGGCAATGAGCGCCTGATGCGACGCTGTCGCGTCTTGTCGGGCCTACAAATGTGATAGACACGTAGGCCGGATAAGGCGTTCACGCCGCATCCGGCAATAAGTGCCTGATGCGACGCTGTCGCGTCTTATCAGGCCTACAAATGTGGTAGACACGTAGGTCGGATAAGGCGTTCACGCCGCATCCGGCAATCAACGCCTGATGTGACGCTTGCGCGTCTTATCTGGCAATTCTCTGTTCCCGACGAGGGCAACAAATGCCGCGTGGCCTGGAATTACTGATTGCACAAACCATTTTGCAAGGTTTCGACGCTCAGTATGGTCGATTTCTCGAAGTGACTTCCGGGGCGCAGCAGCGTTTCGAACAAGCCGACTGGCACGCTGTCCAGCAGGCGATGAAAAACCGTATCCATCTTTATGATCATCACGTTGGTCTGGTGGTGGAACAGCTGCGCTGTATCACTAACGGCCAAAGCACGGACGCGGAATTTTTACTGCGCGTCAAAGAGCACTACACACGGCTTTTGCCGGATTACCCGCGCTTCGAGATTGCGGAGAGCTTTTTTAACTCCGTGTACTGTCGGTTATTTGACCACCGCTCGCTCACTCCCGAGCGGCTTTTTATCTTTAGCTCCCAGCCAGAGCGCCGCTTTCGTACCATTCCGCGCCCGCTGGCAAAAGACTTTTATCCCGATCACGGCTGGGAGGCGTTACTGATACGCGTCCTCAGCGACCTGCCGCTGCGCCTGCGCTGGCAGAATAAAAACCGGGATATCAACTACATCATTCGCCATCTGACAGAAACGCTGGGGACAGGAAACCTCGCCGAAAGCCATTTACAGGTGGCAAACGAACTATTTTACCGCAATAAAGCCGCCTGGCTGGTGGGCAAACTGATCACGCCTTCCGGCACGTTGCCATTTTTGCTACCTATCCACCAGACGGACGACGGCGAGTTATTTATTGATACCTGCCTGACGACGACCGCCGAAGCGAGCATTGTCTTTGGCTTCGCGCGTTCCTATTTTATGGTTTACGCGCCGCTGCCTGCCGCACTGGTCGAGTGGCTTAGGGAAATTTTGCCTGGCAAAACCACCGCAGAACTGTATATGGCTATCGGCTGCCAGAAGCACGCCAAAACCGAAAGTTACCGCGAATATCTCGTTTATCTACAGGGCTGTAATGAGCAGTTTATTGAAGCGCCGGGTATTCGTGGAATGGTGATGCTGGTGTTTACGCTGCCGGGCTTTGATCGGGTATTCAAAGTCATCAAAGACAAGTTCGCGCCGCAGAAAGAGATGTCTGCGGCTCATGTTCGTGCCTGCTATCAACTGGTTAAAGAGCACGATCGCGTAGGTCGAATGGCGGACACCCAGGAATTTGAAAACTTTGTGCTGGAGAAGCGGCAAATTGCTCCGGCATTAATGGAATTACTGTTCCAGGAAGCGCCGGAAAAAATCACCGATCTCGGCGAACAGATTGTGATTCGCCATCTCTATATCGAACGGCGGATGGTGCCGCTCAATATCTGGCTGGAACAGGTTGAGGGCCAACAACTGCGCGACGCTATTGAGGAGTACGGCAACGCTATTCGCCAACTTGCCGCCGCCAATATTTTTCCCGGCGACATGTTATTTAAAAACTTTGGTGTCACTCGTCACGGGCGCGTGGTGTTTTATGATTACGATGAAATTTGCTACATGACGGAAGTGAATTTCCGTGACATCCCGCCGCCGCGCTACCCGGAAGACGAACTTGCCAGCGAACCGTGGTACAGCGTCTCGCCGGGCGATGTTTTCCCGGAAGAGTTTCGTCACTGGCTTTGCGCCGACCCGCGCATTGGTCCGCTGTTCGAAGAAATGCACGCCGACCTGTTCCGCGCCGACTACTGGCGCGCATTACAAAAACGCATCCGTGAAGGGCATGTGGAAGATGTTTATGCGTACCGACGCAGGCAGCGGTTTAGCGTGCGATTCGTATAAATCAGAGACGAGAATGTCACCGCATTCCGCCATACGCCAGCGTCACTTCCTTCGCCGCTTTAATCACCATCGCGCCAAACTCGGTTACGCGATCATCGGTAATACGTGAAATCGGCCCGGAAATCGAAATCGCGGCAAACGGTTCGCGGTGCTCATCGAAAATACACGCCGCGAGACAACGCAGTCCCAGCGCATGTTCCTCATCGTCAAATGAATAGCCACGTTTACGCGTCTGGGCGAGGTCCTCTTTTAAATGCACAGGAGACACCAGCGTCGCGTGGGTATAGGCATGTAAGCCTTTGCGATGCAGAAGTTTCGTCACCTGTTCTTCGCTCAGTTGGGCTAAAAAGGCTTTACCGGCACCAGAGGCATGCATCGGTAACTTACCGCCGATAGGGGCTGACATACGCATCAGATGCGTACATTGTACCTGGTCGATAATAATCGCTTCGTGATCGCTATGATCCAGCACCGCCATATTTACCGTTTCGCCAGACTCTTCCATCAGATTGCGCAGAATAGGATGGACAATGGCTAACAGATTACGACTCTGGAGAAAGCTGCTGCCGACCATAAAAGCATGTGCGCCTATCGCCCAGTGTCCAAGTTCGCCAACCTGACGGACAAAGCCCTGTTGTTGCATCGTGGTTAGCAAGCGATGGGTCGTGGAATTAGGCAATCCGGCTTGCTGCGCCAGTTCGGTTAACGCCACACTGCCATTGGATTCGGCAATCCACTCCAGTAATTTCAGCCCACGCGTTAAAGACTGAACCTGTCCTGTCGCTGGTGCGGTGGCAACGGCGGGTTTTCTGCCGCGTTTTGCGGGAATGGGTGCGACCATGACAGCCTCCTTTTTCTGTATCGTGGAAATCATTTTCATTTTTATTGCTGTGTAATGCAATAGTAGCCACACTGATCCGATGAGTTAATGTTGAACAAATCTCATGTTGCGTGGTGGTCGCTTTTACCACTGATGCGTTTATGCCAGTATGGTTTGTTGAATTTTTTTACAGTCTGGGTTGAGCGTGTCGGGAGCGAGTGTGAGTAGCAAAGTTGAACAACTGCGTGCGCAGTTAAATGAACGTATTCTGGTGCTGGACGGCGGTATGGGCACCATGATCCAGAGTTATCGGCTGAACGAAGCCGATTTTCGTGGTGAACGCTTTGCCGACTGGCCGTGCGATCTCAAAGGCAACAACGACCTGCTGGTGCTCAGTAAGCCTGAAGTGATTGCCGCTATCCACAACGCTTACTTTGAAGCGGGCGCGGATATCATCGAAACCAACACCTTCAACTCCACGACTATTGCGATGGCGGATTACCAGATGGAATCCCTTTCAGCGGAAATCAACTTTGCGGCGGCGAAGCTGGCGCGTGCCTGTGCCGACGAGTGGACCGCACGCACGCCGGAAAAACCGCGCTATGTTGCTGGTGTTCTCGGCCCAACCAACCGCACGGCGTCTATATCTCCGGACGTAAACGATCCGGCATTCCGCAACATCACTTTTGACCAGCTGGTGGCGGCCTATCGCGAATCTACCAAAGCGCTGGTGGAAGGTGGTGCCGACCTGATTCTGATTGAAACCGTTTTTGACACACTTAACGCCAAAGCGGCGATTTTTGCGGTGAAAACGGAGTTCGAAGCACTGGGCGTTGAGCTGCCGATTATGATCTCTGGCACCATTACTGATGCCTCCGGGCGCACGCTCTCCGGCCAGACAACCGAAGCATTTTATAATTCTCTTCGCCATGCCGAAGCGCTGACTTTTGGCCTCAACTGCGCGCTGGGACCCGATGAACTGCGCCAGTACGTGCAGGAGCTGTCACGTATTGCAGAATGCTACGTTACCGCCCATCCGAACGCCGGACTGCCCAACGCCTTTGGTGAATACGATCTCGACGCCGATACGATGGCGAAGCACATCCGCGAATGGGCGCAAGCGGGCTTTCTCAATATCGTCGGCGGTTGCTGCGGCACCACGCCACGACATATTGCGGCAATGAGTCGCGCAGTAGAAGGATTAGCGCCGCGCAAACTACCGGAGATCCCCGTCGCCTGTCGTTTGTCCGGCCTGGAGCCGCTGAACATTGGCGATGACAGCCTGTTTGTGAACGTCGGTGAGCGGACTAACGTCACCGGTTCTGCCAAATTCAAACGCCTGATCAAAGAAGATAAATACAGCGAGGCGCTGGATGTGGCGCGCCAGCAGGTGGAAAACGGTGCGCAGATTATTGATATCAACATGGATGAAGGGATGCTTGACGCCGAAGCGGCGATGGTGCGTTTCCTCAGCCTGATTGCGGGTGAACCGGATATCGCCCGCGTGCCGATTATGATCGACTCTTCAAAATGGGACGTCATTGAAAAAGGGCTGAAGTGTATTCAGGGCAAAGGCATTGTTAACTCTATCTCAATGAAAGAGGGCGTCGACGCCTTTATCCATCATGCGAAACTGTTGCGTCGCTACGGTGCGGCGGTGGTGGTAATGGCCTTTGACGAACAGGGCCAGGCCGATACCCGCGCGCGTAAAATCGAGATTTGCCGTCGGGCGTACAAAATTCTCACCGAGGAAGTCGGCTTCCCGCCGGAAGATATCATTTTCGATCCGAACATCTTCGCGGTCGCAACTGGTATTGCAGAGCACAACAACTACGCGCAGGACTTTATTGGCGCGTGTGAAGACATCAAACGTGAGCTTCCCCATGCGTTGATCTCCGGCGGCGTCTCTAACGTTTCTTTCTCATTCCGTGGCAACGATCCGGTGCGCGAGGCTATTCACGCGGTGTTCCTCTACTACGCTATCCGCAACGGTATGGATATGGGGATTGTCAACGCCGGGCAACTGGCGATTTATGACGACCTGCCCGCTGAACTGCGCGACGCGGTGGAAGATGTGATCCTTAACCGTCGCGACGATGGCACCGAGCGTTTACTGGAACTTGCCGAGAAATATCGCGGCAGCAAAACCGACGACACCGCTAACGCCCAACAGGCGGAGTGGCGCTCATGGGACGTGAATAAACGTCTGGAATACTCGTTGGTCAAAGGCATTACCGAATTTATTGAACAGGACACCGAAGAAGCCCGTCAGCAGGCAGAACGCCCCATTCAGGTGATTGAAGGCCCGCTGATGGACGGCATGAACGTGGTCGGTGATCTGTTTGGCGAGGGCAAAATGTTCCTGCCGCAGGTGGTCAAATCGGCGCGCGTCATGAAACAGGCGGTGGCGTATCTTGAACCGTTTATCGAAGCCAGCAAAGAGCAGGGCAAAACCAACGGTAAGATGGTGATAGCCACCGTGAAGGGCGACGTCCACGATATTGGTAAAAATATCGTTGGCGTGGTGCTGCAATGTAACAACTACGAAATTGTCGATCTCGGCGTGATGGTGCCTGCGGAAAAAATTCTCCGCACCGCCAAAGAAGTGAATGCTGATTTGATTGGTCTTTCGGGGCTTATCACGCCGTCGCTGGACGAAATGGTTAACGTGGCGAAGGAGATGGAGCGTCAGGGCTTTACCATTCCGCTATTGATTGGCGGCGCGACCACCTCTAAAGCGCACACGGCGGTGAAAATCGAGCAGAACTACAGTGGCCCGACGGTGTATGTACAGAACGCCTCGCGCACCGTTGGTGTGGTGGCGGCGCTGCTTTCCGACACTCAGCGCGATGGTTTCGTTGCTCGTACCCGCAAAGAGTACGAAACCGTGCGTATTCAGCACGGGCGTAAGAAACCGCGCACACCACCGGTCACGCTGGAAGCGGCGCGTGATAACGACTTCGCTTTTGACTGGCAGGCCTATACGCCACCGGTGGCGCACCGTCTCGGCGTGCAGGAAGTTGAAGCCAGCATCGAAACGCTGCGTAATTACATCGACTGGACGCCGTTCTTTATGACCTGGTCGCTGGCCGGGAAATATCCGCGCATTCTGGAAGATGAAGTGGTAGGCGTTGAGGCGCAGCGTCTGTTTAAAGACGCCAACGACATGCTGGATAAATTAAGCGCCGAGAAAACGCTGAACCCGCGTGGCGTGGTGGGATTGTTCCCGGCAAACCGCGTGGGAGACGACATTGAAATCTATCGTGACGAAACGCGTACACATGTGATTAATGTCAGCCACCATCTGCGTCAACAGACCGAAAAAACGGGCTTCGCTAACTACTGTCTCGCTGACTTCGTGGCGCCGAAGCTATCCGGCAAAGCGGATTACATCGGCGCATTTGCCGTGACTGGCGGGCTGGAAGAGGACGCACTGGCTGATGCCTTTGAAGCACAGCACGATGATTACAACAAAATCATGGTGAAAGCCCTTGCTGACCGTCTGGCGGAAGCCTTTGCGGAATATCTCCATGAGCGCGTGCGTAAAGTTTACTGGGGCTATGCGCCGAACGAGAACCTGAGCAACGAAGAGCTGATCCGCGAAAACTACCAGGGCATCCGCCCGGCACCAGGCTATCCGGCTTGCCCGGAACACACGGAAAAAGCCACCATCTGGGAGCTGCTGGAAGTGGAAAAACACACCGGCATGAAACTCACGGAATCTTTCGCGATGTGGCCTGGTGCGTCGGTTTCAGGTTGGTACTTCAGCCACCCGGACAGCAAGTACTACGCCGTGGCGCAGATTCAACGCGATCAGGTTGAAGATTATGCCCGTCGTAAAGGTATGAGCGTTACCGAAGTTGAGCGCTGGCTGGCGCCAAATCTGGGGTATGACGCGGAGTAAATTAAAATACCGGGGTATTTGCCCCGGTTGAGACTGATGGCAAACGTAAAATTGCCGGATGCGCTACGCTTATCAAGCCTATATTGACATTGCAATATCATGATTATTGTGGGGCTGATAAAGCGTTCATGTCACATGCGGCATGAAAAAAGTCTACTTTACCTGTAATCTGAGGCACCGAATAACCCACAGGCGCAGCACATACAACGGGAAGTATGAAGAGTATAAAAACGGCGGATTATAAGGCTCATATTTATTAATGAATTTTTTCATAAAAAGGATTTACTTTATGCACAGGCAATATAAAAAATATATTCTTCTTTTTTGGGGCGTCATGGATGTTATTGCGATAGCCTCGTATTTGTTTTACTCGATCGGTAATGGCCGTATTCCCTTCTATTCCGATATTGTCCATTCAATCTCCTTACTCCGGGATATCGGTGTTGAAGGCGGTTTTTACGCTTATGCGGTCGCTACTATTGCGCTACAAATTGTGTTAATGATCTCTTTATTCTTTTCTGCGCAATGTTTTTTAAGACAAAAAGAGATCAGTCTTCCTTTTTTTGCTTTTCAGGAAGTCATGCGTTTTGCTACCGTGAGTTGCTCAATCTCTATAATACCGTTGTTGCTTAATTATTTTAATTCTCAAAACCTGGTCTTAAATATTTCGTTATTTATTTTCTCAGAAGTTATAAAAACGACAACGATTATCTGGTGTAAACGTTATGGAAAAATGTGACGAAAATAGCAACAGGCAGAGACAAATTTTTATAAAAAAGAGGTTTAAAATGCTTTCTTGTATAAATCTCTTATACTGAGAGCATGCACAGGTGAAATGCCTGGATAAAAACAACATAATTAGAAAATCCTCAACAAGGAAATGCATAACAAAAAGGAGAACCAGATTCCGTGCTAACCTTGCTTCACCTGCTTTCTGCCGTCGCCCTGTTGGTCTGGGGGACGCATATTGTCCGAACGGGCGTAATGCGCGTCTTCGGCGCACGCCTGCGTACTGTTCTTAGCCGGAGCGTCGAAAAGAAGCCGCTCGCCTTTTGCGCGGGTATCGGCGTTACCGCACTGGTGCAGAGCAGTAATGCCACCACCATGTTGGTGACCTCGTTCGTCGCTCAGGATCTGGTTGCTCTCGCGCCCGCGCTGGTGATTGTACTGGGGGCAGATGTCGGGACGGCGCTAATGGCGCGAATCCTCACCTTCGATTTATCCTGGTTATCACCATTACTCATTTTTATCGGCGTGATTTTTTTCCTCGGACGCAAGCAATCACGCGCCGGGCAACTGGGCCGCGTTGGTATTGGTCTTGGGCTGATTTTGCTGGCGCTGGAGTTGATTGTGCAGGCCGTAACGCCGATCACCCAGGCAAACGGCGTTCAGGTGATTTTTGCCTCGCTGACTGGCGATATTCTGCTGGATGCGCTGATTGGTGCGATGTTCGCCATTATCAGTTATTCAAGTCTTGCCGCCGTACTGCTGACTGCTACTCTGACCGCCGCAGGCATTATCTCCTTCCCGGTAGCGCTCTGCCTGGTCATCGGCGCTAACCTCGGTTCCGGCCTGCTGGCGATGCTCAACAACAGTGCCGCTAATGCCGCTGCTCGCCGTGTTGCGCTGGGCAGCCTGCTGTTTAAGCTGGTGGGTAGCCTGATTATCCTGCCGTTTGTCCATATTTTGGCCGAGACTATGGGCAAGTTATCGCTGCCCAAAGCGGAACTGGTTATCTATTTCCACGTCTTTTACAATCTTGTGCGCTGTCTGGTAATGCTGCCGTTTGTCGATCCGATGGCGCGGTTTTGCAAAACGATTATTCGCGATGAACCCGAACTGGATGCCCATCTAAAACCAAAACATCTGGACGTTAGCGCGCTGGACACGCCGACCCTCGCTTTGGCAAATGCAGCCCGTGAAACCCTGCGCATTGGCGATGCCATGGAACAGATGATGGAAGGGCTGAATAAAGTAATGCACGGTGCACCTCGTGAAGAGAAAGAGCTGCGCAAGCTGGCGGATGATATCAACGTGTTGTATACCGCGATTAAACTTTACCTGGCGCGGATGCCAAAAGAGGAGCTGGCGGAGGAAGAGTCGCGTCGCTGGGCGGAAATTATCGAAATGGCTCTCAACCTGGAGCAGGCTTCTGATATCGTCGAGCGCATGGGCAGCGAAATTGCTGACAAATCGCTGGCAGCACGGCGGGCATTTTCGCTTGATGGATTGAAGGAACTGGATGCGCTCTATGAGCAACTGCTCAGTAATTTAAAACTGGCGATGTCGGTGTTCTTCTCTGGCGATGTCACCAGCGCTCGTCGTTTACGCCGAAGCAAGCACCGCTTTCGCATTCTTAATCGCCGCTATTCCCATGCGCACGTCGATCGCCTGCATCAGCAAAACGTGCAGAGCATTGAAACCAGTTCGCTACATTTAGGCTTACTGGGAGACATGCAGCGCCTGAACTCGCTGTTTTGTTCGGTAGCTTACAGTGTGCTGGAACAGCCTGATGAAGATGAGGGACGGGACGAGTATTAATACCGTGACCCTGTAGGCCTGATAAGACGCGTAAAGCGCCGCATCAGGCACTGTGTACAAGATGCCGGATAATGCATCCGGCAATTCACTTAAAAACGGTGACCCGCTTCCAGTGGCACCGCTTCCTCACCGGCTTTAAACACATAAGTGGTATTTGGGCCACCCAGCGTAGCGTGACCTTTACTCACCGTGATCCAGTTACCTTCCGGCAGACCAATAATGGTTAGTTCTGGCGCGACTACCAGCAGTTCGCGAATACGCTGCTCGCGCGTTTCACCTTTATGGCCTTCCGGCAGCGCGTTGGTGAAGTGCGGGTTGATTTGCAGCGGGAACAGATTCAGCGCATCGAAACCTTGCGGATCGACAATCGGCATATCGTTGGTAGTACGGATGGTTGGGCAAGCCAGGTTAGCGCCTGCACTCCAGCCGATATACAGCGCGCCACGTTTCACCACGTCAACAATGGGGGCCAGCAGACCGCGCACACGGCATTCCTTCAGCAACTGGAAAGTGTTGCCGCCGCCGACAATCACGATCTCAGCATTTTCAATCGCGGCAACAGGATCGGCCACGCTATGAATACCGGTGACAGAAATGCCAAGCGGAGCGAGGACCGCAGCCGTTTTGGCGGTGTAATCATCCCAGGTTTGCGTTACGCCAGCGAAAGGAATAAACACCGCTGAACGACGACCTTGCAACTGTTCAGCAATCAACGGCAGCGCATGTTCCAGCCAGGCTTTACCCGGCAGCGTCGAGTTACTCAATAAAAGCAGTTCCATTACTTCTCCGGTTAGTAAGAAATCACGGGAGGCATGCTATCACTGTGATTTTAACCGCTTACTGACGTGGCTCACGATGTTGCGCATTGCTTCTGGAAAGCGCCTCGCAAGTTTGAATGATTAGGCGTGACAGGTATTCGCAACAGAGGTATTTATCGACAAATATCTAAGAGAACTGGAGGAAAAATGCTCGCTAATTACGCTACTTTTAGACAGAGTATGCGCATCATGATGGAGGGAATTATGCGCACGATGTCGAAGGTGAAAAAATCTGTCAATGTCTCGCTGGCACCAGAGATTCTGGAAGAGGCACGTAAACTCAAACTCAATCTCTCGGCGGTATTAACTGAAGCGTTACTGGAAAAAATCCGTCAGAATCAGAGAGAAATCTGGTTGCGGGAAAATAAAGAATCCGTTGATGCGGTCAATCAGTGGGTGGATGAGAACGGTTCATTTAGCGATTACCAAAGGTCATTCTAATGGAGCAATATTGTGCTTATGAGAACCTGGGGAGTGGGCGTCACGTATATCCTTATCTTATCAATCTCCAACATCCTGTCGCCAATGTATTAAAGCATGCCATTGTTGCTCCGGCGGTCAGACTTGATCAGCTACCGGGCGGTAAACCGCCGGTAAAAGTTTGTCCGGTGGTTTCAATAGCGGGCCAGGACCACATGGTGATGACACATATGATGACAGGGATACCGCTAAAAGAGTTGGGAGAACGTATAGCTGATCTTAGTCAACAGCGAATCGTACTGCGTGATGCTATCGATTTTTTATTAAACGGCTATTAATGCTGGCACGTAACTTATCGTATCCCACATAAATCCTGTTTTTCAGGAAGAGGAGGTACGGTATATTCCTCGTTTTACAGGAGAATTTATGCTGCCCGACTCATCAGTCCGTTTAAATAAATACATCAGCGAAAGCGGAATTTGCTCACGCCGCGAAGCGGATCGCTACATTGAGCAAGGCAATGTGTTCCTTAATGGCAAGCGTGCCACCATTGGCGATCAGGTGAAACCCGGCGACGTTGTGAAAGTAAACGGTCAGGTGATTGAGCCTCGGGAAGCCGAAGATTTAGTGCTTATCGCCCTGAATAAGCCGGTGGGGATTGTCAGTACCACCGAAGATGGTGAGCGCGACAACATTGTCGATTTCGTTAACCACAGTAAACGCGTATTCCCGATTGGTCGCCTGGATAAAGATTCTCAGGGGCTGATTTTTCTCACCAATCATGGCGATCTGGTCAATAAGATCCTCCGCGCGGGTAACGACCATGAGAAAGAGTATCTGGTAACGGTGGATAAACCGATTACCGATGAATTTATTCGTGGCATGGCGGCAGGTGTGCCGATTCTTGGGACGATGACCAAAAAGTGCAAAGTTAAAAAAGAAGCGCCGTTTGTCTTTCGCATTACGCTGGTGCAGGGGCTGAACCGTCAAATCCGCCGGATGTGTGAACACTTTGGTTACGAAGTGAAAAAGCTGGAACGTACGCGCATTATGAACGTCAGCTTAAGTGGCATTCCGCTGGGTGAGTGGCGTGATTTAACCGATGATGAGCTTATCGATCTCTTTAAGCTCATTGAAAATTCCTCTTCCGAGGCGAAGCCTAAAGCGAAGGCCAAACCGAAAACGGCAGGTATCAAACGCCCGGTGGTGAAGGTAGAAAAAACGGCGGAAAAAGGTGGCCGCCCGGCATCAAACGGCAAGCGTTTCACTTCGCCGGGGCGGAAGAAAAAAGGTCGTTAATCAGCGTTTGCCGCGCGTTGACGTATTTGCCGACCAACTGAATGACGCTTCAGGATCCGGTTTATAAGCCTGCTTTTTCTTCAACTGGCGGGCTTTTTTCGCTTCAGCCTCACGCTCAACCATCAGCTTATCGATGTACTCTTTCTTAATGCTGTTAGTTTCGGCGTTGGTCAGCACGCGGCCATGCGCAATACGTGCCCGATCCAGCAGCGTTTTTAGCTCGCGCTGCTCGCGTTCAGTCATCTCTTTTTGGGTAATACGGGGGAGTGCCATGATGGTGCCCTCAGTTAATCGGATAGCTCAGTGTACGGGAATTTATTTGCGAGCAGAACCGATAAGATTCATTTTTCTTTCTCTTTAATATTTATCTTTTTAAATAATTAGTGATAAATAAAGATAAAAAATTAAACGAAAATCATTCATCGATAACTTATTGAATCTAATTAAATTTTTATTACTCAATGCGTTAAAGCTAATATTTCATTTCTGGCACGTTTCTCGCAATAATGCTCTCGTATTGACAACATCCCTGTTTTCAGTGGGCTGGACCAGGTTCTGCACGGGTTAGTTAACATCAAAGGATGAAAAAAATGCCATTAAATGGAGTCAGTGCTGCGATGCGCGAACGGGTATCGCAGCAGTTAAAAGAAATAGAAAGGCGCTATGGCGTGAAAGTGCTTTACGCCTGTGAATCAGGAAGTCGCGGCTGGGGATTTGCCTCGCCCGACAGTGACTATGATGTGCGTTTTTTGTATGTTCATCCGCTGGAATGGTATCTGCGGGTGGAGTCACCGCGCGATGTTATCGAACTGCCCATCGATGACGAGTTAGATGTCTCCGGTTGGGAATGGCGCAAAGCGCTGGGATTGCTGAAAGGCGCGAACCCGACGCTGATAGAATGGCTGGATTCACCGGTGGTCTATCAACAAGACGAAGAAACGATAACGGCGCTTAAGGCAATGGTGCCGAAGTGGTTTTCTCCGCTGCGCGCGCGCTGGCATTACTATTCGATGGCGCGGAAAAACTTTCGCGGTTATTTACAAGGCGACGAAGTTCGGCTGAAAAAATACTTTTACGTGCTGCGTCCGCTGCTGGCCGTGCGTTGGGTTGAAGCGGGAAAAGGCGTACCGCCAATGCGTTTTGCTGATCTACTGACGGGAAGCGAACTTGATGCGCCGTTACGCGCGGAAATAGACGAACTGCTGGAACGCAAACAGCGCGCGGGAGAAGCGGAATATGGCCCTCGTCGTCCTTTGCTGCATGAGTTTATTCGTGCAGAACTGGCGCGTGGAGAAATTCCACCTGTGTTACCGGACAATCGAGATGGAGATGTTCGGGAATTGGATAGTTTGCTGTATCAAACAGTAATGCGCCGGGCATAAAGCCCGGTATTGTTTTCTTACTGTGTCAATAGTATTTTTCAAAAAATTCGTCGCTAAAGTTTTAATTAGATCAATCAAACCAATTGCTAATTACAGTTTCAAACTTGTGAGTGACTTGCCACCATAAATAATTTTCCATGACAAATTGTTTTCCGTGATGGGCAACACTAAGTAAATCAGAATTGTTAAGTGTTTTTTCTATATCTACAGCAATTGTTTCGGGTGTCATCGGCTCTTGCAGGTGATAGCCGGTATCTTTATCTTTTACAAATTCTATCATTCCACCTCGAGTACTCACCAGTACAGGTTTACCTGCACTCATCGCTTCTATTGCCACCATACAAAATGGCTCCTGAAATTGAGATGGAATAACAACTAAATCAGCCAGAGAATAATAGCGATACATTTCCTCAGGAGCGACACCTCCTAACATATGGCAGTGTGAACCTAGTTGTTTTGCTAATTCTCGAATTTTCTGTTGGTAAATTCCTTTTTCACCCTTACTTTTGCTCGCATAATCTCCGATAACAACCAGTTCTATATCATCATGGGTTCTGATGAGTAGTTCAAACGCTTGCAGAAGTAACATCAACCCTTTTTCAGGAGATATTCTTCCCGCATAAAATATAATCTTCTTGTCAGGGGATATGTTCAGATCAGATCTGTTGATTTTGGCATGGTGCTTATCTGTATTATATGGATCTGTGCCATTTGGAACTATAGCGATGTCTGCATCAGGAAGGAACCCCTGATAATAGTTTTTTAAATAGTTGCTGGGGACGATCATTTTGACATCGGCATCCATTCCTTTTGGCTCATAAGCGTTATGCATATGCATTACTATTTTTGCCTGAGGTGAACGCTCATGAATCTGACGATATAACTTCATGCTATTATGTACAATGATTACACTGTTATCCGTAATATTGAAATCGTTAGCGACATTCAAAATTCGTTGAGAGTAAGGTAGGGGATCTATACGCGTCAATTTCTGAAATATGCGTTTATAAATTCGACTGAATCCGATGCGATGAATTGAGCATCGTTCACTGACAGTGGTGGTATCAGAATAACCTTCTTCTTTTATACAAACAATTCTATTCGGTATTCTTGTCATCATAGCAACCTGATAAATCCAGGTTTCTACAGCAGCAGCGCAACGTGGAGGAATGGAAAAAATTGGCGTAACAGTGAAAATTATTTTATCAACCATGATGAATTATCCTTTTTATTGTTACCTTGCTTTATTGAGTTTTTATAAGCAAATGAGGAATCAGCGTATGTGCATAGTGTATGTATGAATGTTGCCCTACTTAAGCCTCTATCTTTGTGGCGTGCAGACAGTAACGTGTTATCTGACTCATTTTTATTAGTGATAACCTTACTTTTCCAGAGGAGTGAGGCAGTAAACATGCTGTTTCCTCGCATCGTCTATGAGGGCGCCAAAAGGACAAACTATATTTGAAGTGATTTATAACGCAATATATTTATGTTTAAAAATCGCTTTTTATTCTCTATGCAAATGTTTTGTGTGGAATGATATTTTTTATGAATGCCTTATAGCCTGATTCTAAATAGCCTCGCGGAATAGTGTTCCACTTTCGGTCAGCCCTTTTGGGGTAAGGCACTGAGGCCATTTTCTCTGTCTGACCGTGCTTGCATCGGGGATGTGTCTATATAAGCTATTTAGAGTATATAAGGAACCGGGCACTGTGCCCGGTGTTATTTACGGATGGGATTGCCAGTTACTTACTAAGGCATACAGGTGATTTGGTGAGTATCGCCAACTATCTTTTAATTGCAGGAATTCAGCACAAAATTCACTGCAAAACAGGCGATCGCGCTGTTCTTTATTGCCGGTGATAATTCCAAGCGCGCCGCGCCAGTCATATTTTTTGCCATCATGTTTATGGAAAAAAGCTTCAACGTCCTGAAGGCTGGAGTTAAGTGGCAGCATATCCCACTTATCTGGCGGTAATGGCATTATCTTTCCGCGTACGCCGCGATCGCGTAGGGATGCGGAGTAACAAAGGTAACTCTTTTCACCATGCTTAACGGCTAATTCACAGTGGGAATAACTACCGCGTGTGATCTTACGGGTAAGCCAGTCAGCCAGTCGGGCAATACCGCGGTGCTCTGTTCGGCCCTTATAACAAGCGAGCCAGACAGTGGTTTTACTCATGGTTGCCAGCCTGTGGAGTAATCGTAATCGAGCACCGCCTGAATATCGTCCAGAGCTTCCACCGCCGCGATATGACGTTGGGCGTTGGCGAATAAGCGCATATCGTGATCCATGGTGACGGATTCAAACTGCGCGGCGATTTCGTTGGTTAACTCAATCAGACCGTTATTTTTAGTTTTCCACATTAAACCTGGCGGAATTTGTTTCTCCTTACCCATTTTAGTGAGCGAGATCTGTTGGATTCGGCTGCTGGTATCACTGTGGAAGTGATGGTCGTTGATGATGATGTAGTCTGCCGTTATTTCATCTCGTCGATTTTTGATATCCTCCATTTTATTTTTTTTAGCAGTTACGATTGTTACAGCATTGATTATCGTTTCGCCATTCCAGAACCATTTCCCATTTGTTGAAAAATCATCAGGAACATTCTCAGATGAGATCTCACTGATAGATGAATTTATTGGCCAAATCGCTGATGCATCAGTATCCGCAATGCAAATTCTACCTGTGCTGTCATAAGCAATTTTTAACGTTTCGGCAGAAAATTTTTTTTGTGCCTCGTACCAATCAA
Organism: Escherichia sp. B1147; assembly: GCF_001660175.1. NCBI lineage: Bacteria > Pseudomonadati > Pseudomonadota > Gammaproteobacteria > Enterobacterales > Enterobacteriaceae > Escherichia > Escherichia sp. B1147. Next base: position 21,061 of record NZ_LFHY01000003.1, read on the forward strand.
CATCGTCATCAGATTTTAGATAAAAAATACCACCAATACTTTCTGCCGGTTTATAGAGTGTGAAATTTTTATATTCCATTAAAGTTGTCCTACCGTATACCAAGAACCTCTAACCTTTATCTGAAGTGGGCGAAATATAGCGAGATCATCTCCATCCACTTCTCCGATAATTCTCAACCCAGTCAGAACATTACCAGGAAATTCATAGCGCCCCCCTTTTGCCATAACCTGATCAAATTTAGCACCCAGTCTGACATCTGATATAGATGCAGTGGTGTTATTCAAAGCTGTATTTGCTTTGTCCATCGCAGCCTTCACCGCACTGGGTGTCGCCGCCTCTGTTGTACTGGTGCTGTTTGTTGTGTTATTAAGCTTCACAATCCCTTTTTGCGTCAGCGTACCGTCCGGGATACCAGTAATTTGATTCCATGGATGAGTATGGCTTGCCGGAGCTTTAGTGTTCGCAAGGTCATAGGCAACCTTAACTGAGTATGGCGTTGCTGCTTCTGTTGTACTGGTATTAGGGACGGTACTGCTTAGCTGAACAATTCCTTTCTTACCAAGAGTTGCGTCGGGAATATTGGTAATCTGCCCCCAGGGGTGCGTATGACTACCCGCAGCCTTACCATTCGCCAAGTCATACGCCGCCTTCACCGCACTAGGCGTCGCCGCCTCAGTCGTACTGGTGCTATCCGTCGCGTTATTAAGCGTCACAATCCCTTTTTGCGACAGGGTGCCGTCTGGAACACCCGTAATCTGCCCCCATGGGTGAGTATGGTTTCCCGCAGCCTTACCATTCGCCAGGTCATACGCCGCCTTGACCGCGCTCGGTGTCGCCGCCTCTGTCGTGCTGGTACTATTGGTCGCGTTATTAAGCTTCACGATCCCTTTTTGCGCCAGCGTGCCATCCGGAATATCAGTAATCTGACTCCAGGTATGACGATGATTTCGAGCTTCAATCATCGCTGCTTTCACCGCTTTGGGCGTAGCCGCTTTGGTTTCGTCATCGCTGTCAGTGGAGTTACTCAACTGCGTAAAGCCTTTTTGCGATAACGTAGCATCAGGATGATTAGTTGAACGTTCATGTTCATCCAGTTGCGAATCGACGTAATCGCGCGTTGCCAGCACAATACTGGGGTCAACGGTGAGTGTTACCGCTGCCGTATTGGAAACTTCCATAATAAGACGAATGCAAACTTGCTTACCGCTGCCGCCGGGTAATAGCGGTTTATACGACTCAGGGAATTTACCGATAGCAATGAGTTCACCGTCAGTATCAAAAACACCGACTTCACGTACATACCAGCCACCGATATTTTCGGGCAGTACAAGTTCCGCAATTAACCAGTTAGGATTATTGGGCGCAACGGTTAATGTATTTAAATCGCCACGCCATACTTCGTGACGTAATTTAGTTTGGCTGACGGTGGGTTCATAATATTGCCCACCGCCGTCTCCAATGGCCATCTTTTGTAGATGAAGCTGTTTTTTATTTGCAAGGGCATTGGCAATTTTTACCATCCCCCTGCTGGTGAGCAGAGTATAAAACTCATTATCCATAATCACTCCGGGTAAATAGATGTAATTTCAAGGCTCCATTGCCCTGTTCCGTAATAAATTGATGTGTTTTGCTGTACTTCCCTTATCTGGAAAGGTAAAACCGTCGTCAGTTCACCACCATAAAGTGCACAACCAATAACAGGAATAGCACTTTGGTTAATGATCCAGACAATTAATGCTTCCAGTTTTGAACGTGTGTTTTTATATTCATGAATGAGTTCTACCAGATTATTGAAAAGGTTTTCATCCATGCCTTTATCCACCAGCTCTATATCAACCTTAAAAAAATAAGCCTTCCCGCCATATTCAAACCATTCGGAAATAGTTCCGGGTAGCGAGAGTATTTCCAGTACCTGCCGTACCGCCCAAATTGTTCCTTTATATTTATGCAGCTCAATGGCTTGCTTAATTAACTCGCGCTTCTCCCGCTCATCGGTGGTAAATAACCAACCTTCCAGCCCCTGAACGTGAAATTGTTCTGCAAGCGTAGGCAAAGCCGAAGCATCAACCAGGTCGACCAGATAAACCATCAACGCCGTCAGATCGAGTTGGGCAAAACGCTCGGCGGCGATATTTGCCAGAATCGAAAAACGCTCATCGCTGGCAAGCGGCGGTGGCGGCAGCAATTTATCCATCGCTGACTCCGGCAATCGTGACGTCTATTGCGGTGCATTCCGCCCACTCATGTGCCTGCAAAATGCGTTTTGTAGGCAAGTTCAGCACAACGTCATAGACGCCATTGACCTGTAACACTTTGATTATCTGGTTTGGCACAATGTCCTGTCCCAGATGTTTCTGCCGCTGTTGCGTCCAGAGGCTAATCGCTTTACGCGCCGCAGCCAGCGTTGTCTCCTGATCGGCGGTGGTAAACAGCGTTAGCTGCGCACGGATCTCATACGGTACTCGAAGAGCGCATTTCGCACTCACTTTGTCGGTCAGCGGACGTTTTTTCTCCTTGCTAACTTCCTGTTCGATTTGCACGAGCAGTTCCACGCCCGGCAGGCCATTCAGCGTTAGCGGGTAGATCTCCACGCAGCCTTCTGGCAACCCCTCATCTGGTCCCAGTACTGCAACGTCAATAATCGACTGGCTAACAGAAAGCGTATGAAAGCGGTATGCGCCATAGCTGCCTGCATTGCTGAAGCTTTCTGGTGCCAGTTGGATACGCTGGCGCAATGCCTCATCGCTCTCCTCACCGCAGCCGCCCGTTGACGCAGTCAGGTTGGTTACGTTGATGTCATAATGACCAATCCTGTCGACAAGTGCGCTAATTTGTGCAGGCTGCCAGCCGTTACCCTGTTCACCTGTTGCGAGGCTGGTGGCAGGAACGGCGATATGCAAACTTCCCGCCGGAAGCAGAACATCTTCATCGGTGGCGAACATCACGCTATCAGAGGCACTGGCCCGCGTCCCCTGGGGAATCAGGATATTGCTGGCATATGTACTGACGACCGAAAACTGCAACGTCGTTTTTGCCGGTTGTGCAGGTAAACGGTGAACGCCCACCAGTTCACCTAAATAATCCAGCATTGGCGCGCGGGAATACGCGACCAGGTTTTGTTTCGCCGCTTCCTGAATGGCGATGCGTACAAGGTTTTCACGATAGGCAAACAGGTCGATAAGCAACCGCTCGGCCTGTGCCGGGTAGAGTTTTTTACCGCTGGCATCTTCGTATTGCGCAATCATCTCACTGGTAATTTGCGCAGGATCGCGGTCAATAAAATTGGGTTCGGCTATCGCCATAACACCTCCGTTGAGTTGATAACACCGTCAGCGGCGCGCCATTGCACACGTAACGTCAGATGTTCACCGTCGATTACTGGTGTCACCTTCAGCAACCGGCATCGCGGTTCCCACTGGCGGATGGCTTCCACCGACTCCCGTACCACATGCGGGATTGCCCGCTCGATGGGGTAATCGATGTAGTGCCACAAGTTGCTGCCAAACAGCGGTCTGTGGGGATCACTGCCGCGCGGTGTACGCAGAATGATGTGTATTGCCTGGTGAATATCATCCTGCCCGCAGACGTATTCTTCAGGCCGCTGCAAGGCTGGTTGCCAGTGCAGCGTTGAGGGTCTTGTTTTTGTGTTCATGAGGGTATTTTCGCCCTGAACGGGCAGTGGCGATATTAAAGCGATTTAGAAAACTGATTGATTAAAAAGAGAAAACCCGCCATCAGGCGGGTTAAAAGTTAGTGTGAATGGTGGTTTGAGTTGCCTCCGCTGTCCTGCAATGTGCCGCTGGCCTGAACGTTGCCGATCACGTTGACATTGCCGGTTATCGTGGCGGCGTTACCGATGCCTCCACTTCCTGCCATCCCGCCAAGCCAGGTGAGTTTTTTCATTACCGTGACGTTACCAGTAAAGGTACTTATGGGCGCATCTACCGTCACTGCTGCCGCTTTAACATTGACCTCAGTGGCGTCGATGTTGACATCGGTCGCTTTAACATCGACGGTATCGGAAGTCACGCTGACCTGTTGGGCTTTAATCTCAATGTTGGGCGATGTCAGGCGGGTACTGTCGATAACCTCAATCACGATTTTCTCGATACCGCCGTTAATCGTAAGTTGGTGGGTGCTGCGGTCATATTCAAACGCTGCGCCATCAGAAAACTGGACGTAACGTTTGTCGCGCGAGGCCACTGGCGCGGTGTCAACCGTAGAATAAACTGCGCCCAGCACCACGCCATCTTCACCGTTATCGTCCAGCAGAACTTCCACTTGCTCGCCCATATCCGGTAGCCAGTAGTCTTTATTGTCCTGGGAATTGCGTTGAAGTACCGCAAGCCAGTTGCTCTTCAGATTGTCACACTCTGGCAGCGTGACCCGCACCCGAACGCTGGTTTCGTCAATATCGCTGATAATCCCCGTTTGCCGGGTTACTCCTTTCATATTGCCTCCTTACTGGCTGGTCGCTGGCCCGCGCGAAACGTCGATTTCAGTGGTATAGCCGCTGCGCACAAAACTGTGAGTAGATTTATCAATCAGCCACTGACCGGAAAGCACACCAAAATCGGTTAGCTCGATTTTATTGCCTGCCGTCAGTTCCGGGCAGCCCATCATCTTTAGCGTTCCGGTTTGCTGATATTCGTTGTGGCTGTTGAGTGCAGCGTTGGCCTTTGCCTGTGCCGCGCCAACGTCCGGCGCCCGGCTATTGAGTTTTAACGTGTCGGCACTGGTGCCTGCTCCACGGGCGGACGGTTTTTGCTGGCTGTCATGTGTGTAGATAACCAACTCTTTTTTCTTACTGTTTTGATGTTGTACGGTGGCGTTCTTGTAGATGCGATTAATGGTGTCTTTGAAGGTGAAGTGGGAAACCTCTTTGCGGTCGATGCTTTTCACTGGCGCCAGGCAGCGTAACGTCGGCAGATGTGAAAAAATAAGCTCTTTTGTCGTCACTTTTACGGCATAGCCATATTCACTGGCCAGACGCTTGAGAAATCCGACATCGGTTTCGCCATACTGTGTCACCCGGTCAATCGTCAGCGGTTCGATTTTGCCCACCAGCTTCAGACCGTGAGTTTGCGCGATACGGCTGGCAATAGCCGAAAGCGTCGTTTCTTCAAAACCCTGGCTGTTACGGGTGCGCAGCGCCTGATTGACGGAAGTGGCGATGCCATCAATATTTACCGTGGAAGGTGGCGCTGAAATATCAATTTTATCAATAATATACTGACCGCAATCGAGAAGCTTCTCCCCCTGATAACCCATATGCAGCGCCAGCGTATCGCCTTTGCCGGGATACCACTCTTTTATCCAGCGTCCATCGGTATCATCCAGGGTAATCGCGATGGTATCCGACTCGTTTTTGATGCTGTCGTGGTAACTGATGCTGGTGACATAGGGCGTGATGTCATAAGTGATATCTTTATGCCCATACCAGAGGGTAAAAATGGGCGCAAGCGTGGCAAAGACGCCACCAGATACGCTTATCTCAGCCATGGTGGGATCTCCGATAAGGTTTTGTTGACGGAAATGACCGGAATAATGAGCTGAATACCGGAAGGCAGTACCGGGTAAATGGCGACATGTGGATTGGCGGCGATAATACGTTCATAAGCCAGCGCATCGCCGTAGTAATGCCATGCCAGATTATCCCAGCGTTCGCCGTCGGTGGTGATATGTTCAAGGTATCGCATCACCAGCTCCTCGTAATGGTCGCGGCAGCAAGCTGGCTCACTGCTGGAGTGGTTTGTTGTACCGTTGTTCGTGCCTGATCAACCAACGCTGCGGCTTTATCAAACGTCGCTTCGGCGATGTCGCTGGTAATGTCGTCGAAAAGCGCCTGAGCATGGTCAACCAGCGTACTGGCGTCATTGGCGCAGTCCCGGATACCTGGCATGTTACCCAGTAAAGCTTTAATCTGCGCCGACAACGCTTTTGGGAGTCCTGCCAGCGTTTGCAGATCTATTGGTTGTTTAAACAGGGTTTCGATGGCGTCGATTGTTTTTTTCAACGACGTAATTATCTTTTCACACTTTTCTTTTAACGCTTTGGCCTCTTTAATTAGTGCTTTGACCTTTGCCACTGTTTTTTTAATATCTTCAATGGCTTGAGTCAGTTCATCCAGCATCTCTTTAGCCTTACGCATACCTTCTTCAATGGCGTTTAATATCTGATCAAACCAGGACTCCACCATGTCTGGAAAATCGCTCGCCTTTTCCTCGATGTTGGGCTCCTGGGCGGTAATCGCCGGGGGTAAGAGTGGATTTTTAGGAGCGCCAGTGTACTCCTGGAGCGACATCGTTCCGCTTTGGGCAATCACATTGCCCCAGGGATCGGTGTGCTGGTGGGTGGCGGTTAACTCTGTAATCACAAACCAGCCGCGATAATCGCCATTGCCAAATACCAGTGCCATCGCTTTGTGCGCAAGCATGGCTTCACGCAGTCGATTCAGCTCTGTTGTGGGCTGGCAAAACTGGCTGTGCAGAGAAAATTCCAGCGCCAGCATATCCAGCTTATCGCCAATAAACTGCACGCCGGGTTTGCCCTCTATACGGGCATGAGTGGCGTAATCCACGCCCATTGTGCTTTTAAAGCCGTCCCAGAATGTGACAACCTTAAATTCAATCTCTCCTAAAACGGCATACATCAGGCATACCCCCGGCGCTGTTGTTGCGCCATTACGTCGTTAATCATTCTTTCCAGTTCGCGTTTACTCATCGTCAACACGTTCTGAATGTCTTTAGTGGTGTTTTGTCCGTTACCCTGCACGGTAATTTGTGGCGAAAAATTCACCTGAACTTTTCCTGAGGAACGGGAAGGTAGCGTCGCCGGTTTGGTTACGGATTTACCAGGTAAAGAAGCCGATGCGGGGTTGGTGGCTGTATTTTTTGCCGCTGGTGCCGATGGCGGCGTTGTCGTTTTGCTGGGGGGCGCGAGTTGTTTGCCCACCAGAGGTGTTAAAATTGCACCGGCAACGCCTGGAACAACGGTTGCGGGGGAGACGGATGCGGTATTCGTCGTGCTTGTAACAGCCGTAGCCGATCCTTCTGTGCTAATACCCATCGTGGTTTTTAGCCAGTCCGGTAAGACGTTTTTGACCTGATCAATAATGCCTTTCAGAGCGGGGAAGGCATTCATTATGCCGTCAACCAGACTGCCCAGAAGATTGCTGCCGAACTCGCTAAAACTCGCTGGCATCTCAACGCCAAACCAATTCATCACACTGGAAAAGGCGCTATAGAACAACTCCAGCGGCGACCAGTCGAGAATCAACCGGCAAATTCCTGCAATGCCACCGTCAAAGGCCGTGGTGATACGTTGCCAGATGGTCGAAAAGAACCTTGAGATAGGCTCCCAGTTGCGATAAATCAGATAAGCGGCGCCCGCAATCGCAGTGATGACCAGACCAATGGGATTCATCAATAACACCCGGCCTAGCGAGAGAACGGTTAAACCAACCAGTTTCAATGCTCCGATTAGGCCACGACCAAGCAGTAGCGATAGCCATTTTGCGCCGCCACCCAATGACTTAACCGCCGATAGTACCTTACTCGCTGCGCCTGTGAGCGCCAGACTTGCCCTGACTTTCAGGAAGATATCGACCAGACGAATAAACGGCGAGGCGATGAAGTTCGCGCCCAGCTTTAAAACATTCAGTGCGCCGTTAAACAGCCAAATCGCCCCGACGATTTTCGCAATGTTTTGCACCAGCGCCGGGTGTTCACGTATCCAGGCGCTGAACTGGCGAATCACTGGCGTAAGGCTTTGCGCCAGCTCGCCAATCAGCGGCATTAATTGCAAGCCAATGCTGAGCCATAAATCATTTAACGCCAGCTGTAACGCTTTAGTCTGTTCAATAGGCGAGGCCATCTGCGCAGAAAAGTCGGAGTCAATCAGATTCTTGCTGCTGGCTTGCATGGCGGAAGTTTTTAACTGGCGATACTCTTCCATATTCGCCAACATAGGAGCCAGGAATTCCACAGTTTGTGCATCGCCGAACATTTCACCCAGATTAAATTGCGTCACCATCGATTGCAGTGCATTGCCGCGAGCAGATAAATCCTCAATCTGCATGGTGCGTTTGAAGGTGCCGAGGATCGCCGGATTCATCTTCTCAAGCTGCATTTGCACGATATGAGTCATGGCTTCGCTAACACCCATGCCGTTTTGCTGATGTTCAAGCAGAGAGCCTTGCAGATCGACGCCCTGGCTGGCGAACCAGTTATCGGTTTTTTTCGAAAAGGTGGTTTGCAGAAAGTGGTCGAAATTCTCCGCCGCCGCACTGGCGCTGGCACCGTTTTTCATGGCGATCTGCATTGTGGCGGTCAGTTCAGCCATACCTTCTAAACCTTGCGCACCCGTTTTACCTGCAAATTTGTCTATCCACTGCGTTTGCTCGGCAACGGCAGGCCCACCGCTTTTGCTAATGTCGTACATCATGTTTTGCGCGGCGTGGAAATTTTCTGGCGCAATATTCAGGCGATCATGAGTTGTGAGCGCGGCATTCGCCCATGTTTCAGCACTTTCGCGTGTGGCGGTGGCAGCTTTGGCGATCTCCGGCATATAACGGTTGAGATCCTGCAACGACGACAAATTGCCTTCGATCAGCGTTTGGGCTGCGTTCTGTAATGTGGTCTGCTGCTGGTTAAAATCCATGCTCCAGTCGCGCAGGTTAAGGCTGAGCGTCACGCTGGTTGTATCATTCATCCCACCTTTGGTCGCTATATTGACCATGTTGTCCTGAAACTCATACGGCAACTTCCAGTCAGGGGCTTCAACATTGAATACCTTGTTAAATTGCCCGGCAAATGTTTGGGTTTTCTCCATCAGATCAGCGCGGTTCCGGCTATTTTCCTCCAGGCGGAGAGCAGAATCGGCAAGTTGCTGCGTTAGTTTGATTACTGTCGCTTGCTGAGAAGAGAGAGCTAACAATGTTCTGGCGTTGAGTGAGCCGTAACGGGCTATTGCCTGCGTCAACGTCTCATTACGCGTCTGAAGCAGGGTAATAATATCGTTGGCCAAAATTGTTTCTCTTATAGATTGGTGATGGCCCGCTGGTTAGTTTTCTGAAAAATGGGCAGGGAAGAAATAAACCTGGCGGGCTTTAAAGAACTCGCAGACATCAGGTCTGCGAGTCATATTCGATCTTTATTTGAGCGCTGGCTTCATCCAGCCAGTTGCTAAAGTCATCTATTGTGAGCGCGTCGATCTCACTGGGCGGAAAGCGAAACCATCTCGCCAGTAGCGCCATTGCCTGCCATAGCAAGGGAGGATTCTGTAGCCACGCTAAGCATGGATTGAAATCGTTTCTGCAACGCCTGGTAATCCAGCAAATCCATTTCAGCTAAATCTTCCGGCACCAGTCCGGTCATCGCCGCCATCAGCGGTTCATCCCATTCTTCTGGCTTTTCGCTGATTCGGCGTGCGTTGCGCATATCTTTTACTTTCAGGCGACGTAATTGCAGAGTGTTAATTACGTCTCCCGCCGCTGAAGTAAACGGAAACTGTAAGATATAGTGTTCTGTCATTTTGTATCCTTATTTATTTTGCGAAGTTCGGGGCGGTAGCCCCGAATAACTTAACCACCGATGTTATTGCGATAGGTACTTAATTGATCCACGCCGTTAACGCGGAAAATATTCGCCAGGTAATCCAGTTCCAGCAGTGTTTCGCCATCGACTACTTGTTTAATATAAGTGCAGCCAAAGGCGCTGCTGAATTCCGGGTTTTCATTCTGTTTAAATGTGCCCAGTGGATTCTTTTTAAACATCACGGTTAAATGTGTCACTAATGCTAATTGATTCGCTTTCCCCTGGGAGTTATAGCAATCAATGCTGGAGCGGCACTGTAATGCTACCGCCTGCCACGGATTTGCCGTTTTACGCATGACGTCATGATAAAAGGAGTTCCATTTAATTTCCCCCTCCAGTTTATCGAAACCAGCCGGGAGTTCGATTTTACCCACCATGCCCAGTGCCTTATGCTCTTGCATAATTAAACTGACATCCGGCAATTTAATTTCGGTTGCACGACCTAAAAGGTTATTACCATCGAGATAAATATTGGCGTTGGTAATACGATTAATTTGAATTTTTCCAGCCATTAGCTATTGCTCTCCAGAGAGACTAAGTATTCAGAAGTAATTTCAGTTTCAAACGTCAGACGTTCCAGCGGCGGCGGCGGGGTGAATTTATAGCTCAGCAATAAATGCCCGGCGCTGAGTTCAGTCGGTGAATTTCTCGCCGGATCGTACCAGCACTCAAAGCCAAGCAGTGCGCCGTCGGCAATCAGTTTTCGGCCCCAGGTATTTACCGATTCGGTTAGCGCGTCAATAAGTGCCTGATTAATAGGCATATCAATATACTGTTGGCTGAAATAGCGGATCGACTCGTTAATCACATCACCCGTGCGGCGAACGTTCTCAAAGTTACGCATATGGGTCACGGTCGGCCATGCTGCAGTGCGGTTGCCCCATAAACGCAGACCAGAGCCGTAACTATTGAAAATAGTGGTAATGCCGTTTTCGTTGAGCTGATTCACTTCACTTTGCGGGTCATCGATCATCGCGGAAAGTGAACGTTCGATACCGGTAATACCCTGAATTTCCTGGTTTGAGTTGCTCCACCAGAAACCTTTCTCCACGTCCAGTTTGGCACGCAGCCCGGCAGCGCGCGAAGAGAGCGGTTCGAGAATTTCCTGGTTGGTTGCGCCGTCATAAACTTTGACGTGCGGATAGCACAAACGCGCACGGTCAGAGCTGGTGTTGAAGTTGATTGCGCCTTGCGAACCGCGTCCAGCTAACACCTGCTGGAATGTAGTACCGATTGGGGCGTCAATGTAGGCGATAGCACCGAGTTTTTCCGCTTGTGCAATTAGCTCAGTAGTCACCGATTTTTGCGTACAGAAAACGGGAGCAAGCAGGATTTTGGCGTAGAAACCATACAGGTTATAAGTGTCCTGTAGCAGTTTCATCCCCGTGCGATCGCCTGCGGTATTAACGGCACCGATAATATCGGCTGCGGTAACCTTTGTAGGATCGCACCAGGAATAATAGGCGCAAACTTTTGCCCCAGGAGGAATGTCGGCTCCTTTTCGGGTAATTATGCCTGTTTGTTCATCTACGCTAAATGCTGCGGTGTTATAGGTTGTTGAATTTGATGAAGAGGGCTTTAGTACCACGTTACGCACATTGCGGTGAGCGAGTCTCGCCTGGTTGTTAGCATCAAAAGTGATACTCTCATTGCTGATGCTGGAGCCATGTTTTGCCGGATCTAGTACGTTAATCACCACCACCGTACCGGCGCCGTGGTCATAAATTGCCTTCAGCGCTTGCGGGATCGTAAAGTTAGCCATGCCTGCGCCAAACTGCGCGGCATCGCTTTCAGAAAGGCATAATGTTGGTTTGTTTACCGGACCACAGGGGGCCGTACCGATTAAAGCGATGACGGCGGATTTTACCGCTTTAACCGGACGCGGGCCGGTTTCAATTTCAATGGTTTCTACACCGTGCAGGTAATTAGCTGCCATGTACAATTTCCTCTGCGTTGTTTTGTTCTTCCTGAGTGATGACAGGAGTCAGGTGATTGCGGGCAATCATGGTCATGACCCACTCGTTGTCTTCTGGCAGATCAATTTCACTGTTCGGCCACAATAAGATTTCTTGTCCGTCGGCAAGGGTGACGCCGCTTGCCGGGCCGTTGTAGATGTATTTCATTCCGTTTCCTCGTAATTAACTTCCGTAAGCAGGGGAAGATCCGTGCTTTCCTGTTCAGCGATAAACAGCGAGCTGGTCGCCATTTCCAGGATGTAGCGGCAGAAACCGCCGCTCTCACCCGTATTAGTTTCTTTTTCAAGCCAAAGAAGACGATCGCAATCAGGAAGCTGAAGGCCACCCAATGTGCTGCGTATGCGATCCAGTGCGTTTAACGCGTCACAATTTTTGCCAACAATAACGGTGGCGGTTAAGCGGAGTATTTGCTGTTGCACAATGGCATCACTGCTTTCGGGCGTGGTAAAGACAGAACCGCTATAATTAATAATCACCGCAATTTGCTGTGTCTGTGGAATATATTTTTGGGCGTCCGTAGATGAAATAAATATGTCCATTTCAGGATGCCGAATACGTAATTTAACCACGACATAATTCATTACAGATAAAGTTTTCATATGAGGTGTACCTTAATTACCGCTCACTTCGTTATCGTTGAAATGTATTCTGAAGCAGTGAAGGTGAAGAATCTTTTAATGTGATTTAGAGAAAAAATTGAATGACTATAAAAATCCCCACGCTTACCTAAAGGTGGGGATGTATTTAATATACTCGTCATACTTCAAGTTGCATGTGCTGCGTCTGCGTTAGCTCACCCCAGTCACTTACTTATGTAAGCTCCTGGAGATTCATTCGCTTGCCGCCTTCCTGCAACTCGAATTATTTAGAGTATAGCTGCCACGTTGTAACAGCTCGATTTTGCTATATAAGGCATCCAGCTTTGCTTCTAATACAGCTTGCCCACGAAGATAATCTTCTCTGCGGACATAATGCAGCGGAAGCTCGGCACGAAATTCGAGAAATTCTCTTTCCAGTTTCGACCAACTTGTTTCTGATTCCCTGCGGGCATTTTCCAGAGACTCAAAACGTTCATTAAGTCGTTTTTCAATTTGTGCTAACAGCAATTTTCCGGCAGCAAATATTAATCCAACGAAGGAAAGCATAAGGGAGATCACTTCCCAAAAATCGATACTGAGTTTCATCGGCCCCTCTGATTAGTGAAGACAGCTTGCCTGTCCCCAGAGTAAATAGCGGGCGGCGTGTTGATAGAGAATCATCTTTGGGTAGCGACGATTTTCTCGCCAGTTCGAGGGGCTGCGCCCGGCGTTGACTTGCTCGACATGACCAAACCAGATAGTGGCATCTAACCCTTTGGATGCAGCCAGTTTTTTATCCCGGTTAACCCATCCCTGACCGCCGTTATAGGCGCTTAGGGTAAATGCCATACGCTGACAATCATTTTTCGCAGAGATGTTTTTCCACAAATGCTGGTCATATTGCACCAGCGCGCGAATTGCCCAGGTTGGGTTATACGGTTTGTTTTCACGCAGTTGTGGATACAACTGGCTTATCCATGTCGCTGTAGCAGGCATAAATTGCGCCATACCCTGCGCGCCAACAGGGGAACGTGCCATTGGCAGCCAGGCAGACTCCTGATGTAATTGCCCGGCAAAGTCAGCCACTGGGGCGTTCAGTCCCCAGACTTCTCGAGCGGTACGAATTAGTTCGTTTCGCCATGCCAGAGAGGCTCGCGGCGGTTCAGAGGCGTTAAGCGGGAAAAGAACGAAAATAATCATAGACACGATATATTTCAGCCACATCACTATAGCCCTAACGCGACGGAAAGGCAGACGGCAGCAACGATGATAGCCCGACGAATCATTGCCGCCGCGCAGCAACGCGGCTCCTTCCAGGGGGAAAAAGAGTCAGGTCGTGCCCAGGGGAACAAACTGCGATCGAGCCAGTATCCCAGTACTGCGGAAAGCGAAACCAGGCTTAGTTTATAAATGACGACCGGGATTTGTGCTGAAGAGGTCCAGCCGATCAATGCAATCAGAGCAATGGCTGCAGCCAGCCAACCGGAAAGCCGGGGAAATGTGATTTTTTTCATACGATATCTCCTCATAAGTGAGCGTTTAGTGTCGTCAGAACCCTCCAGTGAAGAATGAAAAAGGCTTTAATAAATAACTTTAAAAAATAGATTCTCTATAAATGAACATGCCCGCTAATAAATCCCCCCATCAATAAAAGAGTAAAAGTTGACCTGGAGAATAAGCGCGTCATTATGCAGGGGAAAGATGATGGTGGATCGTAGAGGTAGTCGATAGTTATTTGATTTTTAAAGTTTGTTTAAGAAATTTAGCGACTGTGAGGAGAACGTTATTTTTACACTACAGGTAAAAATAATACTGTATACACATACAGCATCGTGTAAAATGGTACTCCTGTTGGCAAGAAACATAACGCAAGCAATATATTTATTTTGTGAATTTATGAAGTTCATTGATATTAAAGTTTTATACTTCTGATAATTGTTTATTTGTTTGTTGAATGTATTGAGTAACAGTAATAACAACTGTTTAGCGTATATCCGTGGTTTTACACGCATCGGGTCTTATACAGGATGCAAGATATATGGAGATGAAAAATGATACGAAAATCAAAAGAGATGGCCCGGACACCGGAGATCATTAACGACCTGGCTTTTCATGCATCGCAAGTTCTGATTGAGAGCATTAATCTGGACAGCTCATCGGCAGAAAATGTGGGTTTTGCCATTGCCGATCGAATGATGCGCAACTGGGGTGGGCAAAGCATTTATTTCCCTAAGGGGATCTCCGGACGAGCATCGGAGCGTGACTACCAAATCTATAGCGAGTGCGATGGGCGCAACTACGCCGAATTAGCGAAGAAATATAATCTGACGCTGCAATGGATTTATAAGATAGTCAAACGTGTGCATACGGAGAAGCAGCAGAGTCGTATGTAGTGATGATTGCACCGGCATGGCGAGTAGCGATACGGAGTCGCAACTCGCCTGTACTGATCGTTTACTCAAACAAATTACTATGCAATTTCTGCACGACTTGCTCCGCGTCTTCGCCTGGTACCAGGAAGCACAGGTTATGGCTGGAAGCGCCGTAGCAAATCATGCGAATGTTGAACGGTTCAAGTACGCCAAACACCTCTTTGCCAACGCCACAGGCTTTTGACAGGTCGTTACCAATCAGAGCCACCAGTGCCAGGCCTTCTTCCACTTCCACCCGGCACAGCGCTGAAAGCTCCATCAGCAGCGATTGTGTCAGCAACGTATCGCCCGTTGACGTTGAACCGGTAGTGTCGAGGGTCAGCGCCACGCTCACCTCAGACGTAGTAATTAAATCCACCGAAATATTATGCCGTGCGAGAATGCCGAAAACTTCCGCGAGGAAGCCGCGAGAATGCAGCATATTCAGGCTATGCAGGGTTAACAGCGTTTGTTTGCGACGCAGAGCCAGCGCACGGAACAACGGCGGATTTTCGGTTTTATTACACACCAAAGTACCGCCAGCACGCGGATCTTTACTTGAACCGACAAACACCGGGATATCGCTGCGCACTGCAGGCAGTAAGGTTGCCGGATGAAGTACTTTGGCGCCAAAGGTTGCCATCTCAGCCGCTTCTTCAAAGGCGATTTCATCAATTCGTTTAGCATCAGGCACGACGCGTGGGTCGGTAGTATAAATCCCCGGCACATCTGTCCAGATATCGACACGAGCAGCGTTTAACGCTTCTGCCAATAGTGCCGCCGTGTAGTCACTACCGCCGCGACCAAGTGTTGTGGTTCGCCCTTTACTTTCACTCCCAATAAAGCCCTGAGTGATGACTAAACCTTCGCTGAGACGTGGGGTTAGTTGCAGCGCAGACAGTTCCTTCAGCGCAGCAATATCTGGCTCCGCGCGGCCAAAGCGATCGTTTGTGCGCATCACTTTACGCACATCAAACCACTGGGCCTGAACATTGCGCTCACGCAGAATCTCCACAAACAGCAGGGTAGACATTAGTTCGCCGTGGCTGACCAGTTCATCAGTTAGCGCTGGAGAGGTTGCCAGTGCAGCAGCTTCCGCCAGCACAGTAATATTCTCCAGTAGACGTTCAATCTCTTCGCGGATGACATTGGGGTAGCGCAGACGTTCCAGAATAGCGAACTGGATATTGCGAATAGCATCAAGTTTTGCGAAGCGTTCAGCTGGTTCCAGTCCTTCAGCCAGAGCAACCAACAGATTAGTGATCCCGGCGGAAGCCGAGAGGACGACTAAACGCACATTTGCATCGGAAAGCACAATGTCGGCGCTGCGATTCATGGCGTCAAAATCAGCAACGCTAGTACCACCAAATTTAGAGACAACAATATCGGGCATAACTACCTCGTGTCAGGGAGTGGAAGAAGCGACCATGGCACAAAGGCAGAACTGAAACCGGTGCAGGCGCAAACCGTATTTATAAATAAAAGGTGTGGGGGAGGCTGTCAACGCTGGGATTATGCGGATTTTTCATGCAGCGGGAGTGGTGAGAAATTGTGCTTATAACAGCGATACTTTTTACCCTCTTCGCTAGCCAGTCGAGCTAACGGCACTAAAACCATCACATTTTTCTGTGACTGGCGCTACAATCTTCCAAAGTCACAATTCTCAAAATCAGAAGAGTATTGCTAATGAAAAACATCAATCCAACACAGACCGCAGCCTGGCAGGCACTACAGAAACACTTCGATGAAATGAAAGACGTAACGATCGCCGATCTTTTTGCTAAAGACGGCGATCGTTTTTCTAAGTTCTCCGCAACCTTCGACGATCAGATGCTGGTGGATTACTCCAAAAACCGCATCACCGAAGAGACGCTGGCGAAATTGCAGGATCTGGCGAAAGAGTGCGATCTGGCGGGCGCGATTAAGTCGATGTTCTCTGGCGAGAAGATCAACCGCACCGAAAACCGTGCCGTGCTGCACGTGGCGCTGCGTAACCGTAGCAACACCCCGATTCTGGTTGATGGCAAAGATGTCATGCCGGAAGTTAACGCAGTGCTGGAGAAGATGAAAACCTTCTCGGAAGCGATTATTTCTGGTGAGTGGAAAGGCTATACCGGCAAAGCAATCACCGACGTGGTGAACATCGGTATCGGCGGTTCTGACCTTGGTCCGTACATGGTGACTGAAGCACTGCGTCCGTACAAAAATCACCTGAACATGCACTTTGTTTCTAACGTCGATGGGACTCACATCGCGGAAGTGCTGAAAAAAGTAAACCCGGAAACCACGCTGTTCCTGGTAGCATCCAAAACCTTTACTACTCAGGAAACCATGACCAACGCTCATAGCGCGCGTGACTGGTTCCTGAAAGCGGCAGGTGATGAAAAACACGTTGCGAAACATTTCGCTGCGCTTTCCACCAACGCCAAAGCCGTCGGCGAGTTTGGTATTGATACCGCCAACATGTTCGAGTTTTGGGACTGGGTCGGCGGCCGTTACTCTTTGTGGTCAGCGATTGGTCTGTCGATTGTTCTCTCCATTGGCTTTGATAACTTCGTTGAACTGCTTTCTGGCGCACATGCGATGGACAAGCATTTCTCCACCACGCCTGCGGAGAAAAACCTGCCTGTACTGTTGGCGCTGATCGGCATCTGGTACAACAATTTCTTTGGCGCTGAAACTGAAGCGATTCTGCCGTACGACCAGTATATGCACCGTTTCGCGGCGTACTTCCAGCAGGGCAATATGGAGTCCAACGGTAAGTACGTTGACCGTAACGGTAACGTCGTGGATTACCAGACTGGCCCGATTATCTGGGGTGAACCAGGTACGAACGGTCAGCACGCGTTTTACCAGCTGATCCACCAGGGAACCAAAATGGTGCCGTGTGATTTCATCGCCCCGGCTATCACTCATAATCCGCTCTCTGATCACCACCAGAAACTGCTGTCTAACTTCTTCGCTCAGACTGAAGCGCTGGCGTTTGGTAAATCCCGTGAAGTGGTTGAACAGGAGTATCGCGATCAGGGTAAAGATCCGGCAACGCTCGACTACGTAGTGCCGTTCAAAGTGTTCGAAGGCAACCGCCCGACCAACTCTATCCTGCTGCGCGAAATCACTCCGTTTAGCCTGGGGGCATTGATTGCGCTGTATGAGCACAAAATCTTTACTCAGGGCGTGATCCTGAACATCTTCACCTTTGACCAGTGGGGCGTGGAGCTGGGTAAACAGCTGGCGAACCGCATTCTGCCGGAGCTGAAAGATGACAAAGAAATCAGCAGCCACGATAGCTCAACCAATGGGCTGATTAACCGCTATAAAGCATGGCGCGGTTAATCATCGTGCATGCCTGATGTCGCTACGTAGGCCGGATAAGGCGTTTACGCCGCATCCGGCAACCGGTGCCCTGATGCGACGCGGTCGCGTCTTATCAGGCCTACAGGTCTCTGCCGATATGTACGTCGTATTCGGCAATTGATACATAGCACAATTGATTAAATAACCTTAATAAAAATGCCGACTATAAGTCGGCATTGTTTTATCAGATAAATCCCCTTGTCTGTGATTTAACAAAAGCCATACCGTGAGGTTAATCCTAAAATAGATTTTTAGTCTGTGATAATTTCGGAAAATACGCAGGTTAATCACTTTTGTGTTTATTTTAACTTAATGATTTACATGATTATTTATATATAATGAAAATATATAATTGATATTCATTCCAATTATCCTAAAACCCCATCACTAATTACCCGCGCCGTAATTCGCATGCTTTAGTTGTGTATACTCGATCCCGCCCGAAATGTTTTTGGGTAAATCTCCATTCATTCAATGAAGGGAAATTCTTATGAAAAAAGTTCTGTATGGCATTTTTGCCATATCTGCGCTTGCGGCGACTTCTGCGTGGGCTGCACCTGTACAGGTGGGCGAAGCGGCAGGGTCGGCGGCAACGTCGGTTTCGGCGGGGAGTTCCTCCGCGACCAGCGTCAGCACCGTAAGCTCGGCGGTGGGTGTCGCGCTCGCGGCAACCGGTGGCGGTGATGGTTCTAATACCGGAACCACCACAACCACGACCACCAGTACCCAGTAATAACGTATGTATCCCCAAAATAATTCGAGTCATCGCATCTGAGGCTTGAAGTATGACGGGGATTTACCATAACCACACTCCGGTGTGGTTATTCTGCCCCTCTGGAGAAGAGTCGTGAAGCGACCTGCACTCATTCTTATCTGCCTGTTATTACAGGCGTGTTCAGCCACTACTCAAGAGCTGGGCAATTCACTGTGGGACAGTCTGTTCGGTACGCCAGGCGTACAACTGACGGACGATGATATTCAAAATATGCCCTACGCCAGCCAGTACATGCAGCTTAATGGTGGTCCACAGTTATTTGTCGTTTTGGCCTTTGCTGAAGACGGACAACAAAAATGGGTCACTCAGGATCAGGCGACTCTCGTCACACAACATGGGCGTCTGGTGAAGACTTTGCTTGGCGGCGACAACCTGATTGAAGTGAATAACCTTGCCGCTGACCCGCTGATCAAACCCGCACAAATCGTTGATGGCGCAACATGGACCCGCACGATGGGCTGGACCGAGTATAAGCAGGTGCGCTACGCCACCGCACGCTCGGTCTTCAAATGGGATGGTACCGATACCGTCAAAGTCGGCAGCGATGAAACCCCGGTTCGTGTGCTGGACGAAGAAGTCTCAACCGACCAGGCGCGCTGGCATAACCGCTACTGGATCGATAGCGAAGGTCAAATTCGCCAGTCGGAACAGTATCTCGGCGCGGACTACTTCCCGGTGAAAACCACTCTCATCAAGGCGGCAAAACAGTGATTAAACAAACTATTGTCGCGTTGATTTTGAGCGTGGGAGCGTCATCGGTCTTTGCGACGGGAACCGTCAAGGTATTCAGCAATGGCAACAGCGAAGCCAAAACGCTAACGGGCGCAGAGCATTTAATTGATCTGGTGGGGCAACCACGACTGGCGAATAGCTGGTGGCCCGGAGCGGTGATCAGCGAAGAGCTGGCAACGGCGGCAGCATTGCGCCAGCAGCAGGCGTTGCTGACACGGCTGGCAGAACTGGCCGCAGATTCCAGCACCGACGATGCCGCCGCCATTAACGCTTTACGCCAGCAAATTCAGGTGTTGAAGGTGACTGGCAGGCAAAAAATCAATCTTGATCCCGATATCGTGCGCGTTGCCGAACGCGGTAATCCGCCGTTGCAGGGCAACTACACGCTGTGGGTCGGACCACCACCGTCCACTGTCACGCTGTTCGGGCTTATCAGCCGTCCTGGCAATCAGCCATTCACCCCTGGTCGCGATGTGGCGAGCTATCTCTCCGGCCAGAGCCTGCTTAGTGGTGCGGATCGCAGCTATGCGTGGGTCGTTTACCCGGACGGACGCACGCAAAAAGCGCCGGTGGCTTACTGGAACAAGCGTCACGTAGAGCCGATGCCCGGCAGCATTATTTATGTTGGCCTGGCGGACTCCGTCTGGAGTAAGGCGCCTGACGCCCTGAACGCCGACATTCTTCAGACTCTGACGCAGCGGATACCGCAATAATGAAAAAAAGACATCTGTTCAGCTTGCTGGCACTGGGCATTAGCACAGCCTGCTACGGCGAAACGTATCCTGCACCCATTGGCCCGTCGCAATCGGATTTCGGCGGAGTCGGTTTGTTACAAACACCCACCGCTCGTATGGCGCGGGAAGGGGAGTTAAGTCTGAACTATCGCGATAACGATCAGTACCGTTATTACTCTGCCTCAGTGCAACTCTTCCCGTGGCTGGAAACAACGCTACGCTACACCGACGTGCGCACCCGCCAGTACAGCAGCGTCGAAGCGTTCTCTGGTGATCAAACGTACAAAGATAAAGCCTTCGATCTCAAACTGCGTTTGTGGGAAGAGAGTTACTGGCTGCCACAGATAGCGGTTGGTGCGCGGGATATCGGCGGTACGGGGCTGTTTGATGCGGAATATCTTGTCGCCAGCAAAGCCTGGGGGCCGTTCGATTTTACGCTTGGCCTGGGCTGGGGATATCTGGGCACCAGCGGTAATGTAAAAAATCCGCTCTGTTCAGCCAGTGATAAATATTGCTATCGCGATAACAGCTACAAACAGGCGGGATCTATCGACGGCAGCCAGATGTTCCACGGCCCGGCCTCACTGTTTGGCGGCGTGGAATACCAGACGCCCTGGCAGCCGCTGCGCCTGAAACTGGAATATGAGGGCAATAATTATCAGCAGGATTTTGCCGGGAAGCTGGAGCAAAAAAGTAAGTTTAACGTCGGGGCGATTTATCGCGTTACCGATTGGGCCGACGTTAACCTTAGCTATGAACGCGGTAACACCTTTATGTTTGGCGTCACGCTGCGCACCAACTTTAACGATCTACGTCCTTCGTACAACGATAACGCCCGCCCGCAATATCAACCGCAGCCACAGGATGCCATTTTGCAGCACTCGGTGGTGGCGAATCAGTTAACGCTGTTGAAATACAACGCCGGACTGGCCGATCCGCAGATCCAGACGAAAGGCGATACGTTATACGTCAGCGGCGAGCAAGTGAAATATCGTGATTCGCGTGAAGGGATCATCCGTGCTAATCGGATCGTGATGAACGATCTGCCGGATGGGATCAAGACGATCCGTATCACGGAAAACCGCCTTAACATGCCGCAGGTGACGACGGAAACCGATGTCGCCAGCCTGAAAAAACATCTCGCCGGAGAGCCGTTGGGCCACGAAACGAAGCTGGCGCAAAAACGCGTCGAGCCGGTGGTTCCTGCGTCCACCGAGCAGGGATGGTATATCGACAAATCGCGCTTTGATTTCCATATCGATCCGGTCTTAAACCAGTCAGTCGGTGGCCCGGAAAACTTTTACATGTACCAACTTGGCGTGATGGGAACGGCGGATTTGTGGCTGACAGACCATCTGCTCACCACCGGTAGCCTGTTTGCGAACCTGGCGAACAACTACGACAAGTTTAACTACACCAATCCACCACAGGACTCGCACTTACCGCGCGTTCGTACCCATGTGCGTGAGTATGTGCAGAATGATGTCTATGTGAATAACCTGCAAGCCAACTACTTCCAGCATCTGGGCAACGGCTTCTACGGTCAGGTCTACGGCGGTTATCTCGAAACCATGTTTGGCGGTGTGGGGGCAGAAGTGTTGTATCGCCCGCTGGATAGCAACTGGGCGTTAGGTCTGGATGCCAACTACGTTAAACAGCGCGACTGGCGTAGCGCAAAAGATATGATGAAATTCACCGATTACAGCGTGAAAACCGGACATCTGACCGCGTACTGGACGCCATCTTTCGCTCAGGATGTGTTAGTGAAAGCCAGCGTCGGGCAGTATCTGGCAGGGGATAAAGGCGGCACGCTGGAGATAGCCAAACGCTTTGATAGCGGCGTGGTGGTTGGCGGCTATGCCACGATCACTAATGTTTCGAAAGAGGAGTATGGGGAAGGGGACTTCACCAAAGGCGTGTATGTCTCTGTACCGTTGGATCTCTTCTCGTCTGGCCCGACACGTAGCCGTGCGGCGATTGGCTGGACGCCGCTGACGCGTGACGGTGGTCAGCAACTTGGGCGTAAGTTCCAGTTGTATGACATGACCAGCGACCGTAGCGTGAATTTCCGCTAAGTCATGGGAAAGGTGCCAGTTTTCGCAATCACTGGCACCTTCACTCTTAATGGCCTGTCGAGCCATCAGGAACGCAGTTTACCCCCGGTTTGCGATCTGGTGTGTAAAGGCGAAAACATTCTGTCTTCCTGTCCGTCGATATCGGTTGCAGGTCTGGTTGCCTGAGCGACTGGGCCATCATTGGGCTGGAGACATTGCTTTGCGGAAGGTCGGCTTTATCAGCAGTACCGAGCGGACCGGCAAAAGCAGGAAGAACAGAGACTGATAACAACAAAGCAGCAAAATAAGGCTTCATTTTTACCACCTTTATCAGGTTACGTTTCATTTGTTCCAGAGGAACATTGTCGATTTTTCGCGCATTGCTGGTGGCTGGGAATCACCTGAATGGGTGATTTTTTGGGCAGTGTGTCTTGCCGGATGCGCCGCCAGGCGCGGCTTATCCGGCCTACGGATTAGCACCAACGTGTAGGCCGGATAAGGCGTTCACGCCGCATCTGGCGTTGGCGGAAGGAGCCATCTAACTTCAGGTTGAACAAAACATACACAAAAAATATAGATCTCCGTCACATTTTTACGTTATACAGGAAGCTCGCCACTGAGTTGGAGGGCTGTTATGACGTCGCTATCTCGTCCCCGCGTGGAGTTTATCTCCACTATTTTGCAGACCGTACTCAATCTTGGCCTGTTGTGCCTGGGCCTGATTCTGGTTGTCTTTCTCGGTAAAGAAACGGTGCATCTGGCTGATGTGCTGTTCGCGCCAGAACAAACCAGCAAGTACGAGCTGGTGGAAGGGCTGGTGGTTTACTTTCTCTATTTCGAATTTATCGCCCTGATTGTGAAATACTTTCAGTCCGGTTTTCACTTCCCACTACGTTACTTTGTCTATATCGGGATCACCGCCATTGTGCGCTTGATCATCGTCGATCATAAATCACCATTGGATGTGTTGATCTACTCTGCGGCGATCCTGCTACTGGTGATAACCCTATGGCTGTGTAATTCGAAACGGCTGAAGCGGGAATAAAAAAGAGGCGCTCCGAAGAGCGCCGAATAACAGTCACAAGTTGGGATAACGTAAGTTGAGGGTGTAGCGGCATAACATTGGCACAACAACATCTTTAACCTTTCACACCACCTGCCGTCAGGCCGTTGACCAGCCAGCGTTGGGCCAGCAAGAAGACGATGGTGATGGGTAATGCAGACATCACGGCAGCGGCAGCAAAATCGCCCCACAGGTAGTTTTGCGGGTTGAGGTATTGCTGCATACCCACGGCCAGGGTGTAGCTGTTCACGTCACGCAGTAACAATGATGCGACCGGAACTTCGGTAATGGCAGCAATAAACGACAGGATGAACACCACCGCCAGAATCGGTACTGACAGCGGTAACAGGACGAGGCGGAAAGCCTGCCACGGTGTCGCGCCGTCCAGCGCCGCCGCTTCTTCCAGCGAGCTGTCGATGGTTTCGAAATAACCTTTGATGGTCCAGACGTGCAGTGCAATCCCACCCAGGTACGCGAAGATAACGCCACCGTGGGTATTCAGGCCGATGAACGGAATATACTCGCCCAGGCGGTCAAATAACGCATACAACGCCACCAGTGAGAGTACCGCCGGGAACATCTGGAAAATCAGCATCCCTTTCAGCAGCGTCGCTTTGCCAGGAAAGCGCATACGGGCGAAGGCGTAGGCGCAGGTGGTAGAGAGCGCCACGATACCAATCGCGGAAATTCCGGCGACCTTCACCGAGTTCCATAGCCACAGCAGTACCGGGAACGGCGGTGGCGTAATGCGACCATCAGCCTGTTCAACGCTAAAACCTAACGCCAGTTTCCAGTGATCCCATGAGATTTGTTCCGGGATCAGGCTACCGGTTGCGAAGTTTCCCTGGCGCAGCGAGATTGCAACGACCATCAGCAGCGGGAACATAATCGCCGCGATAAAAAGTAGCAGTAGCAGGTGAGTAATAAACAAACGTGCTTTTTGCGATTTCGGTTGGACCATTGCCATTTTTGTTATCTCCCTTAATCAAACTTCATTCGCGTGGCTTTCAGGTTCACTATCGCCAACGCACCCACCAGCAGGAAGATCAGCGTGGCAATCGCCGCCGCCAGACCGAAGTCCTGACCACCGCCGCCTTCAAAGGCGATACGGTAGGTGTAGTTAACGAGCAGGTCGGTATAACCGGCTGGCGTGGTGGTGCCAAGACGATCCGGGCCGCCGTTGGTCAACAGTTGAATCAGCACGAAGTTGTTAAAGTTAAAGGCGAAGCTGGCGATCATTAGCGGTGTGAGCGGCTTAATCAGCAGCGGTAGCGTAATCTTAAAAAAGTTCTGGAACGGACTTGCGCCATCCATTGCTGAGGCTTCATACAGATCGTCCGGAATCGCTTTCAACAAGCCCATGCAGAGGATCATCATGTACGGATAACCCAGCCAGGTGTTGACGATAATCAGCATCGTTCGTGCGGTGGTCGGGTCGCTGAACCAGGCGGGCTTCACGCCAAACAGCGCGCTCAACATCATGTTGATTTCACCAAAGCTCTGGTTGAACAATCCTTTGAAAATCAAAATTGAAATAAACGATGGCACCGCGTAGGGCAGAATCAGCAGTACGCGGTAGATAGCTTTGCCGCGCAACGCTTCCCACTGCACCAGACACGCCAGCACCATGCCGACCGCCACCGTTAAAAAGACGGTGATAAGCGAGAACACCACGGTCCAGACGAAAATTGCGAGGAACGGTTTTTGGATCCCTTCGTCGGTGAAGACGCGAGTAAAGTTTTTCCAGCCAGTAGTCACGGTATAACCTGGGCTGAGTTTTTCGTCACCCCAGTTGCCGTCAGCAGTGATGGACTGGTAAAAACCAATCTGGTCGTTTGGACGATATTTTACGCCGCTCTGATTATTGGTCAGCGTACCGTCATCGCCTAATGTGTACAGCGGCTGAGTGCCAGAGAACTGGCGCAGGGAGCTCATCATCACTTTGTTACCATCCGGCAGAATGGCAGTAATGTTGCTCAGGGCTTGACGATTCTGGGTAATCGCGCGCAGATTCGCACGCTCGCCTTCAGGCTGCGTGGCGCTTTCCTTCAGTTCCAGTTTTTGCTCGCCGCCAAATTTGAAAGCGTCTGAGAGATAATTTTTGCCGGTTTCGCCGTCGGTGAGTGCCAGTTGCCACTCGTCGCCCGCGGGATAAAGCCCAAAGTTATAGGTTTTCCCTGCCTGCCAGGAGCGGTCCAACAGAACTTCCTGAGCGCGTTCAAAGGTAAGCTGATTGGTGCTGCTGTAGTTGGTGAAGGCGATGGCGATGGTACAAACCAGAGGGAAGAGGACGAATAGCCCCATTCCTGCCATTCCCGGATAAACATAGCGCCAGGCGTAAGCTTTACGGTTGGCGAAAATATAGAGCCCCGCTGAACTCAAAATCAGCGTGGTAATGGCGAACAGGTATTCCCCTTGTGCGTACATTAAAACAACAAGGTAACCCACCAGCAGGCCGAGCAGACCTAACACTGACCATTTCAGCGCGTCGCTTTGCCACCAATGTTTCTTTTTAATGACATCCATGGGGTTCTTCCTCATTCCAGGACGGATAAAGCGTTTACGCCGCATCCGGCAACAACTGCCTGATGCGACGCAGGTGCGTCTTATCAGGCCTACATACGTTTCGTTTTCGTAGGCCGGATAAGGCGTTCACGCCGCATCCGGCAACAACTGCCTGATGCGACGCTGGTGCGTCTTATCAGGTCTACATACGTTTCGTTTTCGTAGGCCGGATAAGGCGTTTACGCCGCATCCGGCATTTCACAGCATTACTTGGTGATACGACCCTGTGCATCTTTCAGCGCGGCATCAACAGTCTGACGACCACTGGCTGCGTTGATCACTGCGGTACGCACGGCATACCAGAAGGCGGACATCTGCGGGATGTTCGGCATGATTTCACCATTCTTGGCGTTATCCATGGTGGCGGCGATGCGCTGATCTTTCGCCAGCTGATCCTGGTAAGACTTCAGCGCCACGGCGCCAAGCGGTTTATCTTTATTCACCGCTTCCAGACCTTCGTCGGTCAGCAGGTAGTTTTCGAGGAACTCTTTCGCCAGCTCTTTGTTCGGACTGGCCGCGTTAATGCCTGCACTCAGCACGCCAACGAACGGTTTGGACGGTTGCCCCTTGAAGGTCGGCAGCAGCGTCACGCCGTAGTTCACTTTGCTGGTATCGATGTTGGACCATGCCCACGGACCATTAATGGTCATCGCAGTTTCTCCTTTGTTAAAGGCTGCCTCTGCGATGGAGTAATCAGTATCCGCATTCATGTGTTTGTTTTTAACCAGATCAACCAGGAAGGTCAGACCCGCTTTCGCGCCAGCGTTATCCACGCCAACGTCTTTCACGTTGTATTTGTCGTTTTCATACTTGAACGCATAACCACCGTCGGCAGCAATCAGCGGCCAGGTGAAGTACGGTTCTTGCAGGTTGAACATCAGCGCGCTCTTACCTTTCGCTTTCAGTTCTTTATCCAGCGCCGGGATCTCTTCCCAGGTTTTTGGCGGGTTCGGCAGCAGATCTTTGTTATAAATCAGCGATAACGCTTCAACTGCAATTGGGTAAGCAATGAGTTTGCCGTTAAAACGCACGGCATCCCAGGTGAACGGATATATCTTGTCCTGGAGCGCTTTGTCCGGGGAAATTTCAGCCAGCAGGCCTGACTGGGCGTAGCCGCCAAAGCGGTCGTGCGCCCAGAAGATGATGTCCGGACCATCGCCAGTTGCCGCAACTTGAGGGAATTTCTCTTCCAGTTTATCCGGGTGCTCAACGGTGACTTTAATTCCGGTATCTTTCTCGAATTTCTTACCGACTTCAGCGAGGCCGTTGTAGCCTTTATCGCCGTTAATCCAGATTACCAGTTTACCTTCTTCAATTTTGGCGAGAGCCGGGGCGGAAAACATCATCGTCGTTAATGCGGATAATGCGAGGATGCGTGCACCTGTTTTTATTTTCATAATCTCTGGTCCTTGTTGGTGAAGTGCTTGTGAAAACACCTATACGGACTCTAGTTTCTTTATACGGCAACCTCTTTCCATCCTCCTTGCCCCTACGCCCCACCTTCGCTTTGCGTGATCTCTGTCACAGAAGCAGCAGTATTGCGGGTTGGCGCACATAAAATCGCCATGATTTTTGCAAGCAACTTCACGAATTTCCGTACTTTTCATCGGATTAGTATGCAGATGCCTTCTTCTCGTCCTCCCGCCTCCTCCCCCATAAAAAAGCCTGGGGGTGGAGGATTTAAGCCATCTGTCGATGAAGCATAGTCACCGCATCATGAATGTTGCTGTCGATGACAGGTTGTAACGAAGGGAGAAGGGCATGGCGAGCGTACAGCTGCAAAATGTAACGAAAGCCTGGGGTGAGGTCGTGGTATCGAAAGATATTAATCTCGAGATCCACGAAGGCGAATTCGTGGTGTTTGTCGGGCCATCTGGCTGCGGTAAATCAACATTACTGCGCATGATTGCCGGCCTTGAGACGATTACCAGCGGCGACCTGTTCATCGGTGAGAAACGAATGAACGACACCCCGCCAGCCGAACGCGGCGTCGGAATGGTGTTCCAGTCCTATGCGCTCTATCCCCATCTGTCAGTGGCAGAAAACATGTCCTTTGGCCTGAAACTGGCGGGCGCGAAGAAAGAGGTGATCAACCAGCGCGTTAACCAGGTGGCGGAAGTTCTGCAACTGGCGCACTTGCTGGATCGCAAACCGAAGGCACTCTCCGGTGGGCAGCGTCAGCGAGTGGCGATTGGTCGAACACTGGTGGCCGAGCCAAGCGTGTTTTTACTCGATGAACCGCTCTCCAACCTTGATGCTGCGCTGCGTGTGCAGATGCGTATCGAAATCTCCCGCCTGCATAAACGTCTGGGCCGCACGATGATCTACGTCACCCACGATCAGGTCGAAGCGATGACGCTGGCCGATAAAATCGTGGTACTGGATGCCGGGCGCGTGGCGCAGGTCGGGAAACCGCTTGAGTTGTATCACTACCCGGCCGACCGCTTTGTCGCCGGTTTTATCGGTTCGCCGAAGATGAACTTCCTGCCGGTAAAAGTGACCGCCGTTGCAATCGATCAAGTCCAGGTTGAGCTGCCGATGCCAAACCTCCAGCAAGTCTGGCTTCCGGTTGAAAGCCACAACGTTCAGGTCGGAGCCAACATGTCACTTGGCATTCGCCCGGAACATCTACTGCCAAGTGATATTGCCGACGTCATCCTTGAAGGTGAAGTTCAGGTCGTCGAACAACTCGGCAACGAAACCCAAATTCATATCCAGATCCCTTCCATTCGTCAAAACCTGGTGTACCGCCAGTCTGACGTAGTGTTGGTAGAAGAAGGTGCCACATTCGCTATCGGCCTGCCGCCAGAGCGTTGCCATCTGTTCCGTGAAGATGGCACTGCGTGTCGTCGACTGCATCAGGAGCCGGGCGTTTAAGCACCCTACAAAAGACACAAAACCTGTGACAGGTGATGTGAAAAAAGAAAAGCAATGACTCAGGAGATAGAATGATGATTACTCTGCGCAAACTTCCTCTGGCGGTTGCCGTCGCAGCGGGCGTAATGTCTGCTCAGGCAATGGCTGTGGATTTCCACGGTTACGCTCGTTCCGGTATCGGCTGGACAGGGAGCGGCGGTGAACAACAGTGTTTCCAGACTACCGGTGCTCAAAGTAAATACCGTCTTGGCAACGAATGTGAAACTTATGCTGAATTAAAATTGGGACAGGAAGTGTGGAAAGAGGGCGATAAGAGCTTCTATTTCGACACTAACGTGGCCTATTCCGTAGCACAACAGAATGACTGGGAAGCCACCGATCCGGCCTTCCGTGAAGCGAACGTGCAGGGTAAAAACCTGATTGAATGGCTGCCTGGTTCCACCATTTGGGCCGGTAAGCGTTTCTATCAGCGTCATGACGTTCATATGATCGACTTCTACTACTGGGATATTTCTGGTCCTGGTGCCGGTCTGGAAAACATTGATGTTGGCTTCGGTAAACTCTCTCTGGCAGCAACCCGCTCTTCTGAAGCAGGTGGTTCCTCCTCTTTCGCCAGCAACAATATTTATGACTATACCAACGAGACAGCGAACGATGTCTTCGACGTGCGTTTAGCGCAGATGGAAATCAACCCGGGCGGAACTTTAGAGCTGGGTGTCGACTATGGTCGCGCTAACCTGCGTGATAACTACCGTCTGGTTGATGGTGCATCGAAAGATGGCTGGATGTTCACTGCCGAGCATACCCAGAGCATCCTGAAAGGCTTTAACAAGTTTGTTGTTCAGTACGCTACTGACTCGATGACCTCGCAGGGTAAAGGTCTGTCGCAGGGTTCTGGCGTTGCGTTTGATAACGAAAAATTTGCCTACAATATCAACAACAACGGTCACCTGCTGCGTATCCTGGATCATGGTGCGATTTCTATGGGTGACAACTGGGACATGATGTACGTGGGTATGTACCAGGACATCAACTGGGATAACGACAACGGCACCAAATGGTGGACCGTCGGTATTCGTCCGATGTACAAGTGGACGCCGATCATGAGTACCTTGCTGGAAGTGGGCTACGACAACGTCGAATCCCAGCGTACTGGCGACAAGAACAATCAGTACAAAATCACCCTTGCACAACAATGGCAGGCTGGCGACAGCATCTGGTCACGCCCGGCAATCCGTGTCTTCGCAACCTACGCTAAGTGGGATGAGAAATGGGGCTATGACTACAACGGTAGTTCCTCTTCCAACCCGAACTACGGTAAAGCCGTTCCGGCGAACTTCGAAGGCGGAAGCTTCGGTCGCGGCGATAGCGACGAGTGGACCTTCGGCGCCCAGATGGAAATCTGGTGGTAATAGCTAATCGTAGGCCGGATAAGGCGTTCACGCCGCATCCGGTAATCAACGCCTGATGCGACGCTGTCGCGTCTTATCAGGCCTACAACTGTTGGTGAATGTAGGCCGGATAAGGCGTTCACGCCGCATCCGGTAATCAATGCCTGATGCGACGCTGTCGCGTCTTATCAGGCCTACAACTGTTGGCGAATGTAGGCCGGATAAGGCGTTCACGCCGCATCCGGCATGAAAACAGGTTGTCATTATCTATAAGGGGCGTAAGCCCTTCTGATTATCGGGTTAAGCGCGCTATTGCCTGGCTACCGCTGAACTCCAGATTTTGAGGTGAAAACAATGAAAATGAATAAAAGTCTCATCGCCCTCTGTTTATCAGCAGGGTTGCTGGCGAGCGCGCCTGGAATTAGCCTTGCCGACGTCAACTACGTACCGCAAAACACCAGTGACGCACCAGCTATTCCATCTGCCGCACTACAACAATTAACCTGGACACCCGTCGATCAATCCAAAACTCAGACTACCCAGTTAGCGACTGGCGGCCAACGTTTGAACGTTCCTGGTATCAGCGGCCCGGTTGCGGCATACAGCGTTCCGGCAAATATTGGCGAACTGACCCTTACGCTGACCAGCGAAGTGAACAAACAAACTAGCGTATTTGTGCCGAACGTGCTGATTCTTGATCAGAACATGACCCCATCAGCCTTCTTCCCCAGCAGTTATTTCACCTACCAGGAACCAGGCGTCATGAGCGCAGATCGTCTGGAAGGGGTTATGCGCCTGACGCCAGCGTTGGGGCAGCAAAAACTGTATGTTCTGGTCTTTACCACTGAAAAAGATCTCCAGCAGACGACACAACTACTCGACCCGGCAAAAGCCTATGCCAAAGGCGTCGGCAACTCGATCCCTGATATTCCAGACCCGGTAGCCCGTCATACCACCGATGGTCTGCTGAAACTGAAAGTGAAAACCAACTCCAGCTCCAGTGTGCTGGTGGGACCGCTATTTGGTTCATCTGGCCCAGGCCCGGTGACCGTGGGCAACACTGCGGCTCCGGCGACCTATACGGCACCAGTCGCAGCAACGCCAGCTCCGGCGCCAGCGAAGAAAAGTGAACCGATGCTCAACGACACGGAAAGTTATTTTAATACCGCGATCAAAAACGCTGTCGCGAAAGGTGATGTTGATAAGGCGTTAAAACTGCTTGATGAAGCTGAACGCCTGGGATCGACATCTGCCCGTTCCACCTTTATCAGCAGTGTAAAAGGCAAGGGGTAATTACGCCCCACAGTGCTGATTTTGCAACAACTGGTGCGTCTCCTGGCGCACCTTTTTTTCTCTTTCCATGTGATTGTTGCGTTTTTGTTGCGCATTAGATCACTTAATATGCTTTACATCTCCCGTTATCGCTTTTCTGCGATACAATGCCTTTACGTTATGTAACGGAGAGTTCGGCATGTCACACCCCGCGTTAACGCAACTGCGTGCGCTGCGCTATTTTGCAGAGATCCCTGCGCTGGAACCGCAACTACTCGACTGGTTGTTGCTCGAAGATTCCATGACTAAACGTTTTGAACAGCAGGGAAAAACGGTGAGCGTGACGATGATCCGCGAAGGATTTGTCGAACAGAATGAAATCCCCGAAGAATTACCGCTGCTACCGAAAGAACCTCGTTACTGGTTACGTGAAATTTTGCTATGTGCCGATGGGGAACCCTGGCTTGCCGGGCGTACCGTCGTCCCTGTGTCAACGTTAAGTGGCCCCGAGCTGGCGTTACAAAAATTGGGTAAAACGCCATTAGGACGTTATCTGTTCACATCATCGACATTAACCCGGGACTTTATTGAGATAGGCCGTGATGCCGGACTTTGGGGGCGCCGTTCCCGCCTGCGATTAAGCGGTAAGCCGCTGTTGCTGACTGAACTGTTTTTACCGGCGTCACCGTTGTACTAAGAGGAAAAAAATATGGAGTGGAGTCTGACGCAGAATAAGCTGCTGGCGTTTCATCGCTTAATGCGTACGGATAAGCCAATAGGCGCGTTACTGCTGCTCTGGCCAACATTGTGGGCGTTGTGGGTGGCAACGCCGGGTGTTCCCCAACTCTGGATTCTGGCGGTGTTCGTCGCTGGCGTCTGGCTGATGCGCGCCGCCGGGTGCGTGGTGAATGACTACGCTGACCGTAAATTTGATGGTCATGTGAAGCGCACAGCAAACCGACCGCTTCCCAGCGGAGCGGTTACGGAGAAAGAGGCGCGAACGCTATTTGTGGTGCTGGTGCTGATTTCGTTCCTACTGGTATTGACGCTGAACACGATGACCATTCTGTTGTCGATTGCCGGACTGGCGTTGGCGTGGGTGTACCCGTTTATGAAGCGGTATACCCATTTACCGCAAGTGGTGCTGGGCGCGGCGTTTGGCTGGTCGATTCCAATGGCTTTTGCCGCGGTGAGTGAATCGGTGCCGTTAAGCTGCTGGCTGATGTTCCTTGCCAATATTCTGTGGGCGGTGGCTTATGACACGCAGTATGCGATGGTCGATCGTGACGATGACGTGAAGATTGGCATTAAGTCCACCGCCATCTTGTTCGGCCAATACGATAAGTTGATTATCGGCATTTTGCAGATTGGCGTACTGGTGCTGATGGCGATTGTCGGCGAGTTAAATGGCTTAGGCTGGGGATATTACTGGTCAATTCTGGTCGCGGGCGCACTGTTTGTTTATCAACAAAAACTGATTGCCAACCGCGAGCGCGAAGCCTGCTTTAAAGCATTTATGAATAATAACTATGTTGGCCTGGTGCTGTTTTTAGGGCTGGCAATGAGTTACTGGCATTTCTGACGATGTAAAAAAGCCGGAGGATCATGGTCATCCGGCTTTTTTTCTGTGAAAAGCTGCCTGATGCGCTGCGCTTATCAGGCCTACATAACACATCGCAATTTATTGATTTTGCAGGTTATTGTAGGCCGGATAAGGCGTTTTCGCCGCATCCGGCAACGCTCACCGATTACCCTTCGCTTTGCGTCGCACTCTCAATCGTCAAACGTACATCGGACGTAATCAACTCCGCCAACAACTGATAGACCTTCATCGTCTCTGCCGGTTCGGCGTCGCCGCTGTCGCTGATATACCCTTCATCACGCAGTGTCAGGACCAGAGAACTGAACACTGCTTTGTCGAAGAACTCCGGTGCGTTGATACCGTGCAGCACGGAGAGACGTTGTGCCACGGTGCGGCTCTCTTTCTCCAGCGTACCGCGGTTGATCGACGGGTTAGCGCTCAATAACCAGAAGGTAATCGCATAACGTTGTAGCGTTTCGCGCGCGCCTGCGGCCAGCAACTGAAGCGTGCGGGAGTGCGCCGGATTGATATGCAGTTCGTCATTTTGCAGGGTAATCAGCCCCTGACGTTGCATTTCATTCGCCAGCGCATCAATCACGCCCGGTAACTCGTCGCGATCCCAGCGCAGGAACAGCTCCGCTTTCAGCATTGGATACAGCACATTGACGTGCTCCATCAATACGCCGCGGGAGATGTGGCGATGCTGCGTCACAATCGCCGCCATCAGCGAAGGCAGGACCAACATATGCGCAATGTTGTTGCGATAGTAGGTCATCAGTACCGCTTGCTCGCGCGGCAGAATGATGATGTCGCCGATAGTATCCTTCTCAACTTCAAACTTGTTCATCTGCAGCGCGTGATCGATAAGCTCGCTGGCACTGGCCGAAGGAACAGTAGAGTCCGTGGAGTAAGGCACGTTGCGCATCAAATCGAGATAACAATTAAGCTGCTCAGTCAATTGTTCGCGAGTGAGTGAGCGCTGACGTGACGCCAGCAGTGCAGTACAACACAGGTTCATGGCGTTAGCCGCGCCCGCGTTGTTAATGCGTACCATCAGATCGGCAGCAATGTTATTCACCGTCGGCGTTAACCAGGCCGGACGCACCGCTTCGATTGGATCAATAGATTCACGCCAGTCTGGCACGTGCTGGTTAAGGTAGGTCATCAACGGCATTGGTTCACCGAAGTTGACGTAGCCCTGACCGAGATTACGCAGTTTGCTTAAGCCGCGCAGCATCTGCAGCAGGCTCTCTTTCTCTTTCGTCGCGCCGCGCAGTTCTTTGGCGTAAGTACCCACTTCCATGACGTGCTCATAACCGATGTAGATCGGAACCAACGTAATCGGACGTGTACCACCACGCAGCATCGCCTGAATAGTCATCGACAGCGTACCGGTTTTCGGATCCAGCAAACGGCCTGTACGGGAACGACCACCTTCCACAAAGTACTCGACGGAATAACCACGGCTGAACAGCTCGCCGAGATACTCACGGAAAACGGTGGAATAAAGTTTATTGCCTTTAAAAGTACGGCGAATAAAGAATGCCCCCAGACGGCGGAAAATCGGCCCGGCAGGCCAGAAGTTCAGGTTGATCCCGGCGGCGATATGCGGCGGCACCAGCCCCTGGTGATACAGCACGTAAGAAAGCAGCAGGTAGTCCATGTGGCTACGGTGGCAAGGCACATACACCAGCTCATGACCGTCGTGGGCCAGCTGGCGAACGCGCTCGGCGTTATGGACGTTGATGCCCTGATAAAGTCGGTTCCAGGTGAAGCCCAGAATACGGTCAGTCAGGCGGATCATCTCGTAAGAGAAGTTCGCCGCAATCTCTTCCATCAGCGCAATAGCGTTCTGCTGCGCTTTTTCATGGGAGATTTTTTTGCTGCGCGCTTCATCTTCTACCGCTTTGGCAATGGCGCGCGAGGCGAGCAGTTTATTGAACAAATCCTGACGAGCGGGTAGACGCGGCCCCACAGCAGCCAGACGCTGGCGGGCAAAGTGCATACGCGCCACGCGCGCCAGTTTTTGGGCGATGGTTTTATCCGTGCCGTGTTCGTCAGCCATGCGGCGCAGCGAAACTGACGGAGAGAAACGCACAAAACTGTCGCGACCGAGCCATAACACGGCGAAAAATTTCTGCACGCCGTTGAGCATGCGCAGAGGTGGATTCACTTCACCTTTTTCACGCCCCGGCGCACGACCAAACATCACCGATACTGGCACCATTTGCACATCCAGATTCGGGTTGCTACGGTGCAGATCGAGATAGTCGTGGAACAGCTTAATGGACTCTTCTTTCGGCGTGTAATAGGTGAAAACACGCGGCCCGCCGTGAATAAACACATAGCGTGGCAGTAACGTGCCGTCTATTTCCAGCGGCTCTAATGGGTCAGGCAGATCGTGCGCCAGGCACTGGGCGCGCAACGTCAGCAAATCCGCTTTTGAGTTGTACGGTAAAACGTACATAATTGGACGAGAGGTATCGAGTCCCAGTTCCGGGGCAGGATCTGCCGGAATAGACTTGCTTTTTACCAGGATGCTTAATGGTAAATTCAGTAATTTGTAGTAAATTCGTGGCCAGCCGGACATAAACGATGTAAAGCCTCTGGTTAATAATGCTAATGCGCGGGAAGGATAGCAGAAAGTCATGGGAAATTCTGTGGTATCCGCTTATGTTTCGCGCGACGTTACGCTAACCGTAATCTTCGGATTCAACGGTACACTGATATTGACGCTCATAATGTAAAAAGGTTCTTTCGATGGCCAATAATACCACTGGATTCACTCGAATTATCAAAGCCGCTGGCTATTCCTGGAAAGGTTTACGTGCCGCATGGATCAACGAAGCGGCATTCCGTCAGGAAGGCGTGGCGGTGTTGTTGGCAGTGGTCATTGCCTGCTGGCTGGATGTGGATGCAATAACCCGCGTACTGCTTATTAGTTCTGTCATGCTGGTGATGATTGTGGAAATTCTCAATAGTGCCATCGAAGCGGTGGTTGACCGTATTGGTTCTGAATACCATGAGCTTTCCGGGCGGGCGAAAGATATGGGCTCCGCCGCGGTGCTGATCGCCATTATCGTCGCCGTGATTACCTGGTGCATTCTGTTATGGTCGCATTTTGGATGACGCTTCCAGAATTCGATAAATCTCTGGTTTATTGTGCAGTTTATGGTTCCAAAATCACCTTTTGCTGTATATACTCACAGCATAACTGTATATACACCCAGGGGGCGGAATGAAAGCGTTAACGGCCAGGCAACAAGAGGTGTTTGATCTCATCCGTGATCACATCAGCCAGACAGGTATGCCGCCGACGCGTGCGGAAATCGCGCAGCGTTTGGGGTTCCGTTCCCCAAATGCGGCAGAAGAACATCTGAAGGCGCTGGCACGCAAAGGCGTGATTGAAATTGTTTCCGGCGCATCGCGCGGGATTCGTCTGTTGCAGGAAGAGGAAGAAGGATTGCCACTGGTAGGTCGTGTGGCTGCCGGTGAACCGCTTCTGGCGCAGCAGCATATTGAAGGTCATTATCAGGTCGATCCTTCCCTGTTCAAACCGAATGCCGATTTCCTGCTGCGCGTCAGTGGGATGTCGATGAAAGATATCGGCATTATGGACGGCGACTTGCTGGCGGTGCATAAAACCCAGGATGTGCGTAATGGTCAGGTTGTTGTCGCGCGTATAGATGACGAAGTTACCGTTAAACGTCTGAAAAAACAGGGCAATAAAGTCGAGCTTCTGCCAGAAAATAGCGAGTTTAAACCAATTGTCGTTGACCTTCGTCAGCAGAGCTTCAGCATTGAAGGGCTGGCGGTTGGGGTTATTCGCAACGGCGACTGGCTGTAATTTATCTCTGATACCGCGATGCCGCCTGGCATCGCGGTTTGTTTTTAATCTCTCTTCATCAGGCTTGTCTGCATGGCATTCCTCACTTCATCTGATAAAGCACTCTGGCATCTCGCCTTACCCATGATTTTCTCCAATATCACCGTTCCCTTGCTGGGGCTGGTTGATACGGCGGTCATTGGTCATCTTGATAGCCCGGTTTATCTGGGCGGCGTGGCGGTTGGCGCAACGGCGACCAGTTTTCTCTTTATGCTGTTGCTGTTTTTGCGTATGAGCACTACCGGGCTTACTGCACAGGCTTATGGTGCCAAAAATCCTCAGGCATTAGCGCGTGCGCTGGTGCAGCCGTTGCTGCTGGCACTGGGGGCCGGAGTGTTGATTGCGTTACTGCGTACGCCGATTATCGAGCTGGCGCTGGATATTGTTGGCGGTAGCGAAGCGGTTCTGGAACAGGCGCGGCGCTTTCTTGAAATCCGCTGGTTAAGCGCGCCTGCGTCGCTGGCGAATCTGGTGCTGCTCGGCTGGTTGCTCGGCGTGCAATATGCCCGCGCGCCAGTGATTTTGTTAGTGGTTGGCAATATCCTCAACATTGTGTTGGATGTCTGGCTGGTGATGGGGCTGCATATGAACGTGCAAGGCGCGGCGCTGGCAACAGTGCTTGCCGAATATGCGACGTTGCTTATTGGCCTGCTCATGGTGCGTAAAATCATCAAACTACGCGGTATCTCCGGCGAAATGCTGAAAACAGCCTGGCGAGGAAACTTCCGACGTTTGCTGGCGCTTAACCGCGACATTATGCTGAGATCACTGCTGCTGCAACTCTGTTTTGGCGCAATAACAGTTCTTGGCGCGCGACTGGGGAGCGATATTATCGCCGTCAACGCGGTTCTGATGACGCTACTCACCTTTACCGCCTATGCGCTGGATGGTTTTGCCTATGCCGTTGAAGCCCACTCCGGTCAGGCGTATGGCGCGCGCGACGGTAGCCAGTTACTGGATGTCTGGCGCGCTGCATGCCGCCAGTCGGGGATCGTGGCACTGTTGTTTTCGGTGGTTTATTTGCTGGCGGGTGAATATATCATCGCGTTGCTAACGTCGTTAACGCAGATCCAGAATCTGGCCGATCGCTACCTAATCTGGCAGGTTATTTTACCGCTGGTGGGAGTCTGGTGTTATCTGCTGGACGGTATGTTTATTGGCGCAACACGCGCTGCCGAAATGCGCAATAGTATGGCAGTCGCTGCAGCAGGGTTTGCTTTAACTCTACTGACGTTGCCGTGGTTGGGTAACCATGGTTTATGGCTGGCGTTAACCGTCTTTCTGGCGCTGCGCGGGCTTTCTCTGGCTGCTATCTGGCGTCGTCACTGGCGTAACGGAACCTGGTTTGCCGGAGCGTGACGGTTAAAAATTCTGAATAAATAATCCTAAGCCAGATTCCTGACTACACTTAATCCCACGTTCAGAAGAAAAGTGAGCGTACTCTCATTCACCACCTAACGATGAGGATTTGAATATGAATAAAGACGAAGTCGGCGGTAACTGGAAACAGTTCAAAGGTAAAGTGAAAGAGCAATGGGGCAAACTGACCGATGATGACATGACGGTCATTGAAGGCAAACGTGACCAGTTAGTGGGTAAAATCCAGGAACGTTACGGTTACCAGAAAGATCAGGCAGAAAAAGAGGTTGATAGCTGGGAAAAACGCCATGATTACCGTTGGTAATTAATCCCTCCTGCCCGACGTGTACAAGGATGTACGCCCTCTTAGCGGGGTTTCTTTTTCACTTGAAGAGAGTGGTCATGATGGCACTGTTCAGGATGACGACACGCTTCAACTTCCACACATGCCGCACAGAGTCCATGTGCTTCAATCACATTATGCCGCAGGGCAAACCCCATTTTTGCCGCCAGCGTATGCATGATGTCTTCCACACCTTCCGCACACTCTTCTTTAACCGCGCCGCAGCGATCGCAAATAAACATGGCTGAAGTATGCGTAGGCTGATCGAACAGATGGCAGAGCACATAGCTGTTGGTGGACTCCACCTTATGCACAAAACCTTGTTCAAGCAGAAAATCGAGCGCGCGATAAACTGTCGGCGGCTTGGCCTGCGGCTCGGCTTCGCGCAGCAAATCAAGTAGATCGTAGGCGCTGATAGCCCCTTCTTGCAGGCTCATCAGGCGCAGCACTTCGAGACGTTGTGGAGTCAGGCGCACATTACGCTGCGCGCAGAGTTTTTCAGCCTGCGCCAATAACTCCTGCGTTGTGGTCTTTTCCATTGTGCACCTCGAAAGTGGGGTTAAGAATGTCCTTACTTTACCATAATTCTCACTTAAACGCCGACAACCGGGCGTCGAAGCTGTCACATTGCCTGATCGCATATTCGTTATGCTATAGTAGCGCCCCCAATTCACCAGATGCTTAAAAAATCGCCATGTCAGAAGAATCACAAACCGCTTATCCCGCATACCGTTTCTCTATTGCTCCTATGCTCGACTGGACGGACAGACACTGCCGTTATTTCCTGCGTCTGCTTTCCCGCAATACGTTGCTCTATACCGAAATGGTAACCACGGGGGCGATTATTCACGGTAAAGGTGATTACCTGGCATACAGTGAGGAGGAGCATCCGGTGGCGTTGCAGTTGGGCGGTAGCGATCCGGCGGCGCTGGCACAGTGCGCAAAACTGGCAGAAGCGCGCGGATACGATGAAATCAATCTGAACGTCGGTTGTCCATCTGACCGGGTACAGAACGGCATGTTTGGCGCATGCCTGATGGGCAATGCGCAACTGGTAGCCGACTGCGTAAAAGCGATGCGCGACGTAGTATCGATTCCAGTGACGGTGAAAACGCGTATTGGCATTGACGACCTGGACAGCTATGAATTTCTCTGTGATTTCATCAACACCGTTTCCGGCAAAGGTGAATGCGAGATGTTTATCATCCATGCGCGTAAAGCCTGGCTTTCTGGTTTAAGCCCGAAAGAAAACCGTGAAATCCCACCGCTCGATTA
Source organism: Escherichia sp. B1147 (assembly GCF_001660175.1). NCBI lineage: Bacteria > Pseudomonadati > Pseudomonadota > Gammaproteobacteria > Enterobacterales > Enterobacteriaceae > Escherichia > Escherichia sp. B1147. The sequence continues at coordinate 60,888 of NZ_LFHY01000003.1, forward strand.
CCCGCGCGTCTATCAACTGAAGCGTGATTTCCCGCATCTGACAATGTCGATTAACGGCGGCATCAAGTCACTGGAAGAGGCTAAGGTGCATTTGCAGTATATGGATGGCGTGATGGTGGGGCGCGAGGCATATCAAAATCCAGGCATTCTGGCGGCGGTGGATCGAGAGATATTTGGTTCCTCGGATACCGATGCTGACCCGGTGGCAGTGGTGCGCGCCATGTACCCGTACATTGAGCGTGAACTCAGCCAGGGAACGTATCTGGGCCATATCACCCGGCATATGCTGGGGCTGTTCCAGGGGATTCCTGGCGCGCGTCAGTGGCGGCGGTATTTAAGTGAAAATGCCCATAAAGCGGGCGCTGACATTAACGTGCTGGAACATGCGCTCAAACTGGTGGCAGATAAGCGTTAATTTTTCACCACAAAGTAGTCAAATTCACCATGCCCTGCGCATCGCCGCGGGGCATATTTTTTATAAATCAACATATTATGTTTTGGCATGATTCTTGTAATGGCTGCAAGAGATTTCATATTTGGGAGAACATCATGCTGGAACTACTTTTTGTGATTGGCTTTTTTGTCATGTTGATGGTCACCGGCGTTTCGTTGCTGGGCATTATCGCCGCGCTGGTTGTGGCGACGGCCATTATGTTCCTCGGCGGTATGCTGGCATTGATGATTAAGTTGCTGCCGTGGCTGTTATTGGCAATTGCAGTAGTGTGGGTGATCAAGGCGATTAAAGCGCCAAAAGTGCCGAAATATCAGCGTTATGACCGCTGGCGTTACTAAGGGATTGTGCGGATGATCACAACCTCAGGTTTTATCCTTAGAACAAAATAGGAATTGATTATCAAATCTGTCACTATTGCGCCTCTAACAGATTCATCGTGCTGTACCCTACATACAGCCGAACTATAAAAGAAAGGGCTTCCCAGGTGGAAGCCCAATTTCTTTATGGAATCAGTAAGCTGGAACCCTGTGTCGCCCGGCTTTCCAGAATCTCATGCGCACGCTGCGCATCCTTCAGCGGATATTTCTGTTGTTCCGCGACATCCACTTTAATTACGCCACTGGCAATCAATGAAAACAGCTCATTACTGGCTTCAGTTAACTCCTCCCGCGTGGTGATATAACCTTGCAGGGAAGGGCGCGTTACATATAGCGAGCCTTTCTGATTGAGAATGCCTAAGTTAACGCCGGTAACCGCGCCTGATGAGTTGCCAAAACTGACCATTAAACCGCGACGTTGCAGGCAATCCAGCGACCGTTCCCAGGTGTCTCTGCCCACGGAATCGTACACTACGCGCACTTTCTTGCCGTCGGTAATCTCTTTTAACCGCTCGACCAGATTCTCTTCGCGATAGTTAATCACCTGCCATGCGCCTGCTTTTAAGGCGCTTTGTGCTTTTTGCGCGCTGCCGACGGTGCCAATAAGTTTTGCCCCTAAGGCTTTTGCCCACTGGCAGGCAATTAAGCCCACGCCACCAGCAGCCGCATGGAACAGGAACTGTTCGTCAGGTTTGATTTCATACGTTTTGCGCAGCAGATAATAAACTGTTAATCCTTTCAGGAACGACGCGGCCGCTTGCTCAAAAGAGATCGCCGCTGGCAGAATTGCCGCTTTATCGGCATTAACGTTATGCACAGAACTGTAAGCCCCTAACGTTGACTGCGCATAAACCACACGATCGCCCGCTTTAATATGTTTCACGCCGCTGCCGACTTTGCTCACTATGCCAGCTGCTTCTGTCCCTAATCCACTGGGCAGCGATGGCGGCGGATAAAGGCCGCTGCGGATATACGTGTCGATAAAATTAATGCCAATGGCTTTATTTTCGACCTGGATTTCATTCTCTGCCGGGGCGGCAGGAGTAAACTCTGCGGCTTGTAGTACTTCCGGACCACCGTGCTTGTGAAATTCGATGCGTGTTGCCATGTGTCCTCCAGAACGTATCGTCAGGGTCTGCTTCATATGGTAAAGTTTCGACCCATTCTTTATCTCGGTAACTCCATTCACTATGGCAGGAAATAAACCCTTCAACAAACAGCAGGCTGAACCCCGCGAACGCGATCCACAAGTTGCCGGGCTGAAAGTGCCTCCGCACTCGATCGAAGCGGAGCAGTCGGTGTTGGGCGGTTTAATGCTGGATAACGAACGCTGGGACGATGTGGCCGAGCGTGTAGTGGCAGACGATTTCTACACCCGTCCGCACCGCCATATCTTTACCGAAATGGCGCGTTTGCAGGAAGGCGGTAGACCGATAGACCTGATAACTCTGGCGGAATCGCTGGAGCGTCAGGGGCAGCTTGATAGCGTCGGTGGTTTTGCTTATCTGGCAGAACTGTCAAAAAATACCCCAAGTGCAGCGAACATCAGCGCTTATGCTGACATCGTACGCGAACGTGCTGTTGTCCGTGAGATGATCTCGGTTGCTAACGAGATTGCCGAAGCTGGTTTTGATCCGCAAGGACGCACCAGTGAAGACTTGCTCGACCTTGCTGAATCCCGCGTCTTTAAAATTGCCGAAAGTCGCGCCAATAAAGATGAAGGTCCGAAGAACATCGCCGATGTGCTCGACGCTACCGTGGCGCGTATTGAGCAATTGTTCCAGCAGCCGCACGATGGCGTGACCGGGGTAAACACCGGCTATGACGATCTCAACAAAAAAACTGCCGGTTTGCAGCCGTCGGACTTGATTATCGTCGCAGCGCGTCCGTCGATGGGTAAAACGACATTTGCGATGAACCTCGTCGAAAACGCGGCGATGTTGCAGGATAAGCCGGTGCTTATCTTCTCACTGGAGATGCCATCGGAACAGATTATGATGCGTTCTCTGGCGTCGCTGTCGCGCGTCGACCAGACCAAAATCCGTACCGGGCAACTGGATGATGAAGACTGGGCGCGTATTTCCGGCACGATGGGCATTTTGCTCGAAAAACGTAATATCTATATCGATGACTCCTCCGGTCTGACGCCAACGGAAGTGCGCTCGCGCGCGCGTCGCATTGCCCGTGAGCATGGCGGCATCGGGCTTATCATGATCGACTACCTGCAGCTGATGCGTGTGCCGTCACTTTCCGACAACCGTACGCTGGAAATTGCAGAAATCTCCCGCTCGCTGAAAGCTCTGGCGAAAGAACTGAACGTGCCGGTGGTGGCCCTGTCCCAGTTGAACCGTTCTCTGGAACAACGTGCCGACAAACGCCCGGTCAACTCCGACTTGCGTGAATCTGGCTCCATCGAGCAGGATGCAGACTTGATCATGTTTATCTATCGTGATGAGGTTTATCACGAGAACAGTGATTTGAAAGGCATCGCGGAAATTATTATCGGTAAACAACGTAACGGCCCAATCGGGACGGTACGCCTGACCTTTAACGGTCAATGGTCGCGCTTCGACAACTACGCGGGGCCGCAGTACGACGACGAATAATAATTATTTTATGTATTAGGTAATTAAAGCAAACACTTATCAAGGAACACAAATGCAAGCGGCAACTGTAGTGATTAACCGCCGCGCTCTGCGACACAACCTGCAACGTCTTCGTGAACTGGCACCTGCCAGTAAAATGGTTGCGGTGGTGAAAGCGAACGCTTATGGTCACGGTCTTCTTGAAACCGCGCGAACGCTTCCTGATGCCGACGCCTTTGGCGTTGCCCGTCTCGAAGAAGCCCAGCGACTCCGGGCGGGAGGAATCACCAAACCTGTGTTGCTGCTCGAAGGCTTTTTTGACGCCAGAGATCTGCCGACAATTTCTGCCCAGCATTTTCACACTGCTGTGCATAACGAAGAACAGCTCGCAGCTCTGGAAGAGGCTAGCCTGGAAGAGCCGGTTACCGTCTGGATGAAACTCGATACGGGTATGCACCGTCTGGGCGTCAGGCCGGAACAAGCCGAGGCGTTTTATCATCGTCTTACGCAATGTAAAAACGTCCGTCAGCCGGTGAATATTGTCAGTCACTTTGCTCGTGCTGATGAACCGCAATGTGGCGCAACTGAAAAACAACTCGATATCTTCAACACCTTTTGCGAAGGCAAACCGGGTCAGCGTTCGATTGCTGCGTCAGGTGGCATTTTGCTGTGGCCACAGTCGCATTTTGACTGGGTGCGCCCGGGCATCATTCTTTACGGCGTGTCGCCACTGGAAGATCGCTCCACCGGTGCCGATTTCGGCTGCCAGCCGGTGATGTCACTGACCTCCAGCCTGATTGCCGTGCGCGAGCATAAAGCGGGTGAACCGGTAGGTTATGGCGGAACCTGGATTAGCGAACGTGATACCCGTCTCGGCGTAGTCGCAATGGGCTATGGCGATGGTTATCCGCGTGCTGCACCGTCTGGTACTCCGGTGCTGGTCAATGGTCGCGAAGTGCCGATTGTCGGTCGCGTGGCGATGGATATGATCTGCGTTGATTTAGGCCCGCAGGCGCAGGATAAAGCCGGGGATCAGGTCATTTTATGGGGCGAAGGTTTGCCCGTAGAGCGTATCGCTGAAATAACAAAAGTGAGTGCTTACGAACTTATCACGCGCCTGACGTCAAGGGTCGCGATGAAATACGTCGATTAATCGTTCTGCAATAGTTGATTGTCTGTGCCGGATGCGGCGTTAATGTCTTATCCGGCCCATAATATCTTGTAAATTCAATAAATTGATATTCTTGCAACGCATGATAAACGCCAGGCATCTGGCGGTTTTGCGTTTGCCATCAGTCTTACTCCGTTGTTAATTGTCGTTCGCCGCTGAACATCCTCTCGATCTTCGCCATCTTCCGGTTTATTGTGTTTTAACCACCTGCCCGTAAACCTGGAGAACCATCGCGTGTTTCAAAAAGTTGACGCCTACGCTGGCGACCCGATTCTTTCGCTTATGGAGCGTTTTAAAGAAGACACTCGCAGCGACAAAGTGAATTTGAGTATCGGTCTGTACTACAACGAAGACGGGATTATTCCGCAACTAAAAGCCGTGGCAGAAGCAGAAGCGCGTCTGAATGCGCAGCCTCACGGTGCTTCGCTTTACTTGCCAATGGAAGGGCTTACCAGCTATCGCCATGCCATTGCGCCGCTGCTGTTTGGCACCGACCATCCGGTACTGCAACAACAGCGCGTAGCAACCATTCAAACGCTTGGCGGCTCGGGGGCATTGAAAGTGGGCGCTGACTTCCTGAAACGCTACTTCCCGGAATCAGGCGTCTGGGTCAGCGATCCCACCTGGGAAAACCATGTGGCAATATTCGCGGGAGCTGGATTCGAAGTGAGTACTTACCCCTGGTATGATGAAGCAACCAACGGTGTGCGTTTTAATGACCTGTTGGCGACGCTGAAAACATTACCTGCCCGCAGCATTGTGCTGCTGCATCCGTGCTGTCATAACCCAACGGGCGCCGATCTCACCAACGACCAATGGGACGCGGTGATTGAAATTCTCAAAGCACGCGAACTTATCCCATTCCTCGATATTGCCTATCAAGGATTTGGTGCCGGTATGGAAGAAGATGCCTACGCCATTCGCGCGATCGCCAGCGCTGGATTACCTGCTCTGGTGAGCAATTCATTCTCGAAAATTTTCTCCCTTTACGGCGAACGTGTCGGTGGTCTTTCTGTGGTGTGTGAAGATGCCGAAGTCGCAGGCCGCGTGCTGGGGCAACTCAAAGCTACTGTGCGCCGTATTTACTCCAGCCCGCCGAATTTTGGTGCGCAGGTGGTGGCTACGGTGCTGAATGATGTGGCGTTAAAAGCCAGCTGGCTGGCGGAAGTAGAAGAAATGCGTACCCGTATTCTGGCGATGCGTCAGGAACTGGTGAAGGTATTGAGTAAAGAGATGCCAGAACGCAATTTTGATTATCTGCTTAAGCAGCGCGGCATGTTCAGCTATACCGGTTTAAGTGCTGCTCAGGTTGACCGACTGCGTGAAGAGTTTGGTGTTTACCTGATTGCCAGCGGGCGCATGTGTGTTGCCGGGCTTAACGCGCAAAATGTGCATCGCGTGGCGAAGGCGTTCGCAGCAGTGATGTGATGTCGTTAGCAGGTGGTTGAACAGCCGCCTGCTCAATTTTAACTTATTAATACAATTACTATACTGGAGAATAGAGTGAGAGAAATATTCTGCCCCCTCATACGAAGCCGCTTCCTTCTGTAAAGCGATATTAACCACGGACTAAATGGATATACCTACACCATGGATAGACATTAAGTTATTAAAAAACACGAACTTCTCTCATGTGATCCTGCTCCCTTTCTCTAACAAAACCGCAGATAATCCTTCCTTTCCCCCGCTGCTGGCGTTATGGTCAGATGGTTTTTTCAACAAATCTCACAATAAAAAGTTTTAACTTACTGACTATTTAGGGAAAAATATGCGCAAGATCACACAGGCATTGAGTGCCGTTTGCTTATTGTTCGCTCTAAACAGTTCCGCTGTTGCCCTGGCCTCATCACCTTCACCGCTTAATCCGGGTACTAACGTAGCCAAACTCGCTGAACAGGCGCCAATTCATTGGGTTTCAGTCGCCCAAATTGAAAATAGTCTGGCAGGACGTCCACAGATGGCTGTTGGCTTTGATATTGATGACACTGTTCTGTTTTCCAGCCCCGGATTCTGGCGCGGCAAAAAAACCTTCTCGCCAGAAAGCGAAGATTATCTAAAAAACCCAGCATTCTGGGAAAAGATGAACAACGGTTGGGATGAATTCAGTATTCCAAAAGAGGTCGCGCGTCAGCTAATTGATATGCATGTCCGCCGTGGCGACACCATTTTCTTTGTGACGGGTCGTAGCCCGACGAAAACTGAAACAGTGTCAAAAACGCTGGCTGATGACTTTCATATTCCTGCAACCAGTATGAATCCGGTGATTTTTGCGGGCGATAAAGCAGGACAAAATACAAAAACGCAGTGGCTACAGGATAAAAATATCCGAATTTTTTATGGTGATTCCGATAACGATATTACCGCTGCGCGTGATGCTGGCATCCGTGGCATCCGCATTCTGCGAGCCTCCAACTCCACCTACAAACCCTTGCCACAAGCGGGGGCATTCGATGAAGAGGTAATCATCAATTCAGAGTACTGATAAGTCGGGAGAGTGTCTGGCTCTCCCGAGTGCTGTTTTTTTAATCACACCTTTATCCTTTCGCTGTCTTGCTGCAAACTGATTAAGAGAGTTTTATCAAGGAGCAGCACATGTGGTTTCAAAAGACGCTCACGCTTAGCGCTAAATCTCGTGGGTTTCATTTGGTAACGGATGAAATCCTGACTCAACTAGCTGATATGCCGCGTGTTAATGTCGGTTTACTGCACCTGTTGCTGCAACACACTTCCGCCTCTCTGACACTTAATGAGAATTGCGACCCCACGGTACGCCATGACATGGAGCGTTTTTTCCTCCGCACCGTTCCCGACCACGGAAACTATGAGCATGACTATGAAGGGGCAGACGATATGCCTTCTCATATCAAATCCTCGATGCTGGGGGTATCGCTCGTATTGCCAGTGCATAAGGGGCGTATTCAGACCGGCACCTGGCAGGGAATATGGCTTGGGGAACATCGCATCCACGGCGGATCGCGTCGCATCATTGCGACACTTCAAGGGGAGTAAAAAATGACTATTTCGGAGTTGCTACAATATTGCATGGCAAAACCAGGCGCAGAACAGAGTGTGCATAGCGACTGGAAAGCAACGCAAATCAAAGTGGAAGATGTGCTGTTTGCGATGGTGAAAGAAGTGGAAAATCGCCCAGCGGTTTCGCTGAAAACCAGCCCTGCTCTGGCCGAGCTTTTGCGACAGCAGCATAGCGATGTTCGTCCCAGCCGACATCTGAACAAAGCGCACTGGAGCACCGTGTATCTCGACGGGTCGTTGCCGGATTCGCAAATCTATTATCTGGTCGATGCGTCGTATCAGCAGGCGGTGAATTTGCTGCCGGAAGAAAAACGTAAATTGCTGGTGTAATGCTGTTGACTGTGATTAAAGCGGAGAAAAAATCTCTCTGTCTATCACTTCCAGTACAATAAACGGTAAAATATGCCCATCTTCTGTGGGATACCAGATGCCTTTCTCCAGGCTTGCAGGCGTTTCGGGCGGCAATTTTTCCCCCTTGATGTGTGCAAGCCACGTCTTTTGTTCCATATGCATTAGTTTAAATTGCCCATGAATAGTTTTGTTCATTGGCGCTTTGGCAAGGCTGGCACTGTATTGGCGTAGCATTTTTTCCAGCGCGCTGATGTCTGGTGTTTCTGCGGCGGCAAGTTTAACCAGTTTCGTCATATCTGGCTGGATGGCTGGAACTGTGCAGCTGAACTGCACTGCTACGACATACTGGCCAGCAAAAGAAGCATTATCATCCTTTTCACTATGAGTTGCATGGCAATCGGAACGCATTAAAGCGGTAACAACCGCAGCAAAGAATTGATGCGAGGCAGGCTCCAACTTTTTCTGATCGGCATCAGATATCGTATCGAGAAAATTACCCCACTGGCCGTCGATCAGTACAGCTGCAATGTCCTGCGGAAGGTCTTCTACCGTTGCGCGACTTACTGTATCGGCATAACCCGGAAACTCTGCCTTAATAGCGTTATATAACGTGTTGGCACTGGCTGAATTGCCATTGATAAAGGTGTGTAGATAGAGATTGGTTACTTGTTCAGGAGTAAGTTGTTTCGCATTACAGATACTGCTAAGTCCAATCAGTCCCGCGAAGAGCAGAGCGCAGCATGGCATATTCATCTGATGTTTAATCCTTTAAATATTCAGTTTCCTTGCACGCCCTGGGATCCCAGGGCGCGATAGTTGATGCTACAGCATCGGCTTGAGGAAGCGTGCCGTATGTGAGGCTTCGCACTCCGCGACGGTTTCTGGCGTGCCGGAGACGAGGATTTCGCCGCCGCCGCTGCCGCCCTCCGGCCCCAGGTCAACAATCCAGTCGGCGGTTTTGATCACGTCGAGATTGTGCTCAATCACCACAATGGTGTTGCCCTGATCGCGCAGTTTATGCAGTACGTCGAGCAGTTGCTGAATATCGGCAAAGTGCAGGCCGGTAGTCGGCTCGTCGAGAATATACAGCGTCTGCCCGGTGCCGCGTTTTGACAGCTCACGCGCCAGCTTCACGCGCTGGGCTTCACCACCAGAAAGTGTGGTGGCGGACTGCCCGAGGCGGATGTACGTCAGGCCAACGTCCATCAACGTTTGCAGCTTACGCGCCAGAGCTGGCACCGCATCAAAGAACTCTCGCGCCTCTTCGATGGTCATATCCAGCACTTCGTGGATGGTTTTGCCTTTGTACTTAATCTCCAGCGTTTCACGGTTATAGCGTTTACCTTTGCACTGGTCGCACGGCACGTAAATATCCGGCAGGAAGTGCATCTCCACTTTGATCACGCCATCGCCCTGACAGGCTTCGCAGCGTCCGCCACGAACGTTAAAGCTGAAACGACCTGGCGTATAGCCGCGCGCACGGGATTCCGGTACGCCCGCAAACAGTTCACGTACAGGCGTAAACACGCCGGTATAGGTCGCCGGGTTAGAACGCGGAGTACGACCAATCGGGCTCTGGTCGATATCGATCACTTTGTCGAAATGTTCCAGCCCCTGAATATCGCGATACGGTGCCGGTTCGGCGATAGTCGCGCCGTTCAACTGGCGTTGGGCAATCGGGAACAGCGTGTCGTTAATTAGCGTGGATTTACCGGAACCTGAAACACCAGTAATGCAGGTAAACAGACCCACCGGCAGCGTCAGCGTCACGTCTTTCAGGTTGTTGCCGCGTGCGCCTGTCAGCTTCAGCACTTTTTCTGGATCCGCCGGAACGCGTTTCTTCGGCACTTCAATCTTGCGTTTGCCGCTCATGTACTGTCCGGTTAACGACTCTGGCACGGCCATAATCGCTTCCAGCGGACCTTCCGCGACCACTTCACCACCGTGTACGCCAGCGCCCGGGCCAATGTCGATAACGTGGTCAGCGGCGCGAATAGCGTCTTCGTCGTGCTCCACCACAATTACGGTATTACCCAGATCGCGCAGGTGGATAAGCGTACCCAGCAGGCGCTCGTTATCGCGCTGGTGCAGGCCGATAGACGGCTCATCGAGCACGTACATAACGCCAACCAGCCCCGCGCCAATCTGACTCGCCAGACGGATACGCTGGGCTTCACCGCCGGAAAGCGTTTCTGCCGAGCGGGAAAGTGTCAGATAGTTCAAACCGACGTTAACGAGAAATTTCAGGCGGTCGCCAATCTCTTTGAGGATTTTTTCCGCAATCTTCGCTCTTTGCCCGGCAAGTTTGAGATTGTTGAAGAATTCCATCGCATGGCCAATGCTCATGTCGGAGATAGCAGGCAGCGGCGTATTCTCGACATAAACGTGGCGCGCTTCCCGACGCAGACGTGTTCCGTCGCAGCTGGCACACGGACGATTGCTGATAAACTTGGCTAATTCTTCACGTACCGCGCTGGATTCCGTCTCTTTATAACGGCGCTCCATATTATGCAGTACGCCTTCGAACGGATGGCGGCGGATGGAGGTATCGCCGCGATCGTTCATGTATTTGAATTCGATGTTTTCTTTGCCAGAACCGTACAGCACCACTTTATGCACGTTCGCGCTCAGGCTGCCCCACGGTGCTTCGACGTCGAACTTATAGTGATCTGCCAGCGATTTCAGCATCTGGAAGTAATAGAAGTTGCGGCGATCCCAGCCGCGGATCGCGCCGCCAGCCAGCGACAGCTCCGGATTCTGGATCACGCGGTCAGGATCGAAATATTGCTGTACGCCGAGGCCGTCACAGGTCGGGCAGGCCCCCGCCGGGTTGTTAAACGAAAACAGACGCGGTTCCAGTTCACGCATACTGTAACCGCAAATCGGACAGGCGAAGTTGGCGGAGAAGAGCAGCTCTTCCGCTTTGGGATCGTCCATATCAGCGACGACCGCCGTACCGCCAGAAAGCTCCAGCGCCGTTTCAAACGACTCTGCCAGGCGTTGGGTGAGATCGTCGCGCACTTTGAAACGATCAATAACCACTTCAATAGTGTGTTTCTTTTGCAGTTCCAGTTTCGGTGGATCGGAAAGATCGCAGACTTCGCCATCTATGCGCGCACGGATGTAGCCCTGACTTGCCAGATTCTCCAGCGTTTTTGTGTGTTCGCCTTTGCGCTCTTTAATAATCGGCGCCAGCAGCATCAGACGTTTACCTTCCGGCTGCGACAGCACGTTATCCACCATCTGGCTGACGGTTTGCGCCGCCAGCGGAACATCGTGGTCCGGGCAGCGTGGCTCACCGACGCGAGCGTACAGCAGACGCAAATAGTCGTGGATTTCGGTGATTGTCCCCACCGTGGAGCGCGGGTTATGAGACGTCGATTTCTGTTCAATTGAGATGGCAGGAGAAAGCCCCTCAATATGATCGACGTCTGGCTTTTCCATCAGTGACAGAAACTGCCGCGCGTAGGCGGAAAGGGATTCAACGTAACGACGCTGCCCTTCGGCATATAAGGTGTCGAAAGCTAGCGAGGATTTGCCAGAACCCGAAAGCCCGGTCACGACAATGAGTTTGTCGCGGGGGATTACGAGGTTGATGTTTTTGAGATTATGGGTGCGGGCGCCCCGAACTTCGATCTTATCCATTCACCTTTCCCGGATTAAACGCTTTTTTGCCCGGTGGCATGGTGCTACCGGCGATCACAAACGGTTAATTATGACACAGAATGACCTGAATGAATATACAGTGTTGGAATGCAAAACCCAGAGCGCTATGTAACAATGTTTGACCAGAATTGTTTAGCGGAACCGAGGTCACAACATAGTAAAACCGCTATTGGTAATGCTACAATCGCGCGTTTACACTTATTAGAACGTTTTTTTCAGGAGACATGAACATGGCCAGCAGAGGCGTAAACAAGGTTATTCTCGTTGGTAATCTGGGTCAGGACCCGGAAGTACGCTACATGCCAAATGGTGGCGCAGTTGCCAACATTACGCTGGCTACTTCCGAATCCTGGCGTGATAAAGCGACCGGCGAGATGAAAGAGCAGACTGAATGGCACCGCGTTGTGCTGTTCGGCAAACTGGCTGAAGTGGCCAGCGAATATCTGCGCAAAGGTTCCCAGGTTTATATCGAAGGTCAGCTGCGTACCCGCAAATGGACCGATCAATCTGGTCAGGAGCGCTACACCACAGAAGTGGTGGTGAACGTTGGCGGCACCATGCAGATGCTGGGTGGTCGTCAGGGCGGTGGCGCACCGGCAGGCGGCAATATGGGCGGCGGTCAGCCGCAGGGCGGTTGGGGTCAGCCTCAGCAGCCGCAGGGTGGCAATCAGTTCAGCGGCGGCGCGCAGTCTCGCCCGCAGCAGTCCGCACCGGCAGCGCCGTCTAACGAGCCGCCGATGGATTTCGATGACGATATCCCATTCTGATTTTTGTCTAAAACAATAGATTATATTGTTTTAAGGTAGGTGATTAACGCATCTGCCAGGGATAAAAAAGAAGCCTCCAATATGGAGGCTTCTGTATATCACACCAAAATCATCGGCCATTGTGGCGGTGCCTGATTTGTTGCTTCCACCATTACCGACTCAATATTGTGCCAGATTGCGGCAATATCCATCATTGTGATTCCGAGCAGCCCCATCGCAAACCAGCAGGCGGAAACAACGCCCAGACCACTGCTGATCACCGCGAGCCCTACGTAATCAGACCGACGAAAACGGATGTTGAGCGTACTTGCCAGAAACATCAGTACGGCGCTAAGAAGCTGCCAGCGAAGAAGAACCACGCCAGTGGTGAGGGTAGCCATCGAACATTTCCTCTGAAAATAACCGATGCCCTGGACAGCACGGCTTTCTCACGGGGGGCGTGATGCACTCTGGCTATCATGGGGCCTGCGAAATACCAAAATGAAACAATTAGTGTGTTTCATTATTTTTGTGAACTATATCACAATTGGTTGTTTGTTAGCCAGATAGTGTCGTTATTTTTATTAGCGTGCTTATCTTGTGGTTTTTCAGTGGCGACGCAGAAATATAAAATATCGTATCTTCCTGACTGACGCGCATTTTTAGTAAATTCCTTTTGATATCAGCATGTTATTTTTATTAAAACAACGATTATAAAGGTATCAATTTCAAATCAGGCAAAAGTGCTATTTATACCGTAAGATTTATCTAACGTCGTCGGTGGCCAGGGTTTCCACCTTGCAATGACCAGCTATAACCAGACAGGGAATTGATAGAAATGAGTCATCGTGCACGACACAAATTGCTGGCGTTGCCGGGCATTACCTTTGTAGCTCTTCTTCCCATCATCTTGTCACTATGGATTGCCTTCATTTGGGCAAAATCAGAAGTGAACAATCAGCTTCGTGTCTTTGCCCAACTGGCGCTGGATAAATCCGAGCTGGTGATTCAACAGGCAGATTCAGCGAGCGATGAAGCGGAACGCTATCAGGGGCAAGTTTGTACTCCGGATCATCAAAAGCGAATGTTGAATATTATTCGTGGCTATCTTTATATCAATGAACTGATATACGCCCATGACAACCGTTTTTTATGTTCTTCGCTTATCGCTCCTGTTGACGGGTATATGATTTCCCCCGCAGATTATAAGCGCGCCCCTGATATTTCTATCTATTATTACCGAGATACCCCTTTTTTCTCCGGTTATAAAATGACTTATATGCAGCGGGGTAATTATGTGGCGGTCATCAATCCTTTATTCTGGAGTGAGGTGATATCTGACGATCCGACGCTGCAATGGGGCGTGTATGATACGGTGACGAAAACCTTTTTTTCGTTAAGCAACCAGGCCTCGGCTGAAACGTTTACTCCGCTAATTCATCTGAATGAGTTAACTGTGCAACGAAATGGTCATTTGTATGCGATGGTACATTCGACAAAACGCCCGATTGCGGCCATTGTTGCCACTTCAAATAAACGTCTTATCGCTCATTTTTATAATCACCTTATCTTTGCTTTGCCCGCAGGTATTTTTTGCAGTCTGGTACTGCTGTTACTCTGGTTGCGGATTAGCCAGGAGTATCAGTCACCTAAACGCAAATTGCAACGCGCCCTCGAAAAACGACAGCTTTGTCTTTATTACCAGCCAATTATCGATATCAAAACAGAAAAATGTATTGGCGCTGAAGCGTTGCTACGTTGGCCTGGTGGCCAGGGGCAAGTGATGAGTCCGGCAGAGTTTATCCCGTTGGCGGAAAAAGAGGGGATGATTGAGTTAGTAACTGATTATGTTATTGATAATGTATTCAGCGATCTGGGGGCGTATCTGGCAACACATGCCGATCGCTATATTTCTATTAACCTGTCGGCCTCCGATTTTCATACATCGCGTTTAATTGCGTGCACCAATCAGAAAATAGAGCAATACGCGGTGCATCCGCAGCAAATTAAATTTGAAGTCACTGAACATGCGTTTCTTGATGTCACCAAAATGACGCCGATTATTCATGCTTTCCGTCAGGCCGGTTATGAAGTTGCGATTGATGACTTCGGCATTGGCTACTCTAACTTGCACAACCTTAATTCATTGAATATCGATATTTTGAAAATCGATAAATCGTTTGTTGAGACGCTGACCACGCACAAAACCAGCCATTTGATTGCGGAACACATCATTGAACTGGCGCATAGTCTGGGGCTAAAAACGATAGCGGAAGGGGTAGAAACGTCGGAGCAAGTTAATTGGCTGCGCAAACGCGGCGTGCGTTATTGTCAGGGCTGGTACTTTGCAAAGGCGATGCCACCGCAAATGTTTATGGAATGGACAGGGAAATTGCCCGCACATGAGTTAATGTGCGGGCAATAATTCTAGATACGGTGGCGATAATCGCTGGGAGTGCGATCAAACTGCCGACGGAAAACGCGGGAAAAGGTCTGCTGAGAGACATAACCCAGGTCCATTGCGATATCAAAAATCGGACGCTCGGTGGTGCGCAACTCAACGGCGGCCAGTAACAGACGGCGCTGGCGAATGTAATCGCCAAGCGTCTGATGCGTCACCGTGCGGAACATCCGTTGCAAGTACCACTTTGAATAGCCAGATTTTTTTGCGACGACATCAATGTTAAGCGGCTGGTCAATATGCTCGTCAATCCATGCGATAAGATCCTGAATAATTTTCTGATGGGACATAAATCTGCCTCTTTTCAGTGTTCAGTTCGTTAATTCATCTGTTGGGGAGTATAATTCCTCAAGTTAACTTGAGGTAAAGCGATTTATGGAAAAGAAATTACCCCGCATTAAAGCGCTGCTAACCCCCGGCGAAGTGGCGAAACGCAGCGGTGTGGCGGTATCGGCGCTGCATTTCTATGAAAGCAAAGGGTTGATTACCAGTATCCGTAATAGCGGCAATCAGCGGCGATATAAACGTGATGTGTTGCGATATGTCGCAATTATCAAAATTGCTCAGCGTATTGGCATTCCGCTCGCAACCATTCGTGAAGCGTTTGGCGTGTTGCCAGAAGGGCATACGTTAAGTGCGAAAGAGTGGAAACAGCTTTCGTCCCAATGGCGAGAAGAGTTGGATCGGCGCATTCATACCTTAGTGGCGCTGCGTGACGAACTGGATGGATGTATTGGTTGTGGCTGCCTTTCGCGCAGTGATTGCCCGTTGCGTAACCCGGGCGACCGATTAGGAGAAGAAGGTACCGGCGCACGCTTACTGGAAGATGAACAAAACTAAAGCGCCACAAGGGCGCTTTAGTTTGTTTTCCGGTCTTTGTCTTTCTCTCTATCCCGCTGGTACACAGGAGGGTTTCCCCCGACGTCAACACACCTCATTCGAGCACGTGGTGGAGGTTCCGGTTGGTGTTGATGCTTTAATTGTATGTTACCGGCGTTTCTTCGCCAGTGTAAAAGTACACTTTTTAGCCGCAATATTTTTGTCATCTCAGACGATTTTTTATCGCAATCCTGAACGGTATACGGCTCGATAACGCTGCAATCTTGCGCATCGACGATAACGTTTGCGCATCAATTGCCTGGTTTTTCATCGGCAATACAAGAAAAGGGAAAAAAGCAGCAAACTTCGGTTGAAAAAGCCGCTATGATCGCCGGATAATCGTTTGCTTTTTTTTACCACCCGTTTTGTATGCGCGGAGCTAAACGTTTGCTTTTTTGCGACGCCCCAAATTGTCGCAAACCTGGAGCAGGAAGATAACGTTTCGCTGGCAGGGGATTGTCCGCCACGCATCTTGACGAAAAATAAACTCTCAGGGGATGTTTTCTATGTCTACGCCATCAGCGCGTACCGGCGGTTCACTCGACGCCTGGTTTAAAATTTCACAACGTGGAAGCACTGTCCGTCAGGAAGTGGTTGCCGGGTTAACAACGTTTCTGGCGATGGTCTACTCGGTAATCGTCGTTCCGGGCATGTTGGGTAAAGCGGGCTTCCCGCCAGCGGCAGTTTTTGTTGCGACCTGTCTGGTTGCCGGGATTGGTTCTATCGCGATGGGGCTGTGGGCCAATCTGCCGTTGGCTATCGGTTGCGCCATCTCCCTGACGGCGTTTACTGCATTCAGCCTGGTGCTGGGGCAGCATATTAGCGTTCCGGTCGCGCTGGGCGCCGTGTTCCTGATGGGGGTGCTGTTTACAGTCATTTCTGCAACGGGTATCCGTAGCTGGATTTTGCGCAACTTGCCGCACGGTGTGGCGCACGGTACGGGGATTGGTATCGGCCTGTTCCTGCTGCTGATTGCAGCTAATGGTGTTGGCCTGGTCATTAAAAACCCGCTTGATGGTCTGCCGGTTGCGCTGGGGGATTTCGCAACCTTCCCGGTCATTATGTCGCTGGTAGGTCTGGCGGTGATTATCGGTCTGGAAAAACTGAAAGTGCCGGGCGGCATTCTGCTGACTATTATCGGTATCTCGATTGTGGGCCTGCTCTTCGATCCTAATGTCCACTTCTCTGGCGTTTTCGCCATGCCGTCACTGAGCGATGAAAATGGTAATTCGCTAATTGGTAGCCTGGACATTATGGGCGCGCTGAATCCGGTGGTACTGCCGAGCGTACTGGCGCTGGTGATGACTGCTGTTTTCGACGCGACCGGAACCATCCGTGCAGTCGCCGGTCAGGCGAACCTGCTGGATAAAGACGGGCAGATCATTGATGGCGGCAAAGCGCTGACCACCGACTCCCTGAGCAGCGTTTTCTCAGGCCTGGTGGGCGCGGCTCCGGCAGCGGTATACATCGAATCTGCGGCGGGTACGGCGGCGGGCGGTAAAACTGGTCTGACGGCTATCACCGTTGGCGTATTGTTCCTGCTGATTCTGTTCCTCTCTCCGCTCTCTTACCTTGTTCCTGGTTACGCAACGGCTCCGGCGCTGATGTACGTTGGCCTGCTGATGTTGAGCAACGTGGCGAAAATCGACTTTGCTGATTTCGTCGATGCGATGGCGGGGCTGGTGACGGCGGTATTCATCGTGCTGACCTGTAACATCGTAACTGGCATCATGATCGGCTTCGCGACCCTTGTGATTGGTCGTCTGGTTTCTGGCGAATGGCGTAAACTGAATATTGGTACGGTCGTTATCGCCGTGGCGCTGGTCACCTTCTACGCGGGTGGCTGGGCTATCTAAGCTTTAATAAGATTCTGAAAACGGGCGGCAATGGCTGCCCGTTTTTATTTTCTCCGTACATTGTGTGAGCTTTTGCGATATTCTGAAAATACTGAGAGTCTGGGCATAACGCCTTTCTCAAATCATAAAAAACATTGCAAACAGGGAACGCATGGAAATCTTCTTTACCATACTGATAATGACCCTCGTGGTTTCGCTGTCCGGGGTGGTCACTCGTGTCATGCCCTTTCAGATCCCGCTTCCGCTTATGCAAATCGCCATTGGTGCGCTACTGGCGTGGCCGACGTTTGGTTTGCATGTGGAGTTTGATCCTGAACTCTTTTTAGTTTTGTTTATCCCGCCGCTGCTGTTTGCTGATGGCTGGAAAACGCCGACCCGCGAATTTCTCGAACATGGCCGAGAGATCTTCGGTCTTGCGCTGGCGCTGGTGGTCGTCACCGTAGTCGGCATTGGCTTCCTCATTTACTGGGTGGTGCCAGGCATTCCGCTAATTCCGGCCTTTGCGCTGGCGGCGGTGCTCTCTCCGACCGATGCCGTGGCGCTTTCCGGGATTGTCGGTGAAGGGCGAATACCGAAAAAAATCATGGGCATTTTGCAGGGCGAAGCGTTGATGAATGACGCCTCCGGCCTGGTGTCGCTGAAGTTTGCCGTGGCAGTTGCGATGGGGACCATGATCTTCACTGTTGGTGGTGCGACGGTCGAATTTATGAAAGTCGCGATCGGCGGTATTCTCGCGGGGTTTGTAGTGAGCTGGCTGTATGGTCGCTCGCTGCGCTTCCTGAGCCGCTGGGGCGGCGATGAACCTGCGACACAGATCGTACTGCTGTTCCTGCTGCCGTTCGCCTCTTATCTGATTGCCGAACATATTGGCGTTTCCGGTATCCTTGCGGCGGTTGCTGCCGGGATGACTATCACCCGTTCAGGCGTGATGCGCCGTGCGCCGCTGGCGATGCGTCTGCGTGCGAACAGCACCTGGGCGATGCTGGAGTTTGTCTTTAACGGCATGGTGTTCTTGCTGTTGGGCCTGCAACTACCGGGTATTCTGGAGACGTCGCTGATGGCGGCAGAGATCGACCCGAACGTCGAAATCTGGATGCTATTTACCGACATCATCTTGATTTACGCCGCGCTCATGCTGGTCCGTTTCGGCTGGCTGTGGACGATGAAAAAATTCAGTAACCGCTTCCTGAAGAAGAAACCGATGGAGTTTGGTTCGTGGACCACACGAGAAATTCTTATCGCGTCTTTTGCCGGAGTTCGCGGTGCCATCACCCTGGCCGGTGTGCTCTCTATTCCGCTGCTGTTGCCGGATGGTAACGTCTTCCCGGCACGTTATGAGCTGGTGTTCCTGGCGGCTGGCGTCATTCTTTTCTCGCTGTTTGTTGGCGTGGTGATGCTGCCTGTTCTGCTACAACACATTGAAGTTGCAGACCATTCGCAGCAGTTGAAAGAGGAACGCATTGCGCGCGCGGCAACGGCAGAAGTGGCGATTGTGGCGATCCAGAAAATGGAAGAACGACTGGCGGCAGACGCTGAAGAGAATATCGACAACCAGTTGCTTACCGAAGTCAGCTCTCGCGTCATTGGTAACTTGCGTCGTCGCGCCGATGGACGTAATGACGTTGAAAGTTCGGTGCAGGAAGAGAACCTGGAACGTCGCTTCCGTCTGGCGGCACTGCGTTCTGAACGTGCGGAACTTTATCACCTGCGCGCCACGCGGGAGATCAGCAACGAAACGCTGCAAAAATTACTGCACGATCTCGATTTGTTGGAAGCGTTGTTGATTGAAGAAAATCAATAACCTGCATGGTTGGCGGGCGAGCCCGCCAACCCGTCTTACTCTGGCGTTAACCAGTAACCTTCACAACAGGTCAGCCACGCCTGAGCACAGTGGGAAAGGTAAACGCCCTCACGCCAAATCATTCCTAATTTCCAGCTTAGTTCGCTTTCCAGCGGCAGCCATTTTAAGGTGTTTTTATCTAATCGCTGGCAAATGGGTTCCGGCAAAATGGCTATACCGACACCTGCCTGAACCATCGCGGCGAGGAAATCCCATTGCCCGCTGCGAACCGCAATCCTCGGTTTAACGCCATGTTCATCGAATAACGCCATCAATTGCTTACTTAAGGCAAAATCTTCGTTATAGATAAGTAGAGGATGTTCCGCCAGTGTCTCCGGTGAGACGGCATCACGCTCAAGCCATTTACCTGAACGCGGCGCCAGCACACAAAGCGGATGACTAAACAGCGATAACGTTGTCAGGCCGCTTTCTTCTACCGGTAGGGCGGTCAGAGCCATATCCAGTTCGCCGTTCATTACCGCCTGCTGCACGGTCAGCCCGCCAAATTCCGAAATCTTCAGCTCGACGCCGGGGTAACGCTGGCGAAACAGGCCAATCGGCCCGGCCATTAACATGCCAACCATCGGCGGGATCCCCAGCCGCAAAACGCCGGTTTTAAGCTGATTGATATCGCCAAGTTCAGCCTCCAGTTGCCGAAACTCAGCCAGTATAGCCAGCCCGCGCTCAAACACGACGTGACCAGTATCAGTGAGAAGCAGCCGACGACCATCGCGGATCAACAATATACAGTTCAGCTCATCTTCGAGATTCTTCAGCATCTTGCTGATAGTTGGCTGGGTCACAAACAACTTCTCCGCTGCGCGGGTGAAGCTTTGCTGGCGCACCACTTCGACAAAATAACGCAGCGTTCTGATATCCATAACTATTCCCTTTGACTATACCTGCAATGATTTTAATTCATTTCAGTAGCGGCATGGGGCTCTCTATACTTAACGTTCTGTTTTATTTTCAGGATATCCCCTCATGTCCGTGGCGCTTCGCCGCATTACCCCTGCCGTTGTGCAATCTATCCAGGTATTTGTCCAGGTTGTGCTGTATGCAGGTTTATTTATTTTTGCGCAATATCTCGTCTCCTGGCTGCATTTGCCGCTGCCCGCCAACCTGGTGGGGATGATCCTGATGCTGGCGCTGATTGTTTGCCGCATTATTCCGCTGCAATGGGTACGTGCCGGGGCGCGCTGGCTACTGGCCGAAATGCTGCTGTTTTTTGTTCCTGCCGTGGTGGCGGTGGTGAACTATGCACAACTGTTACTGGTGGATGGTTGGCGTATTTTTGCGGTGATCGCGTTGAGCACGGTGATGGTACTGGGCACGACCGCCTGGGTAGTGGAAAAAGTCTATCGCTATGAAATGCGCAGGTTAAACCGTGACTAATTTTCAGCTAAGTATGCTCTGCCTGGCGATTACGCTGGTTATCTATTTTCTAAACAAACGCCTTTATCGCCGCTTTCGTAAACTGCCGTTGATGCCTCTGGTGCTGACGCCTGCGCTACTGGTTATGCTGCTGGTTTTTGGCAATATTTCCTGGCAAAACTATATTGGCGAAGCGCACTGGCTACTATGGTTATTAGGCCCGGCAACCATCGCTTTTGCGGTGCCGGTGTATGACAATCGGGCGATCATTAAACGTCACTGGATGTCGCTGACGGCGGGCGTACTGACGGCAACGGTGGTGGCCGTGACCAGCTCGGTATGGCTGGCACGATTATTTACCCTGCCGGATGAAATCCAGCGTAGCCTGGCGGTGCGTTCGGTCACTACGCCATTTGCTCTGGCAGCGAGCCAGTCGCTCGGCGGACAGCCCGATCTGGTGGCGCTGTTTGTGGTGGTCACCGGCGTGTTTGGTATGGCGATTGGCGACGTGCTGTTTTTACGTCTCTCTATTCGCGAAGGGATGGCGAAAGGCGCCGGATTTGGCGCGGCGTCTCATGGCGCCGGGACTGCGCGGTCGTATGAACTGGGTCAACAAGAGGGCGTGGTTGCCAGTCTGGTCATGATGCTTTCTGGCATATTGATGGTACTGGTTTCGCCGCTGGTGGCCTGGATGATGTTCTGAAGAAATTCCCCGATCAGGCGACCGGGGAAGGGTAGAGATTAATGCGCGCGGCCTTGCTCAACGCCAAAGCCGGTCTGGGAACGGATAAATTGCGCACGGAACAGTTCACGCTCACGCGCCCCTTCCGCTGAATTATCGGTTGCCGAGAAGAACCAGATGCCGAGGAATGCCACGGAGATGGAGAACAGCGCCGGGTATTCGTACGGGAAGATGGCTTTTTCGTGACCGAGGATCTGTACCCAAATAGTCGGGCCGAGGATCATCAGCACCACCGCAGTAATCAGCCCTAACCAGCCGCCCAACATCGCCCCACGGGTGGTCAGTTTCGACCAGTACATGGAAAGCAGAATGATCGGGAAGTTACAGCTCGCGGCGATGGCAAACGCCAGGCCCACCATGAAGGCGATGTTCTGATTCTCAAACAGCACGCCGAGGATAATGGCAATCACGCCGAGGATCAGCACGGTGATTTTCGATACCCGCAGCTCTTCACGTTCAGTTGCGCCTTTTTTGAAGACGTTGGCGTACAGGTCGTGAGAAACCGCTGATGCGCCCGCCAGCGTCAGACCCGCAACCACCGCGAGGATGGTGGCGAAAGCAACCGCTGAAATAAAGCCGAGGAACAGGTTGCCGCCCACCGCATTAGCCAGGTGAACCGCCGCCATGTTGTTACCGCCAATCAACTTACCCGCCGCGTCTTTATATTCCGGATTCGCACCAACCAGCATGATCGCGCCAAAGCCGATAATAAAGGTCAGGATGTAGAAGTAGCCCATAAATCCGGTGGCGTAGAACACGCTCTTACGTGCTTCGCGGGCATCGCTGACCGTAAAGAAACGCATCAGAATGTGCGGTAACCCAGCCGTACCAAACATCAGTCCAAGCCCCAGCGACAGTGCTGAGATCGGATCTTTCACCAGTCCGCCCGGCTTCATGATGTCGACACCTTTCGGGTGTACCGCCATCGCTTCGCTGAACAGATTGTTGAAGCTAAAGCCGACGTGTTTCATCACCATAAAGGCCATAAAGCTGGCGCCGAACAGCAGCAGCACGGCTTTGATAATCTGTACCCAGGTGGTCGCCAGCATGCCGCCGAACAGGACGTACATCATCATCAGCACGCCGACCAGCACCACTGCAATGTGATAGTTAAGGCCGAACAACAGCTCGATCAATTTACCGGCGCCGACCATCTGGGCGATAAGGTAAAGCGCCACCACCACCAGAGAACCACAGGCCGAAAGAATACGAATCGGCCCTTGTTTCAGGCGGTAAGAAGCCACATCCGCAAAGGTATAGCGGCCCAGGTTACGCAGACGTTCGGCAATCAGGAACAGAATGATCGGCCAGCCCACCAGGAAGCCCAGCGAGTAGATCAGCCCGTCATAGCCGGAGGTAAACACCAGCGCGGAGATCCCCAAAAATGAGGCGGCAGACATATAGTCACCGGCAATCGCCAGCCCGTTCTGGAAGCCTGTGATATTGCCGCCTGCGGTGTAGTAGTCATTACGAGAACGCACGCGTTTTGACGCCCAATAGGTAATGCCGAGCGTAAACACGACGAAAATCAGGAACATAATAATCGCCTGCCAGTTTGTTGGCTGGCGCTCAACGGCCCCGCTAATAGCATCCGCGGCGTGAGCTGCGAAAGGGAGTGTGGCGGCAAGCGCCGTCAGAACTCTTTTCATGATGCTTGTACCTCATGCAGGACTTCATTATTTAGACGGTCGAATTCACCGTTCGCCCGCCAGATGTAGATACCAGTGAGAACAAAGGAGATAACAATTACCCCAACGCCAACGGGAATACCGCGTGTGACGCTGGTGTTCGGATTCAGCGGGGTGCCCAGCCAGCCGGGCGCGAAGGCGATCAGTAAAATAAAGCTGATATAAACTGCCAGCATAATAATCGACAGGATGGTGGCAAACCGTTGCCGTTTTTCGACTAACTCCCTGAAATGCGCATTGTCTTCTATCCGCTGATAAATAGTGCCATTCATCACAGATTCTCCAGAGGTAATGTAGGGATTGTTTTAATTCCAGCTCCCGTTTGGGAGAAGGTTAACGCTTGGGTAACCCTTGCCGAACGTAGGCCGGATAAGGCGTTTACGCTGCATCCGGCAATTGAGAGTTACGATGGCATTGCGATAGCCTGCTTCTCTTCAAGCAGCTTCTCGACCACGCCAGGATCGGCAAGCGTCGAGGTATCGCCCAGGTTGCTGGTATCGCCCGCCGCAATTTTGCGCAAAATACGGCGCATAATTTTGCCGGAACGGGTTTTAGGCAGGGAGTCGGTCCAGTGCAGCACGTCTGGCGTCGCCAGCGGGCCAATCTCTTTACGCACCCAGTTGCGGACTTCTGCGTACAGTTCTGGTGATGGTTCCTCCCCGTGATTAAGCGTGACGTAGGCGTAGATCGCCTGGCCTTTAATATTGTGCGGAATACCCACCACGGCGGCTTCGGCAATCTTCGGATGCGCTACCAGTGCTGACTCAATCTCCGCCGTCCCCAGACGGTGACCGGAGACGTTCAGCACGTCGTCCACACGCCCGGTGATCCAGTAATAGCCATCTTCATCTCGACGCGCGCCGTCGCCGCTGAAATACATATTTTTGAAGGTGGAGAAGTAAGTCTGTTCAAAACGCTCGTGATCGCCAAACAGCGTACGTGCCTGACCCGGCCAGGAGTCAGTGATTACCAGACTGCCTTCAGTGGCCCCTTCCAGCGAATTGCCTTCGTTATCCACCAGCGCCGGTTGCACGCCGAAGAACGGACGCGTCGCAGAACCGGCTTTCAGTTCGGTCGCCCCAGGCAGCGGTGTAATCATGAAACCGCCAGTTTCGGTCTGCCACCAGGTATCAACCACTGGGCATTTCTCGTTGCCGATCTTCTTCCAGTACCACTCCCACGCTTCCGGGTTAATTGGCTCGCCCACGGAACCGAGAATGCGCAGCGACGAACGGTCGGTGCCTTCAATCGCTTTATCGCCTTCTGCCATCAGCGCGCGAATCGCCGTGGGCGCGGTATAGAGAATATTGACCTGATGCTTGTCCACCACCTGCGCCATACGGGCAGGCGTCGGCCAGTTGGGCACGCCTTCAAACATCAACGTGGTCGCGCCGCAGGCCAGCGGGCCATACAGCAAGTAACTGTGTCCGGTCACCCAGCCCACATCGGCGGTGCACCAGTAGATATCGCCCGGATGATAATCAAAGACATATTTAAAGGTCAGCGCCGCGTACACCAGATAACCACCGGTAGTGTGCAGCACGCCTTTCGGCTTTCCGGTAGAACCGGATGTGTAGAGAATAAACAGCGGATCTTCGGCGTTTACCTCTTCCGGCTGGTGCTGATCGCTCGCTTGCTCAATCAGGTCGTGCCACCACAGGTCGCGCCCTTCCTGCCAGTCAATTTTTCCGCCAGTACGCTTCAGTACCACGACGTGCTCAACACTGGTGACATGCGGGTTTTTCAGCGCATCATCCACGTTTTTCTTCAGCGGGATGCTGCGTCCGGCCCGCACGCCTTCATCGGACGTGATCACCAGTCGTGAGCTGGAATCGATAATGCGCCCGGCAACCGCTTCCGGTGAGAAGCCGCCGAAAATCACTGAGTGCACTGCGCCAATGCGCGCACAAGCCAGCATCGCAACCGCAGCTTCTGGCACCATCGGCATATAAATTGCCACCACGTCGCCTTTTTTAATGCCCAGCTCGAGCAGGGTATTGGCGAAGCGGCATACGTCGCGGTGCAGCTCTTTATAGCTGATATGTTTGCTCTGGCTGGCGTCATCGCCTTCCCAGATGATGGCGGTACGATCACCGTTTTCTTGCAGATGGCGGTCGAGGCAGTTGGCCGCCAGATTCAGCGTGCCGTCCTCGTACCATTTAATCGAGACATTACCCGGGGCAAAGGAGGTGTTTTTCACCTTCTGATACGGTTTGATCCAGTCGAGAATTTTTCCCTGTTCGCCCCAAAAGGTATCAGGTGCGTTAATTGATTGTTGGTACATCGCTTCGTACTGCTGAGGGTTTATCAGGCAATGGTCTGCGATGTTGGCCGGAATGGTGTGTTTGTGTATTTGACTCATGCTTTTGTTCTCCTTGTAGGATGTTAATAATATGTGGCATAAGCGTTAAACGTAGGGGTATTGGCAGTTTTGTTTAGTATTTGGGCGGCAGATCACGCAAAAGTAGAATTGTGCAAATAAGCGACAGGATTATTTTTGAAGGGTACCAACAAAAGTTGGCATTTTCTTTCTGGAACATGCAGTTATGCATGCTGTTGAAAACAGGAGGAATACTGACTAACTCTAAAGTGGTATTTTACATGCACTTACAATTGATTAAAGACAACATTATGAGTATGGTTATTTGTTACACATAGGGGCGAGCAATGTCATAACAGTGTATGTGCGGTTACTGTTATGAAAAAACAATAAAAACTGCCATTACCTCAATGGCAAAATTTGGATGAAGCCCCTATGACAAGGATAAAAATAAACGCACGCCGTATCTTCAGCTTATTGATTCCTTTTTTCTTTTTCACTTCTGTTCACGCTGAACAAACGGCTGCTCCCGCGAAACCTGTAACTGTGGAAGCGAAGAATGAAACCTTTGCCCCACAGCACCCCGATCAATATCTCTCCTGGAAAGCTACCTCGGAACAATCAGAGCGTGTTGACGCACTGGCGGAAGATCCACGTCTGGTGATCCTGTGGGCGGGATATCCCTTCTCACGCGATTACAACAAGCCGCGCGGGCATGCCTTTGCTGTGACCGATGTGCGTGAAACTTTGCGTACCGGTGCACCGAAAAATGCCGAAGATGGCACGATGCCGATGGCCTGCTGGAGCTGTAAAAGCCCGGACGTGGCGCGGTTAATCCAGAAAGATGGAGAAGATGGTTACTTCCACGGTAAATGGGCGCGCGGCGGCCCGGAAATCGTCAACAACTTAGGTTGTGCCGACTGCCATAACACCGCCTCACCAGAGTTCGCCAAAGGTAAACCGGAGTTAACCCTTTCACGTCCGTATGCGGCACGTGCGATGGAAGCGATTGGCAAGCCTTTTGAGAAAGGCGGACGCTTCGACCAGCAGTCAATGGTCTGCGGTCAATGCCACGTGGAATATTACTTTGACGGTAAAGATAAGGCCGTAAAATTCCCGTGGGATAACGGCATGAAAGTCGAAAATATGGAGCAGTATTACGACAAAATTGCCTTCTCTGACTGGACTAACTCCCTGTCGAAAACGCCAATGCTGAAAGCGCAGCACCCGGAATATGAAACCTGGAGTGCGGGCATTCACGGCAAAAACAACGTGACCTGTATCGACTGCCATATGCCGAAAGTGCAGAACGCCGAAGGCAAACTTTACACCGACCATAAAATTGGCAATCCGTTTGATAACTTCGCCCAGACCTGTGCGAACTGTCATACCCAGGACAAAGCCACGCTGCAAAAAGTGGTCGCGGAACGTAAACAGTCGATTAATGACCTGAAAATCAAGGTTGAAGACCAACTGGTACACGCCCACTTCGAAGCAAAAGCAGCGCTGGATGCAGGCGCGACAGAAGCTGAGATGAAGCCGATTCAGGACGACATCCGTCATGCCCAGTGGCGTTGGGATCTGGCGATCGCTTCCCACGGCATTCATATGCACGCGCCGGAAGAAGGTCTGCGGATGCTTGGCACGGCGATGGATAAAGCGGCAGATGCCCGTACCAAACTGGCGCGTTTGCTGGCGACCAAAGGCATTACCCATGAAATCCAGATCCCGGATATCTCGACCAAAGAGAAAGCCCAGCAGGCAATTGGCCTGAACATGGAGCAAATCAAAGCCGAGAAACAGGATTTCATTAAAACGGTGATCCCGCAGTGGGAAGACCAGGCTCGTAAAAACGGTCTGTTAAGCCAATAACCCCCGTTCCGCCTCGCAAGGGGCGGAAAACACAATGGAGTGAATATGAGCGTATTACGTTCGTTATTAACTGCCGGGGTGCTGGCGTCGGGCCTGTTGTGGAGCCTGAACGGAATTACCGCTACCCCTGCGGCGCAGGCATCTGATGATCGCTACGAGGTTACCCAGCAGCGTAACCCGGATGCCGCCTGTCTGGACTGTCATAAGCCAGACACCGAAGGTATGCATGGCAAACATGCTTCTGTTATCAACCCGAATAACAAACTGCCGGTCACCTGTACCAACTGTCACGGCCAGCCGTCACCGCAACACCGCGAAGGGGTGAAAGATGTGATGCGCTTTAACGAGCCGATGTACAACGTTGGTGAGCAGAACAGCGTTTGTATGTCCTGCCATCTGCCGGAACAGTTGCAAAAAGCGTTCTGGCCGCACGATGTCCACGTGACCAAGGTGGCGTGCGCCAGTTGCCATTCTCTGCATCCACAGCAAGATACGATGCAGACGTTAAGTGACAAAGGACGGATTAAGATTTGCGTCGACTGCCACAGCGATCAACGCACCAATCCGAACTTTAACCCGGCGTCTGTTCCGTTGCTTAAGGAGCAGCCATGACCTGGTCACGTCGCCAGTTTCTCACCGGCGTCGGCGTGCTGGCAGCCGTCAGCGGCACCGCAGGGCGCGTGGTGGCGAAAACGTTGAATATCAATGGGGTACGTTACGGCATGGTGCATGATGAGTCGTTATGCATCGGCTGTACCGCCTGTATGGATGCTTGTCGGGAAGTGAACAAGGTGCCGGAAGGTGTGTCGCGCCTGACGATTATTCGTAGCGAGCCGCAGGGCAAATTTCCTGATGTGAAATATCGCTTCTTCCGTAAGTCTTGTCAGCACTGCGACCATGCGCCGTGCGTTGACGTCTGCCCAACGGGCGCGTCTTTTCGCGATGCCGCCAGCGGGATTGTCGATGTTAACCCGGATCTCTGCGTCGGTTGTCAGTACTGCATCGCCGCCTGTCCGTACCGCGTGCGCTTTATCCATCCGGTCACGAAGACGGCGGACAAATGCGATTTCTGCCGTAAGACCAATTTGCAAGCCGGTAAGCTACCCGCGTGCGTTGAGGCTTGCCCGACGAAGGCGCTGACGTTTGGCAATCTGGACGATCCCAACAGTGAGATTTCGCAACTGCTGCGCCAGAAGCCCACTTACCGCTACAAGCTGGCGCTGGGAACCAAACCGAAGCTGTACCGTGTACCGTTTAAATACGGGGAGGTGAGCCAATGACGCAGGCTTCCGCATTTCATTTTGAATCGCTGGTGTGGGACTGGCCGATTGCCATCTATTTGTTTTTGGTTGGTATTTCTGCCGGACTGGTGACGCTGGCGGTGTTGCTGCGTCGCTTCTATCCACAGGCAGGCGGCGCAGACAGCACGTTGCTGCGCACCACGCTGATTGTCGGGCCTGGGGCGGTGATCCTCGGTTTGCTGATCCTCGTCTTCCACCTGACAAAGCCGTGGACCTTCTGGAAGCTGATGTTTCACTACAGTTTTACCTCGGTCATGTCGATGGGGGTGATGCTGTTTCAGCTCTACATGGTGGTGCTGGTGCTGTGGCTGGCGAAAATCTTTGAACACGATTTGCTTGCCCTGCAACAACGCTGGTTGCCGAAGCTGGGGATCGTTCAAAAAGTTCTGAGCCTGCTGACGCCCGTTCATCGCGGACTGGAAACGTTGATGCTGGTGCTGGCGGTGCTGCTGGGGGCTTATACCGGTTTTCTGCTGTCGGCGCTGAAATCGTATCCGTTCCTCAATAACCCGATCCTGCCGGTGCTGTTTCTCTTTTCCGGCATCTCGTCCGGTGCGGCTGTGGCGCTGATCGCTATGGCGATACGTCAGCGTAGTAATCCGCATTCCACGGAAGCGCACTTTGTTCACCGAATGGAAATCCCTGTGGTATGGGGCGAAATCTTCCTGCTGGTGGCGTTTTTCGTCGGCCTCGCGCTGGGCGATGACGGTAAAGTGCGTGCACTGGCGGCGGCATTGGGCGGCGGTTTCTGGACGTGGTGGTTCTGGCTTGGTGTCGCCGGGCTGGGACTGATTGTACCGCTGCTACTCAAACCGTGGGTGAATCGCAGTTCCGGCATTCCTGCCGTGTTGACGGCGTGTGGAGCCAGCCTGGTCGGAGTGTTGATGCTGCGCTTTTTCATTCTCTACGCCGGACAGTTAACGGTGGCGTAAGCCAGAAAAGAGGTGGTTTCTGGACGTATTCCTTCCTGAAGTCGGTTTTCTGGCGTTGTTGTTAAGTCTCGGGGTCAACGTGTTGACCCCGCTGACAACCTTCGCGGGAGTGCGGTTGCGCAGGCCTGCCATGATGCGACTCACCAGCATTGGCATCCTGGCGCAGTTCGCGCTCCTGCTGCTCGCCTTTGGCGTGCTGACGTATTGTTTTCTCATCAGCGATTTCTCGGTCATTTATGTCGCCCAACATAGCTACAGCCTGCTGTCGTGGGAACTTAAACTGGCGGCGGTGTGGGGCGGTCATGAAGGTTCGCTGCTGCTTTGGGTGCTGCTACTTTCCGCCTGGAGCGCGCTGTTTGCCTGGCGTTATCGGCAGCAAACCGATCCGCTATTTCCGCTGACGTTATCCGTTTTATCTCTCATGCTCGCCGCGCTGCTACTGTTTGTGGTGCTGTGGTCCGATCCCTTTGTGCGGATATTCCCCCCAGCAATCGAAGGCCGCGATCTCAATCCGATGCTGCAGCATCCTGGTCTTATCTTCCATCCGCCGCTGCTTTATCTTGGCTATGGCGGTTTGATGGTGGCGGCGAGTGTGGCGCTGGCAAGTTTACTGCGTGGCGAGTTTGATGCTGCCTGCGCCCATGTTTGTTGGCGTTGGGCGCTGCCGGGGTGGTGTGCATTAACGGCGGGGATCATCCTCGGTTCCTGGTGGGCTTATTGTGAACTGGGGTGGGGCGGTTGGTGGTTCTGGGACCCGGTGGAAAACGCCTCCTTATTACCCTGGCTTTCTGCCACTGCGCTGTTGCACAGTTTGTCCCTGACACGCCAGCGGGGGATTTTCCGTCACTGGTCGCTGCTGCTGGCGATAGTCACTCTGATGCTGTCGCTGCTGGGTACGTTGATTGTTCGTTCCGGTATTCTGGTTTCGGTTCATGCGTTCGCGCTGGATAACGTCCGCGCCGTGCCGTTATTCAGTCTGTTTATGCTGATTAGCCTTGCGTCTTTGGCGCTATATGGCTGGCGAGCGCGGGACGGTGGTCCGGTTATGCGTTTTTCAGGGTTATCGCGGGAAATGTTAATCCTCGCAACGCTGTTGCTGTTTTGCGCGGTGTTACTGATCGTGCTGGTGGGAACGCTTTATCCGATGATTTACGGCCTGCTGGGCTGGGGGCGACTCTCCGTTGGCGCGCCGTATTTCAACCGCGCGACCTTGCCGTTTGGCCTGTTGATGCTGGTGGCGATTGTGCTGGCGACGTTTGTTTCTGGCAAACGCGCGCAGCTTCCGGCGCTGCTGGCGCATGCGGGCGTACTGTTATTTGCCGCCGGGATTGTAGTTTCCAGCATGAGTCGTCAGGAGATCAGCCTGAATTTACAGCCCGGGCAGGAGGTAACGCTGGCGGGTTACACCTTCCGTTTTGAGCGTCTCGATCTGCAAGCCAAAGGCAATTACACCAGCGAAAAAGCGGTAGTGGCACTGTTTGACCATCAGCAACGTATTGGTGAATTAACGCCGGAGCGGCGTTTTTATGAAGCACGCCGTCAGCAAATGATGGAGCCGTCAATTCGCTGGAACGGCATTCATGACTGGTATGCGGTCATGGGCGAGAAAACCGGGTCGGATCGCTACGCATTTCGTTTGTATGTACAAAGCGGCGTGCGCTGGATCTGGGGGGGAGGATTGTTGATGATTGCAGGCGCATTATTAAGTGCATGGCGGGGGAGGAAGCGCGATGAATAAAGGGTTTCTCACTTTGCTGCTGCTGTTCGCCTGTTTTGTGCGTGCTCAGGTCGTAGACACCTGGCAATTTGCCAATCCACAACAACAGGAACAGGCGTTAAATATTGCCAGCCAGTTACGCTGCCCGCAGTGCCAGAATCAAAACTTACTGGAATCCAACGCGCCGGTGGCGGTTAGTATGCGCCATCAGGTCTACAGCATGGTGGCGGAGGGGAAAAACGAAGCCGAGATCATCGGCTGGATGACTGAACGCTACGGTGATTTTGTTCGCTATAACCCACCATTAACTGGTCAGACGCTGGTCCTGTGGGCGCTGCCCGTGGTGTTGTTACTGCTGATGGCGCTGATCCTCTGGCGGGTGAGGGCGAAGCGATGAGACAGCCTCAAATTCCGGTGAAAATGCTGACAACACTCACGATTTTGATGTTATTTCTCTGTATCAGCAGTTATTTGTTGAGTCCGAGATGGCAAGCTGTACGCGGTGAATATCAGCGTCAGCGCGATCCGTTACATCAGTTTGCCCGCCAGCAAACGCCGGAGGCACAGCTTCAGGCATTGCAGGATAAAATCCGCGCTAACCCGCAAAACAGCGAGCAATGGGCGTTGCTGGGTGAGTATTACCTGTGGCAAAACGATTACCGCAATTCGCTGCTGGCGTACCGGCAGGCGTTACAGATACGTGGTGAGAACGCTGAACTGTACGCGGCGCTGGCGACGGTGCTCTACTATCAGGCAAGCCAGCATATGACTGCTCAGACTCGCACGATGATCGATAAAGCTCTCATGCTGGACGAAAACGAAATCACTGCTCTGATGCTGCTGGCTTCCGATGCGTTTATGCAGGCGAACTACGCACAAGCCATCGAACTATGGCAAAAAGTGATGGATCTCAACTCACCGCGAGTTAACCGAACGCAGTTGGTCGAGTCGATTAATATGGCAAAACTGTTGCTGCAGCGATCGGATTAATCTTTCGTGTTGAAGATTATGTGATTGAGCTGCATAAAAAATAACCGAATGAACATGTGCTAAAAATAATCACCAATCAGTATTATTGCAGACCAAACAAATAAAAATCTTTCCATAACAAATAGTTATTCATCAATCTTGCCATAAACTCGCGTTATTATGCATTAATGCAGCGAAAAGCTCTGTTGTTAAAGGGTTGCGCAACATACCGCGCAAATGATACTGATCATAGGCGTTAAAAAAATCTACAAACCAACGCAACACAATCCATACCCTGCAGTTTATAACGTTCTTGCGTTTTTGAACGGGGAACGGCGTTCCACTGAGGAAGTCAATCGTATGAAAAATATAAAAATCAGCCTGGCCTGGCAGATACTCATTGCTATGGTGCTGGGCATTCTACTGGGAAGTTACCTCCATTATCACAGCGACAGCCGTGACTGGTTAGTCGTTAATTTTCTCTCCCCGGCAGGTGATATCTTTATCCACCTGATTAAAATGATCGTTGTGCCGATCGTGATTTCCACGTTGGTGGTCGGTATTGCTGGAGTCGGTGACGCCAAACAGCTCGGGCGAATTGGTGCGAAAACCATTATCTACTTCGAGGTGATCACTACCATCGCCATCATTCTGGGGATCACCCTGGCGAACGTCTTCCAGCCCGGTGCTGGGGTGGATATGTCGCAGCTGGCGACTGTCGATATCTCGAAATATCAGAGCACTACTGAAGCTGTCCAAAGCAGTTCCCACGGCATTATGGGGACGATTTTGTCGCTGGTGCCGACGAACATTGTGGCGTCGATGGCGAAAGGCGAAATGCTGCCAATCATCTTCTTCTCGGTGCTGTTTGGTCTGGGGCTTTCTTCCCTGCCCGCGTTGCATCGTGAACCGCTGGTGACTGTGTTCCGCTCCATCTCCGAAACCATGTTTAAAGTGACTCACATGGTGATGCGTTACGCTCCAGTGGGGGTATTCGCGCTGATTGCGGTGACGGTGGCTAACTTCGGTTTCTCTTCCCTGTGGCCGCTGGCGAAGCTGGTGCTGCTGGTGCATTTCGCTATTCTGTTCTTCGCGCTAGTGGTGCTGGGTATTGTGGCGCGCCTGTGCGGACTGAGCGTCTGGATCCTGATTCGTATTCTAAAAGATGAGCTGATTCTGGCGTATTCCACTGCCAGCTCTGAAAGTGTGCTGCCGCGAATTATTGAGAAGATGGAAGCTTATGGCGCCCCGGCGTCGATCACCAGTTTCGTGGTGCCGACGGGATACTCCTTTAACCTCGACGGTTCGACGCTGTATCAAAGTATTGCGGCTATCTTCATCGCGCAGTTGTATGGTATTGACCTGTCCATCTGGCAGGAAATTGTCCTGGTCCTGACGCTGATGGTGACCTCGAAAGGGATTGCGGGCGTACCGGGCGTGTCGTTTGTGGTGCTGCTGGCGACGCTGGGAAGTGTGGGGATCCCGCTGGAAGGTCTGGCGTTTATTGCCGGTGTAGACCGTATTCTCGACATGGCGCGAACTGCGCTGAACGTGGTGGGTAATGCGCTGGCGGTGCTGGTGATTGCCAAGTGGGAACACAAATTTGACCGCAAAAAGGCGATGGCCTATGAACGTGAAATGCTGGGCAAATTTGATAAGACTGCGGATCAGTAATTGAAGATTGCCGGGGTCATCCACCCGGCAATGTGCGGATGCCTGATGCGACGCTTAACGCGTCTTATCAGGCCTACGCCAGACAGCGCAATAGCCTGATTTAGCGTGATTTTGGTAGGTCGGATAAGGCGTTTACGCCGCATCCGACATCAATAATGCCTGATGCGATGCTTAACGCGTCTTATCAGGCCTACGCCAGACAGCGTAATAGCCTGATTTAGCGTGATTTTGGTAGGTCGGATAAGGCGTTTACGCCGCATCCGACACATCATTTTAGCCGTTGGTTAACTTTTCAAACTCTTCACACCCGGTATCAAACCCTTCCATACAGCTCAGGTTCAACCAGTGCAGCGCCTTCTGTTTGTTCTTCTCGATAAAACCTTCTTCACCGTTTAAGAACATCATTCCCGCCCAGTACTCGGAATAACCGGTACGGGAAATAGCGGAGCTACGCTTGAAATACCAGGTCGCTTTCTCATCGTCGGCCTTAATGCCTATGCCGTTGGCGTAAATCAAACCAAGCAGCATCTGGGCATCGACGGCGGAGTCGTTCTCCAGATCTTCCGAAGCGTTTTCTAACAGCGAAATCGCCTTCGGATAATCTGGTTTACCTGCCTGAGTATTCACCAGAATATGCGCCAGCGTCACTTCACCTTCTTTACTGCCCGCTTGCGCTGCTTTTTCAGCGAGAATTTTTGCTTGTGGATAGTCCAGACTCACCGGATTGGTGATTTTAATCTGCGCTAACAGCGCGCAGGCATCGGCATCACCACTGTCGGCGGCTTTCTGTGCCCAATATTCGGCTTTGCTCAAATCGCCGGAGCTAAACCAGCTGTCGGCAAGAAAATATTGTGCGCGTCTGTCTCCGGCTTCTGCCGCCTTTACATATTGGCTGCCAGGCTCAGAGTCATTCGCGTGGGCAAAGAATGTCAAAAACAACATCAATGCGATAATTTTTTTCATTTTGATAATACGATTGGGTAGGGTGTATCCAGTATAAAGAGTTCGAATGGATAAAAAAACAGCCTCCCAAAGGAGGCTGTAGAAGGGACTTATTTACGCCAGTGCCGCTTCGCGCAGGCGAGTTTTCAACTTGTTGTACTCGTCAATCACGTACTGCTCGGCGGCGCGCTGATCGGCAATCGGCTCGACGCGCACGGCGCAGTATTTGTATTCCGGCGTTTTGGTAATTGGGCTTAAGTTCTCGGTAACCAACTCGTTACAGGCGCCAATCCACCACTGGTAGGTCATGTAAATCGCCCCTTTGTTAGGACGATCGCTGACCTGCGCACGGGTGATAATTTTGCCTTTACGCGAATGGACCCAAATCAGCGCTTCATCTTCAATACCCAGACGTTTGGCGTCTTCGGTATTGATTTGCGCATAGCCAGGTTCATCAGCCAGCGCCGCCAGTGCCGCACAGTTACCGGTCATTGAACGGCAAGAGTAGTGGCCAACTTCACGCACCGTTGACAGTACCATCGGGTACTCGTCGGTGAGTTTGTCGATTGGCGCTACCCAGTCGCAGGTGAAGAACTGCGCCAGGCCGTTCGGGGTATCAAACTTCTCTTTAAACAGATAAGAGGTTCCCTGATCGGCATCTGAAGTATCGCGGCAAGGCCACTGAATGAAGCCCAGTTCGCCCATTTTCTCGTAAGTCGCACCGTAGAAATCCGGGCACAGATGACGCAACTCGTCCCAGATCTCCTGGGTGTTGTTGTAGTGCATCGGATAACCCATACGGGTGGCGATTTCACTGATAATCTGCCAGTCCGTTTTCAGATCCCACTTCGGTTCAACTGCCTTGAAGAAACGCTGGAAGCCACGGTCTGCCGCAGTATAGACACCTTCATGCTCGCCCCACGAGGTTGACGGCAAAATGACATCCGCCGCTGACGCGGTTTTGGTCATAAAGATGTCCTGGACGATGACCAGTTCCAGATCTTCAAAGGCTTTACGTACTGCCGACAGTTCCGCATCCGTTTGCAGCGGATCTTCGCCCATAATGTACGCCGCACGGACTTCGCCATGCGCCGCACGGTGCGGCAGTTCGCTGATGCGATAACCGGTATGGGCCGGCAGGCTTTCTACGCCCCAGGCTTTGGCGAATTTCTCGCGGTTAGCCGGATCTTTCACGTACTGATAGCCAGGATACGTATCTGGCAGTGCGCCCATATCACAGGCCCCCTGCACGTTGTTCTGACCACGAACCGGGTTAACGCCCGCATGCGGCTTACCGAGGTTACCGGTCAGCATCGCGAGGCTGGTCAGAGAACGTACGGTTTCCACGCCCTGATAGAACTGGGTAACACCCATGCCCCACAGAATAGATGCGCTTTCCGCCTGGGCATACATCCGCGCCGCCTGACGAATCTCACTGGCGCTAACGCCGGTGATATCTTCAACCGACTCCGGCGTGTAGCCTTCAACGATTTTACGATACTCTTCAAAGCCTTCCGTACGGGAAGCGACAAACGCTTTGTCGTACAGATTTTCTTCAATAATGACATGGCCCATCGCATTCAACAGCGCGATGTTCGAGCCGTTTTTCAGTGCGATGTGCATGTCAGCAATGCGCGCGGTTTCAATTTTGCGCGGATCGCAGACGATAATTTTCGCGCCGTTACGTTTAGCGTTAATCACGTGATTCGCCACGATAGGGTGGGAATCCGCCGGGTTGTACCCGAAGACGAACACTAAATCGGTATTATCAATTTCGTTAATGGCATTGCTCATTGCGCCGTTACCGACCGATTGGTGCAGACCTGCAACCGATGGGCCGTGTCAGACGCGAGCGCAGCAGTCAACGTTATTGGTACCAATAACGGCGCGCGCAAATTTTTGCATTACATAGTTGGTTTCGTTACCCGTACCACGCGAGGAGCCGGTCGTCTGGATGGCATCCGGACCGTACTTCTCTTTGATGGCGCTCAGGCGCTCGGCAACGTAATTCAGTGCCTCATCCCAGGAAACAGGTTCGAGTTTGCCGCCACGCTGGCGACGGATCATGGGGGTTTTCAGGCGCGGGGTCAGGATCTGGGTATCGTTAATAAAATCCCAGCCATAATAACCCTTCAGACACAGAGTACCCTGGTTGGTTTTCCCCTGCGCTGCCTCCGCCCGGACGATTTTGCCGTTATCGACGACCAGGTTGATTTTGCAACCTGATGCGCAATATGGGCAAACCGTGACGACTTTTTTCATCAGTCTCGCTCCAGTTAATCAAATCACGCATACGCGCTCTCGACCACAGTATGCATCTTTTATGCCACATTTTATTTGAGGCTATTCCCTGATATTACGGGCACTATTTATTCAAAACGCTGACGAAAAACAGGCTGTCGTCAGTTTTGACGTGACGAAACGAAATACCGCGTGACAGCCATCACGCGGCAGACATTTTATTTTTTCTCGATGTCAGGAGCCGCCTGATATCCGCCGCCCAGCGATTTCATCAACTGAATACTTTGAATCACACGGCGGCTGTCCAGCATCAGTAATGACATCTCTTCGGAAAGCACCGGCAACTGGGCTTCGGTTGCCTGTAAGCGACTGGTTAGACCGCGTTTGTAGGCAGCGTCAGCGGCACGCTGCGTGAAGCGGGTCACTTCCACGCGTTCGGCCTGCATCTGCCGTTCGTCATTGAGCGTTTGCAGACGTGTGCCATTGACTGCAACATCGCGCACTGCGTTCAGCACTGACTGGTTGTAACGTTCAATCATCATGTTGCTGGTGGCGCGAGTGCTTTCGAGATTGGCATTCAATCGCCCGCCATCAAACAGCGGCAATTTTAGACCCGGAATGAAGTTGAACTGACGACTGGTCTTTTTGAATAAGGTATCCAGGTGGATGGAGTCCAGACCGAAAAACGCTTTGATATCAAAGCTCGGATAGAACAACGCCCGCGCGGAATCTACCTGATCTAATGACGCCTGAACATACCAGCGCATCGCTTGCAGATCCGGGCGTCTGGCGAGCAACTCATAAGAGAGAGTCGCCGGAATGCCGGTCTGTACTTGCGGTAATGCCACCGGCTTGATTTCCGGCATATCGCTGGAGCCTGCACCAATCAATGCACGCAGAGATTCTCGCGTTTCGGTAATCTGCCCTTTGACAGCGGCAATTTGTTTATCGACCGCCAGAATCTGCGCCCGCGCGCCGTGGAAAGGCACTTGCGCTTCCAGGCCGTGCGCCACTTTGCTCTGGTGCGCTCTCACCGCGTAATCAATCACATCGCGAGTTTGTTCTAACAGATCGAGCATCTGGTAGCTGGCCTGCATGCTGTAATAAAGCTGCGCCACGCCCGTTGTGAGTGATAACTCCACCGCTGCGGTTTCTGCCAGGGCGGCATTATGCGCGCCAATGGCGGCGGCAACCGCCGAGCGATGTACTCCCCACAAATCAAGATCCAGTCCGGCAAACAAACCGACTGTGGCTTCCGTATAGTACGGCCCGTCCATACCCAGTGCTGGCGCATCCATTGAATAAGGGCTTAAAAAGCCGTTCGCCGAGACACGTTGGCGGTTGAGCATCCCTAATGCCGCCACCTGCAATTGTGAACCAGCATCTAACAGGTCGGCCTGTGATTGCGCTTTTTCTTCCCGCAGTTTCGCTTCAGCAAGCGTGTGTGAACCTTGCAGTGTACGCTGGATCAGGGCATCCAGTTGCGGGTCGTTAAACTGTTTCCACCACTGCGCCTGCGGCCAGCCGGAGCTGGCCAGATGAATATCATCGGCAAGTTTAATCTGCTCCGGTTTAAGCTGTTGATGAGGCGCCGAATCCTTACGCACCAACGCGCAGCCAGACATTAGGGTCGCGCTGCCGAGAATGCTGCATAACAGCAGGCGTGAAAGTTGACGATTGATCATTGCGCGGCTCCTTGTGCCTGTTCCGTGGCGGGCGTTAATGCCGGGGCTGTCCAGTCTGGCAAGCGGGATATAAGCTGGCAGACCTGTTGCTCCTGTTTTACTAAAGTGGAGAGTTCGACCGACGAGGGCGATAACTCTTCAGGCATGATTTGCGGTGGGAGACTGGAGGCCGTCGTCAGACCGGCGGTGTATTTCTCCAGCGCATCGGCAAATTGACCGGCCCTGTCTGGGCGTAGTGCGTGATCCAACATTTGTGCCGAATTCCAGGTCACGTCCCAGGCGTGCAGGATATCGCGCCCCTGACGAATGACACTTTGCACGCGTGCCACCAGCGTTGCACGTTCCTGTCCGTCCAGTTGACGCTCCAGCGCCACGCGGTCACACATCTCTTCGCAGGCATTAAATGCCGCATGTAGACCGATGCGAATTTGCAGATAACCTCGTAGCGTGGCGGTTTCCTGCTGGCGTGGAATACGCATCAGCTTGCTTAACATACCTAGCGCGCCAGCCAGTTTTTGTGGCAGTGCGCGCGCTTCACTTTCAGGCCAGACAAAGGTGTAAATCACCGCCGATACTGCCGTGCCGATAAGAATACCGATGGCGCGATCGCGAATTTCCACCAGGTCATACACTGGCCCAAAAACGTTTTCGAGTGTGGCCAACGCGAAGGTGACCACCATTTGTGTGCCTATATAGGAAGAGCGTTCAGAACTGGTGGCAATCCACGCGCCCAACAGGAATATCGGGGCGAGAACGAACAACAATTCGACAATATTATCCAGCCAGGGCATGACCAGCAGTGTGAATAACAGCGCCAGAATCGCACCGCAGAAGGCACCGCCAAAACGCAGCGCCATTTTCTGATACGACGAACCAACATTGGGGTTAGCGACGATCACGCAGGTCAGCATACAGGTGTGAATGCCTTCCCAGTCGACACCACTGTAGAAGGTGTAACAGATTAAACAGGCCAGCAGCGTTTTTACCGCATAGCGCATATAGTCCGGATTGGTAAAAGCATCGGGAACCATTGATGGTGGTTTGGCTGCTGGTGTTGGCAGTGTGTTGGGATCCATTTGACCCAACTGCATTAGTGCCTGGCAGATATTCTCCAGGTTGCATACCCGGGCCGCTACGGCTTCTTCTTCGCTAAGACGCCAGTCACTTTGCCAACTTTCACCTAGCGCAATAGCTTGCTGAAGTTTTTCGATTTCAGCCGCTAGTTTTTGCCGCAGCTCTTTCGTGGCCTGTGATTCGGCAAAATCGGCGGGGTGGTAGCGATTTAGCGTAGAGTAAATGTAGGTCACCGTCGCTACGCAGCTCTGCCACCATGCGCTTTTTGCTCGCCAGTCAGCGTCGTCCGCGAGGCAAAATACGTTCAGTTTTTGCAGCGCCAACGCCTCTCTTTCAACCAGTTTTTCCGGTAAAGGCGTGAGATTTTCTGCCAGATGGCTTAAGGCATCGTCCAGTCTGTCATTAAGCGCCTGATGCATCTGAGTGATGGCGCGGCTGGGAAACCACAGCACGCCGATTAACGTCATCAGTAAGGTTGGATAGAGGCCGACAACGATACACCACAGCGTTAAGCGCACAACGACTTCCGGGTAATCGAGCATGGCGGGGAAGGTTTGCCCGTAAATGGCGACAATCGCAACGGCAAAAAAGACCAGCCCCAACCGATGGGTACGCATCAAAAACATACATCCCATCAGAATCGGCCCGGCGATGATCAATCTGATCAACGGTTCGCCGTATGACCATTTGTAGATCAAAAACAGGCTGCCGATCTCCAGCACTGTGGCGACCACAAACAGGAACGCCACAAATTTGGTGTAAAACGCGTTCGACTGAATACCGTAAAACAGCACTGCCAGTGATAACGCCACGAAGGGGATCTCGAAGGTCATTGAGATCAGAATCACCAGCAGGCAGCCTACCCAGAGCTGCACGGTCTGCGGTACACGACCTGGTCGCCGCTCGCTTAACTCTTCATGAAAGAACGCCAGCAGCCTGACCATCGATAATGGCAGGGAGTTGAGCGCGCTCATTATTGCGGCTCGAGATTAGCGACTGCCGAAGCGCCGATGCGGAACATTTCCGGGTCAGGTTTATCAACCATGATTTTGACCGGAAAACGCTGGGCGACGCGGACCCAGTTAATAGAACGAGAAACTTTCGGCAGACCACCAAGCACCAGACCGCCGTCGTCAGGTAGCACACCGTAGCCAATAGAATCCACTTTGCCTTCGAAGGTTTTGCCGCTGTCGCTCATCAGACGAATCGTTGCAGGTGTACCGGCATGAATGTTTTTCAAATCGGTTTCACGGAAGTTGGCAATAACGTACCAGTGACGAGTGTCGATTAGCGTGAAGATAGGGCGCATGGCAGATGCAAACTGCCCGACGGAGGTCTTCAGCGAAATGACGCGACCATCGAACGGCGCGCGTACTGTTGCCATTTCCAGATGCAGTTTGGTCAGGGCAATATCCGCTTCGACCGCCGCACGTTGGGCGACCAGCGCATCGACGCCGCTGACAGCACTGGCGGCTGACTGCGCCTGTAACAATACGGCATTAAGATCCGCTTCTGCCGCACGCTGTGCGGTTCTCGCGCGGTCAACATCTTCCGCTGAGACAAAACCTTCTTTCAGTAATGGCTCGGTACGGTGCAATGTATCGCTGGCCTGTTTCGCGGCGGCACGGGCTTTTTCTACCGTGGCGTTAACCGAGTCGGCACCGAACTGTTGCGCATCAACACTACGCTGGGTGAGCATAATTTGCTTATCCAGTGCGGCGAGGGAGGCTTCGGCTTTCGCCAGATTGGCTTCGTACGGGCGCGGGTCGATGCGGAACAGCAAATCGCCCTGTTTGACTGCCTGGTTGTCGGTGACCGCCAGCTCCA
Source organism: Escherichia sp. B1147 (assembly GCF_001660175.1). Classification (NCBI taxonomy): domain Bacteria; kingdom Pseudomonadati; phylum Pseudomonadota; class Gammaproteobacteria; order Enterobacterales; family Enterobacteriaceae; genus Escherichia; species Escherichia sp. B1147. Next base: position 102,665 of record NZ_LFHY01000003.1, read on the forward strand.
CAATGCGACCGCTGACTTCCGGCACCACATCAATGGTGTCGGCTGACGCGTAAGCGTCGTTAGTTGATGGCGCACTGTCTACGCGCCAGATAACGAAAACAAGGGCAACCAGCGCCAGCGCAACCACTAACAGAGCAGGAAATTTACTGCGAGGAGCTTTTTTCGGCGTACTTTCCATGAGCGCGTCTCAAACTAGATTAGAAAAATGCCAGCCAGAGCAGCATGGCGTAGAGAGCAAAAAGGGCGGTATAAATAATTCCGACAAATGCCAGATTAATATTCGCCCGCTGAATAATTCGCCTCGTGATGAGCGTCAAAATAAGGCTGGCAATAGCGCAGAAAAACCAGCTGGGATAATAAGCGCCAATCACCGGGATCGCCGGAGATAATGAGCATCCCGAAACCGTGAAGACGGGAATTATCCAGGCTGCTTTTTTGAGTTGCATCACCATGCGAGAGAGAACTGTTGGCATAATAAATACATCCTGTCTGCTGCGAACAATATCTGTAGTGAATATCAATATCCATTGAATGCGTCAGTATGGCTATTTTTTTGATGAATAAAAATAGCTTTATTCAGCCACCGCATTCATAACTTATATGTTATGTGTATTAATTTGCAGTATATATTTTTAGAGTAAATACTTTTGGGGGCCTGAGCGCCCCCAAAAGTGAGTGGCATTAATTCGGGGTTACGATATTCACCCACAAATCAAAATTATCCAGACAGGTAATAATTTCTTCCAGTTTCGCACCATTGCCAATAATTTTGGCTTTCTTCGCTTTTACCAGATCGGCCATTTTCGCTTGTCCGGTCAGCACGGCGTGCAGATCTTCACGGCTGATATAGAAAGAGGCATTGGCTTGCGGTTGCAGCGTTTTACGGTAGTTAAGTACGCTATCGTTCAGCGTCAGATTGAGGTTATCGCCATTGCTCATATTGAAGTTCAGGCTGATATTTTTGCCAGCGGCTTTTTCGCTATCGAGACGAACGGCCATAAAGTCGAACAGCATTTCGACCGACATCCCGCGAATGGTGTCCGGGGAACCGGTGGTGCCGTGACTGAACTTATGCACCCCTTCGCGCAGCTCTTTCGCGCCGGTCAGGTAGAAACCGCGCCAGGTGGCGGACTCCGCCTGATAGCCAAGCTGTTCAAAGTTATTCGCTTGCAGATTCTTGGCCACCTGGTCACCCGGATTGGCAGCAATCACCTGTTTCAGCAGTTCTGCTGACCAGCGATAATCCCCTTGCTTGTTCGCTTCTTGCGCCATGTTGATGACGCGTGCGGAACCGCCCAGCGCTTTCACGTAACGTTTGCCCATCTCCACCTGACCATATGGATGCAGGTTTGCCGGGTGGCCGTCGTAATAGCCGAGATAGAAGTTGTACACCGCGCGAGCGTTGTGGCTGACAGAACCGTAATAGCCGCGGCTGGCCCAGTTATTAGCAAGAGCAGGCGGCAGTTTAATCATGTCGCCAATTTCATTCATGGTGTAGCCCTGGTTTGCCAGGTGCAGGGTCTGGTCGTGAATGTACTTGATGGTATCGCGATATTTACCAATATAATCATTGATATGCTTATTGCCCCAGACCGGCCAGGTGTGTGGCATAAACAGCACTTCCGCTTCGTTACCCCACATATCCAGCGTTTCGTTCAGGTACTCGGTCCACTTGCTGGTATCGCGGGTTTTCGCGCCGCGCAGGGTGTAGAAGTTGTGCAGGGTATGAGTGGCGTTCTCGGCGGTACACAGGGCTTTCAGCGCCGGAATATAGAAGTGCATTTCGGCTGGCGCTTCGCTGCCCGGGGTCATCAGGAAGTCAAACTCCAGACCGTCGATGACCATCTTCTCGCCGGTTTTGGTAATGGTTTTGGTTGGTGCGATGATGCTCGGGTCGCCGGTTGCCAGCGTGACGCCGAGGCCGTTACCCACGTTGCCTTGCGCGTTGTGCGGCAGTAACAGACCGTAAGAGTAGAGCGCACGGCGGCTCATAATGTTACCTGCCAGCACGTTTTCACTGATGGCTTCGTCCATAAAGCCTTCCGGAGCGATCACCTGCACTTTTCCGGATTTTACGTCGGCTTCAGAGACAATCCCTTTAACACCGCCATAGTGGTCGGTGTGGCTGTGGGTGTAGATAACAGCAACAATCGGCTTTTGCGGACGATGCTGGAAGTAGAGATCAAGCGCGGCTTTCGCGGCTGGCGGCGTCACCAGCGGGTCGATAACGATAATGCCTTTCTCGCCTTCCACGAACGTAATGTTAGAGATATCCTGGCCGCGCACCTGATACATTTTATCGGTGACTTTGAACAGGCCAGAAATACCGTTGATCTGCGACTGACGCCACAGGCTGGGGTTTACGGTTTCCGGCGCGGCGGCATTAATATCAAATTTGTAATCATCTGCGCGGTAGTAAACTTTGCCGTTGGCATCACGCAAAATACCTTCGTCCAGCAGCGGGGCGATAAATCCACGCTGGGCATCGTCAAAATCCTGACGATCGCTAAACGGCAATGATTTTGCGTAATTCTGATTAACCTGTTGGGTATATTGAGTGGCGGCTTTCGCTTCATCTGTTGCGTAAGCGGTATTTACCATCATGCCGCTGACGGTAGTTAATGCAATAACAATCCTGCTCAAACGGAATAACCGAGAGTTATTCATATAAATCTCCATTTATCATTTATGTCGTAAATATGTAATCCATGCAAAATACGTCATTTAAAGCTGACGTTATCATAATTGGGAAACGACGAATTGAATAAGCAGAAGTGTGAACAGAACAAGCCATTTTATTAGGCATTTGTGCTGATGAGGGAAAACGGCGATAGTTTCATTTTTCTTGTAAATAATACGATGCGGTTTATTCATTTATTATATGTAAATGGTAATGTCGTTAGCACAGCGGGATATTGCGCTACTGTGCCAACGCTTTACTCATAGGGAATTAGCGCAGGGCAGTGTCAGATTGCGATAAAAAACGGTGATGCGCGAATATCGCTGCCCCCTGAGCGCCATTAAAGTCAGAAGACGAGGCGGTAATAAAGCGCACGGCCTGATGCGGCAGTGGACGGCGTAGGTACGTTTGGGTCATCGCAATCAGTGTTTCGTGCGGGAAGGCAGGCATATCCATCACGCCGCCGCCCAGAATCACAGCGTCAGGATCGAACAGGTTTATGCTGGTAGCCATTGCGCGGGCAGCGTTTTCCAGCAGACTCTGGACGAAAGGGACATTTCCCGCATGGACGAACAGATTACTCAACGCATAATTTCGGGGCTGTTGTTCATACCAGCGTTTTAGCGTCAGTCCGGAGCAGACTGTTTCCAGACACCCTAGGTTGCCGCAGGCACAGTGTTGGGTCATATCCCCCAGGGGAATATGGCCCAGTTCGCCTGCCACGCCGTGTGCTCCAGTCCAGGGGGCACCGTTCATCCACACCGCGAAGCCCATACCAGTACCGAGATAGACGCCAAGAACCTGCTGTTGTGTGAGTCGATTTTCCATAACGTCCCAGGAGAGTTGCAGGTTTACGTCGCGGGAAAATTCAACCGGACAGTTCAGCGCGTCTTCAAGTTTACTGGCGAGGCCATGTAACGCTTCCGCTGCTAATGGCAGGTTAGGTGTAGAAATAATGGTGCGCTTATCTTTGCTGACCAACGCCGGAAATCCCATCACCAGACCATGACAGCGAGCGTTAAAATGCCTGAGTTGCTCGTCGAGCATTCCGACGATACCCGCCATCACGCCGGAAGCAATGACTTCTGCAGTACGTTTTTTTTCGCAGTGTAGCGTTTCACCTTCTGCTGTCCGCAGACAAAAACGGATATGCGTTGCCCCCATATCCACGCCCGCAACAACGTTACGCTGTTTTTGCATGAGGCTGTACCTCGCTTTTTGCAGTCAGAATCTGCGCTGCCATTATTTTCCATGCCTCGTCGATATTTTCTGCATGGTTAAACAGCCCGGATGTGCCGACGATAAAGACATCTGTCCCGGCAGCCATCAGTTTTTCGTAGGTTGCCTGGTTGCAGGAACCATCCACCTCGATTTCGTATTCCAGATCCTCTCGTTCACGCCATGCCTTCAGTTCGGCAATTTTATCCAGCATTTCAGGAATGAACGGTTGTCCGGCAAAGCCGGGATCGACAGTCATGACCGTAATTTTATCGGCTTTATGGATATAGTATTTCATTGCCTCAACCGGCGTTTCCGGGTTGAGAATCAGCCCCACTTTCATGCCATGACGTCGGATTTCGTCAATCAGGCGGAACGCCTGACCATTGATGGTTTCCGGATGCAGAGTGATGAAATCCGCACCCGCGCGCGCCAGTTGGGTAATGTAATCTTGCGGACGCGTCACCATCAGATGGCAGTCGAGCGGAATACTTGCCAGCTTTTTTACCTGGCTTACGAAGAACGGCGAGAGCGTCAGATTCGGCACAAAGTGGCCGTCCATAATATCGATGTGAAAGTAATCGGCATGGCTGTCGATAAATTCGATCTGTTCTTTAAATTTCAGCAGATCCATACACATTAATGAGGGGGAGATTTTCATGTTCAATTCCTTACTTACTGATAAGACGGTCAAGGGCGACAGCCGCAATAATTAATCCGCCCATCACCACCAGTTGGTAATAGGTTTGTACCTGCAGAATATTCAGACCGTTGTTGATGGTGCCGATGATCAGGCCGCCAATCACCACAGAGAAAATGCGTCCTTTTCCGCCGAAAAAGCTGGTGCCGCCAATGATGGCGCTGGCAATGGCATAGGTTTCAAACCCCATACCGGCAAGCGGTTCTGCGGCACCGAGTCGTGCCGTTGAGACGACGCCTGCCAGCCCCGCGCAGACACCGGAAATGATAAACACCACCAGGATGTGGAATTTCACGTCAATCCCGGAATAGAACGCCGAGTTTTTGTTGCCACCCAGTGCGTAGATGTTGCGTCCGAGCCGCATACGCGTTGTCAGAAACCAGAGGATGACCGCGACAATTAACGAGAAGATAACGGGGACGGGTATCCCAATCACGCTGGCGGCAAAGAAGTTTACGAAGTCAAACGAGAAGCCGTATACCGAGTTGGCGTCGGAGATCACCAGCGTGATCCCACGGAAAATCGCGTTGGTGCCAAGAGTGATAATGAACGGGTGTAGCCCCGTCCAGTTGACCAGGCAGCCGTTGATCGCCCCCAGTGCGCCGCCAACCAGTACACCGCCAATCACCGCTGCGAGAAACGGATCAACACCTGCCAACATCAGTTTGGCGGTCACCATACCGGAAAGCGCCAGAATCGCGCCAACCGAAAGGTCGATACCGGCAACCAGAATGGCGAAGAATTCCCCCATGCCGATCAGTACCGTCACGGAGCTTTGAACAAAAATCTGGGTAATGTTATTGGTGGTCAGAAAATATTCCGGCGACAGCGAGCCGAAGATGGCGACGATGATCGCCAGGATAAAAAAGGTACCGTATTTATCCCAGAACAGCGCAAAGTTGAACGGTTTCTTCTCGCTCGCTTCGCTTTTTACTCTTGTGGTAAAGCCCATGCCATAATCTCCTCTTCGCTCATGTCATCGCGATTAGTCAGGATTTGCGTCAGTCGTCCTTCGCAGAACACGGCGATGCGGTCGCAGACGGCGATAATTTCAGGTAGTTCAGATGACACCATCAGGATGACTTTTCCGTCGTCTGCCAGTTGGCGCATCACTTTGTAAATTTCGGCTTTCGCGCCGACGTCGATACCACGGGTAGGCTCATCGAAAATGATCACTTCAGGGCTACAGCACAGCCATTTGGAGATCAGCACCTTCTGCTGGTTACCGCCGGAGAGTTCGGTGATGTTCTGGTTTACCGAGTGGCATTTCAGCGCCAGCAGTTCGCGTTGATTTTCAGCGGTACGTTGCTCGTCAACTTCATGAAACAAGCCCATCGCGCCTTTATAGCCGCCGTCTTTCAGACTGCGGCTGATAGCCATGTTCTGAGCGATAGAAAAGTTGGGGAAAAAGCCGTTATCCCGGCGGCTTTCAGTGATGTAAGCCATTCCTTTTTTCACGGCATCCAGGGGGGAACGTGGAGAGATATCTTTGCCATTAAGACGGATTTCTCCGCCAGCGCGTTTATCAACACCAAACAGGCAATTCATCAGCTCAGTACGTCCGGAACCGACCAGCCCGGCGAAGCCTAATATTTCTCCCCGGCTGACGCTAAATGAGATATCCCGGACCTTTTTTCTGTCGCGACTGGTGACGTTTTTCACCTCAAAAACCGTATCGTGCGCAAGGTTGCTGACATTTTCCTTCATCGCGTTAAAACGGTTTTGCAGTTCGCGGCCTACCATCAGACGGACGATATCGTCATTTGACACATCGCTCACCATACCGCTGCAAACGCTGCTCCCGTCTTTCATCACCGTATAGCGGTCGCAAATACGGCGAATTTCCGCTAACTTATGCGAGATATAGACGATGGCCGTACCCTCTTTACTCAACTGATTCATGATCAGAAACAGATAGTCCACCTCTTTATTGGTGAGTGAGGAGGTGGGTTCATCCATGATGATGACTTTGGCGTCGAGCATCAGCGTTTTGGCAATTTCCAGCATCTGCTTGTGGCTGATAGATAAGTTCGCCACCTTCTCATCTAAATCAACTTTCAAGCCCACGCGTAATAACATCATGGCTGCGCGCACACGCATTTCTCGCCAGTCGATAACATTCATGCCGCAGATTTTTTTCGTCAGATGACGACCGATATATAAATTTTCCAGTACGGTTAACTCATCAATAACGCTGAGTTCCTGATAAATAATCCCGATACCAAGTTGTGCCGCTAATTTATGATCCAGGTTGTTATAGTTAATGTTATTAATGGTAATGGTGCCTTTGGTCGGCTCATGTATTCCGGATAACACTTTCATTAGCGTGGATTTACCCGCACCATTCTCGCCTAATAACGCATGTATTTCATAAGGGTAAACCGTTAAATCAACCGATTTTAATGCGTGAACCGGACCAAAGGACTTGCCGATCCCCGCCATCGATATATATGGCGTGGCCATAAATAACCTCTCTGCACTAAATATCGTGTTATTGCCTGATGGGCTACGCTTATCAGGTCTACGTTCAGGTTATTTTGTTGGCCGGATAAGACACTTCATTAGCATCATCATCCGGCGTAATTCAGTTTTATTGAGTGACCAGGATGGAATCGACCAATTTAAATTCCGGTGCTTTATTCAGCGGGATAACCTTGCCAGATTTCTCTGCGTCAACCATCAGCTTCAGCCCTGTTGCGCCGATATCCGCCGGGTTCTGGGCAACCGTCGCGGTCATTTGTCCGGCCTCTACCATTTTGCGGGCTTCCGGAATGCCGTCTGTACCGACGACCAACACTTTGCCCGTTTTTCCGGCGTTTGCGACTGCCTGAGCGACACCCATTGCCATCGTGTCGTTCGCGCAATAGATCGCTTTAATATTCGGATTGCGTTGCAACACGTTGGTGGCGACATCCAGCGCTTTAATGCGGTCCCAGTCGGCAGGTTGGCTGGCGACAAGCTTGATCTGACTTGCTTTTTTGAAGGCTTCGGTGGCGCCATTACGACGTGCTTCGCCGGAGGCATTACCGGCTTTACCCTCAATAATTGCAACTTCCCCCCCTTCGGCACCCAGCTTGTCAATAATGAACGACGCGCCTTTCGCCCCGACGGCAACGTTATCGGTGGTGACAAAACCTTCCACATTGCCGCCTGCTTTTTTCAGGTTATCCATGTCGATTTTTTCATCGAGATTGACCAGATAAATGCCTTTTTTCCATGCGCGAGCGACAGGCATAACCAGATTCACTGAGGATAATGGCGCGAAGGCGATGCCTTTATAATTTTTATTACTGAGATCTTCGAATAGCTGTAGCTGGGACTGAAAATCACCCTCTGATGGCGAAGCAAAAATATCGACGCTGACGCCCAGCGTTTTTGCTTCATCTTCAATGCCTTTTTTCATATCTACCCAAAATGGGTTGGAGAGCGTTTTCAATACGACAGCATATTCGGCGGCAGCAATAGCGCTGGTTGACAACATTAAGCCCACGAGTGTGCCGCTGAAATATTTCAGATATTTATTCATAATAATGTTCTCACGGTAAGGGAAGAAGGAATCCCGCTGTCACGGGATTACCTTTTCTTATTTCAGCGCGCCTGGTGAAAAGAAATCAACAATTGCGCCAGTTTTTTGCATATTAATATTGGCCTGTTCAATATTGAGTTGGGCAACAGAAACAAAAAACGCGTCCAGCAAAGTCAGTTGTAATATTCTTGCCGAGGCATTTCGACCTAATAACGGCGTTTCCGGGGCAGGTGAGCAAATAATATAATCGGCCAGTTTCGCTATTGGTGAATGATAGCTATGCGTTATACAAATAATTTTTGCCCCGTTCTTTTTTGCCAGTTCTACGGCCGCTTTTACATCACTGGTTCGCCCGGAATGGGTCACTACCAGCACAACATCTCCTTCCTGTAACAACGAAGCGGACATCATCATGATGTGAGCGTCCGGATAGGCCTGACAGCGTACGCCAATACGCAAGAACTTGTGCTGTACATCAGCACAGATAGCATTTGATCCTCCGGCACCGTACAAATCCCGCTGTCTGGCCTGATAGAAAAAGCGGGCGGCACGGTGGATCTCATCAACGTTGACGATCGACTGGCCTTCCATAATGGTGCGTAAAGTGATGTTAAATACCTTATTCACCACATCCTGCGGCGCTTCATCAAAAGCCAGCTCGGAAGGTAATACCTGTTCTGACTGAGAAAAATAATCTTCCAGCGCACTGCGTAAGTTACGAAAGCCGCTAAACCCCAACAGCTTTGATACCTTAACTATCATCGCTTCAGATACCGCCAGAGCTTCTGCGACATCTTTAATTGCGGGTGCACAACTCAGGTTACCTGGTTTGAGTAACCACTCCACGATGCGGCTTTCGTTTTCTGTCATCCCTTCCTGCTTCATTCGCAGGTAAGGCGCTAACCCGATACCGTTCGGAAGCGCTGAATCAAACTCTGACTGGCTCATCACGTTCTCTTGTCCTTGAATTGAAGACGCCACTATATCACCACAGCAAGAACAGAAAAGATGCTGGTAGCTTCACAAAAAAATAAAATTTATAAAGTTTGTTTTATTGTGAACAAAAGCGAGTAACTTAAAATATTATTTCATTTAATCACTTTAAAAACATGAGTTTATTTGTTTTTCTTGTTTTTTAGATGATAGAGCTTTCTGGATAGCGAGTTTCTTTAACGCTATTGCGCTGCCGAATTTAACTCTGTAAAACAGGTCAGGAAGGCGGTTTTCATCGATTATGGGTGTTTTTAATTCGTTTACATCACAAATGTTTTTTAACTGTGAAGTTTTGCGCGAGCGGGGAAGATGAATGAAAAAGATTGCATTTGGCTGTGATCATGTCGGTTTCATTTTAAAACATGAAATAGTGGCACATTTAGTTGAGCGTGGCGTTGAAGTGATTGATAAAGGAACCTGGTCGTCAGAGCGTACTGATTATCCGCATTACGCCAGTCAAGTCGCACTGGCAGTTGCTGGCGGAGAGGTTGATGGCGGGATTTTGATTTGTGGTACTGGTGTCGGTATTTCGATAGCAGCGAACAAGTTTGCCGGGATTCGCGCGGTCGTCTGTAGTGAACCTTATTCCGCGCAACTCTCGCGGCAACATAACGACACCAACGTGCTGGCCTTTGGTTCACGGGTGGTTGGCCTCGAACTGGCGAAAATGATTGTGGACGCGTGGCTGGGCGCGCAATACGAAGGTGGTCGCCATCAACAACGTGTAGAGGCGATTACGGCAATTGAGCAGCGAAGGAATTGAGATTCATCCACTATGTGTATGGATGAGTAATGACTAATGTGGATAGAGTTTTTTTCTGAGGTTGGCTAATGAAACGCTATCCGCTATTTCTTTTATTTATCCAGCTCACGCTGAGTGCCGTTCCGGCCCAGGCCGATATTATCGACGACACCATTGGCAATATTCAGCAGGCGATTAACGACGCTTATAACCCTGACCGTGGGCGAGACTATGAAGATTCGCGCGACGACGGCTGGCAGCGTGAAGTGAGCGACGATCGTCGCAGACAGTATGACGACCGCCGCCGCCAGTTTGAAGATCGCCGTAGGCAGCTGGACGACCGCCAGCGCCAGCTTGATCAGGAGCGTCGGCAACTGGAAGATGAAGAGCGGAGAATGGAAGATGAGTATGGGCGTTAGTCGGATTGTTTTTGTCTGATAGCTGGTTAATTCCAGCTTCAGTTTATCCACAATGCTTGTCGCCAGAATCGTCAGTGACTCCTCGACTTCGGTCACTTGCAACAATAACGTCTGTTGGCAAAGCGGGAGGACGGGCCTCCCGGCTGATTATTGCGTTGGTTGTTGTTTGACGACATTAATCATCCACGGTACGCCATATTTATCGGTGACTTTGCCGAAGCCATGCGCCCAGAAGGTTTCCTGCCAGTCCATTTCGATTTTTCCGTGGGCGGCAAGGTTGTCAAACCAGCGTTTCCCTTCCTCGACCTGTTGTGAATCGAGCACCAGCGTAAAGCCGGAGTAGCTGGCTTTTCCTGATGGCATGGCATCACTCATCATTATGTCGCTTCCGGCAATGCGCACGTTAGCATGGGCGATGGCGGTATCGGGAAATTGCATACCAGAAGGGCAGCCCTCGGCGCTTTCCTGCGCTGATTTTGGCATTTCACCGAAGCTGATTTTATAGAGCAGCTCCGCGCCCAATGTGCGTTGATAATAAGCAATGGCGTCGGCACAGTTACCGGCAAAAGAGATGTAGGGACTTAACGGCATGATGGTGACCTCAGTGAAGAGAAGTCAGTTAAGTGTAGTTTGAATTTTGTACAGATGACGAGTAGGCCTGATAAGACGCGCAAGCGTCGCATCAGGCGTTGGCACAGTTGCCGGATGGTGTGGGAATTTGTAGGCCTGATAAGACGCGCGAGCGTCGCATCAGGCATTCGGCACCGTTGCCGGATGCGGCGCGAGCGCCTTATCCGGCCTACCGATTACGTGCCAATATTACATTGAGCAATACAATCAGTTCTTTTTCACGAACTCAGATTTCAGTTTCATCGGACCAAAACCGTCGATTTTGCAATCGATGTTGTGGTCGCCTTCAACCAGACGGATGTTTTTCACTTTGGTGCCGATCTTCAGCATTGAAGAGCTACCTTTCACCTTCAGATCTTTAATGATGGTAACGCTGTCGCCGTCAGCCAGCAGATTGCCGTTAGCATCTTTAACGATCAGCTCGTCACTTTCCTGTGCAGGTTCTGCGTCGTTCCATTCGTAGGCGCATTCCGGGCAGATGTACATGCCGTTATCTTCGTAAGTGTATTCGGAGTTGCATTTTGGGCAGTGTGGTAATGACATGTGGATTTCCTCAAAAGTCAGCGGGGCAAAAGCGCCAAAAAACGGCAGATTGCCGAAAAAGGCCGCAATTATACACAAAATCCCTGAGTTTGTCGGGGGTACTGCTGATTTTAGACGACGATCGTTTTCATTTGAAAGAGACGACAAAAAGAAAATAATCTTTTTGCCTCAGTTTATTATTTGAGATAAGGTTAACTTTATTCTTGTTCTTTTTTTATTTAATTGTTTTTTATCTTTCTGACGTTTTAAATTTGTCGGAAGGGGCTTTGTCATTCCAATAAAAACAATAAGTTAAATATAAACTATTTCCCGCAGTAATTATAAAAGCCGAAAACAGAACTAAAAAACGATCTGGCTAAATAAAAGTAATAAAATTTGCTTTAAGGAAGAACTTTCCATGTGCACACAGACAATATATGAGTTAAGTCAGGAGGCGGAACGTTTGTTACTGCTTTCCCGACAACAGTTGCAGTTACTGGAAAAAATGCCTCTCACTGTACCTGGAGAAGATGCACCGCCACTGACTTTACCCTGGAGTCAGCATAATATCGTCGAGCGTCACGTGATGCTGAATAATGAGCTGCGTAAAATTTCCCGTCTGGAAATGGTGCTGGCGATTGTCGGCACTATGAAAGCAGGGAAATCAACGACCATTAATGCCATTGTTGGCACAGAGGTTCTTCCTAATCGCAATCGCCCTATGACTGCGCTGCCAACGCTTATTCGCCATACGCCGGGACAAAAAGAACCGGTGCTGCATTTTTCGCATGTCTCGCCAGTTGACTGTTTAATCCAACAATTACAACAGCGCCTGCGTGATTACGATATTAAGCATCTGGCCGATCTGCTGGAAATAGATAAAGATATGCGTGCACTTATGCAGCGGATCGAAAATGGCGTCGCTTTCGAAAAATATTACCAGGGCGCCCAGCCTATTTTTCATTGTCTGAAAAGTTTGAATGATTTGGTGCGCCTGGCGAAAGCGCTGGACGTCGATTTTCCTTTTTCTGCTTACGCAGCTATTGAACATATCCCGGTGATTGAAGTGGAATTCGTCCATCTGGCGGGGCTGGAAAGTTATCCGGGGCAGTTAACATTACTGGATACTCCCGGGCCAAACGAAGCCGGGCAACCACATCTGCAAAAAATGCTTAATGAGCAGCTGGCGCGCGCTTCTGCGGTGCTGGCGGTGATGGATTATACGCAACTGAAATCGATCTCCGATGAAGAGGTGCGCGCGGCGGTTATGGCCGTCGGCAAGTCGGTGCCGCTGTATGTATTGGTCAATAAATTCGATCAGCAGGATCGTAACAGCGACGATGCCGAACAGGTGCGGGCGCTGATTTCCGGGACGTTGATGAAAGGCTGTGTTACGCCAGGGCAGATATTTCCAGTATCGTCGATGTGGGGCTATCTGGCGAATCGGGCGCGCCATGAGTTAGCTAGCAGCGGCAGGCTGCCGGATCCTCAACAGCAACGCTGGGTGGAGGATTTTGCCCATGCGGCGCTCGGCAGGCGCTGGCGTAACGCGGATCTGGAGGATATCGACCATATTCGCCATGCCGTTGAGCAATTGTGGGAAGACTCGTTATTCGAACAGCCGGTGCAGGCGTTGCTTCATGCCGCGTATGCCAACGCGTCGTTGTACGCTCTGCGTTCTGCCTCGCATAAGTTGTTGAATTACGCCCAGCAGGCGCGGGAATACCTTGATTTTCGCGCCCACGGCCTGACTGTCGCCTGCGAACAATTACGGCAAAATATCCACCAACTCGAAGAAAACTTGCAGCTATTGCAACTCAATCAGGCGCAGGTGAGCGGTGAGATTCAACATGAAATTGAGCTGGCCCTGGCATCAGCCAACGATTTTTTGCGTCAGCAGCAAGATGAGGTGAATGCCCAGTTAGCCGCGCTGTTTCAACATGATTCGTGGCCATTAAGCGAGATTCGCACTCGCTGCGAGACACTGTTACAGACGGCGCAGACCAAAATCAGCCGGGATTTCACGTTGCGTTTTGCTGAACTGGAATCAACTCTTTGCCGGGTACTAACTGATGTTATTCGTCCCATTGAGCAACGGGTTAAAGTGGCATTGAGTGAGTCTGGGTTTCGCCCTGGATTTGATTTTCCTGTTTTTCGCAGCGCGGTTCCCCACTTCAATACTCGTCAGCTATTCAACGATGCAATATCGCCTCAGGAAATGCCGGATGAGCAGGTCACCCGTTTAGGCGTTGTACGCGAGACTTTCTCGCGCTGGTTGAATCAACCTGACTGGGGACAGAGTAATGAGAAATCTACAAAAAAGGCCGTTGATTACAGTGTGCTACAACGTACGTTAACCGAAGAATTTGACCTCTATTGCCAACAAATGGCTAAAGTTTTAGCGGTTCAGGTCGATGATTCTGTCACGGCAGGGATGAGCACATTTTTCGCTGATTTCGCTGTATGTTTGACGGAATTACACACGCGTTTACGCGAAAGTCTGGCTTTGCGACAGCAAAATGAATCCGTGGTGAAAATAATGCAGCAGCAATTGCAGCAGGCAGCAACAACGCACGGCTGGATTTATACGGACTCTCAGTTGTTACGCGATGATATTCAAACTCTTTTCACGGCAGAACAGTATTGACAAAGACGTTACTGGACGGCCCAGGCCGCGTGCTGGAGTCGGTTCATCCCCGCTTTTTAGTGGATCTGGCGCTGGGCGATGATACCCGCCATCCGCATGCCCATCAGCAGCAGTTTCGTGAACGACTGATGCAGGAGATCCTTGCTCGCACACAGCTTCAGACGTGGGCGAATGCCGGAATGTTAAATGCGTCGCTTAGTCTACGCCTGGCATTGGTGGAAAAACTGGCGGCAATGCTTGACCCCGGTCATCTGGCGTTGACACAGATCGCACAATATCTGGCGTTACTGCAAAAAAGGGATCTCCGCCCACAATCCGCTTTCCCGGAACTCCAGCAGCAAATTACCGCTTTATATGAGTGGTTTTCAGCCCGTTGTCACTGGAAGGAAAAAGCGTTAATGCAACGAGGGTTACTGGTGCAGGCGGGCGAACAGAGCGAGCAAATTTTTACTCGCTGGCGTGCCGGGGCGTATGGCAGTTGGTCGCTGCCTGGACGTTGTTTCATCGTTCTGGAAGAACTGCGTTGGGGGGCGTTTGGCGATGCCTGCCGTCTGGGAAGTCCGCAAGCGGCAGCGTTGTTGCTTGCTGATTTGCGCGTGAAAGCGACGCAATATCTGGCTGAAAGTATCAACGCGGCACCGACTACTCGTCATTATTACCACCAGTGGTTCACATCACCTACAGCTGTAAGCAGTGGGGAACATGCTGACTTTTTAGGTTGGTTGGGTAAGTGGTCCGATGCAGATAAACAGCCCGTTTGCTGGTCGGTGACCCAACGCTGGCAAACTGTTGCGGTAGGGATGCCACGGCTCTGTTCAGCGCAACGTCTGGTGGAGGCAATGGTTGAGGAAATCTTCTCTGTAAATTACGTGTAAATAATCAGTTACATTGGTGAGTGTTTAACGAAATTCATGTGTGAAGTTGATCACAAATTTAAACGCTGGTAGGGTAAAAAGGTCATTAACTGCCCAATTCAGGCGTCAACTGGTTTGGTTGTACAGTTCTTAATCGGAACGTGTAAGTAAACCCGCTACGCTTGTTACAGAGATTGCACCCTGCAATTCCCGCTTCCCTTTTGCGGGCGCCACGTCATTTGTCTGGCGTGTGCGGAAATGGGCTTACTCTGCGAGGATAGCTATGCTGAAAAGGAAAAAAGTAAAACCGATTACCCTTCGTGACGTCACTATTATTGATGACGGTAAACTGCGCAAAGCCATTACTGCAGCATCGCTGGGTAATGCAATGGAATGGTTCGATTTTGGTGTTTATGGTTTTGTTGCCTACGCATTAGGTAAAGTCTTTTTCCCGGGGGCTGACCCCAGCGTGCAGATGGTTGCTGCACTTGCCACCTTCTCCGTTCCCTTTCTGATTCGACCGCTTGGCGGGCTCTTCTTTGGTATGCTGGGCGACAAATATGGTCGCCAGAAGATCCTTGCGATCACTATTGTGATTATGTCGATCAGTACGTTTTGTATTGGTTTAATACCGTCCTACGCCTCTATTGGTATTTGGGCACCGATTCTGTTGTTGATCTGTAAGATGGCGCAAGGATTCTCGGTGGGGGGCGAATATACCGGGGCGTCAATATTTGTTGCGGAATACTCCCCTGACCGTAAACGCGGCTTTATGGGCAGTTGGCTGGATTTCGGTTCTATTGCCGGGTTTGTGCTGGGTGCGGGCGTGGTGGTGTTAATTTCGACCATCGTCGGTGAAGAGAACTTCCTCGACTGGGGCTGGCGTATTCCGTTCTTTATCGCTCTGCCTTTAGGGATTATCGGGCTTTACTTGCGCCACGCTCTGGAAGAGACGCCTGCTTTCCAGCAACATGTTGAGAAACTGGAGCAGGGCGACCGAGAAGGTTTGCAGGATGGTCCGAAAGTCTCGTTTAAAGAGATTGCCACCAAACACTGGCGCAGTCTGTTGACGTGTATTGGCCTGGTGATTGCCACCAACGTCACTTACTACATGCTGCTAACCTACATGCCGAGTTATTTGTCGCATAATCTGCACTACTCCGAAGACCACGGAGTGCTGATTATTATCGCCATTATGATTGGTATGCTGTTTGTGCAACCGGTGATGGGGTTGCTAAGTGACCGTTTTGGCCGTCGTCCGTTTGTGATCCTCGGCAGTGTTGCGCTGTTTGCGCTGGCGATCCCTGCGTTCATCCTGATTAACAGTAATATCATCGGCCTGATTTTCGCCGGGTTGTTGATGCTGGCAGTGATCCTTAACTGCTTTACGGGGGTTATGGCCTCAACGCTGCCAGCAATGTTTCCGACGCATATCCGTTACAGCGCGCTGGCGGCGGCATTTAATATTTCTGTGCTGATTGCCGGTCTGACGCCAACACTGGCGGCCTGGCTGGTGGAAAGCTCGCAGAATCTGATGATGCCCGCGTATTACTTGATGGTGGTGGCGGTGATTGGTTTGATTACCGGCATGACCATGAAAGAGACAGCGAATCGTCCACTGAAAGGTGCGACACCAGCAGCGTCAGATTTACAGGAAGCGAAGGAAATTCTCGTCGAGCATTACGATAATATTGAGCAAAAAATCGAGGATATTGACCACGAGATTGCCGATTTGCAGGCGAAACGTTCTCGTCTGGTGCAGCAACATCCACGTATTGATGAGTAACCTGAAATGGATTGCCTGCTGCGACGTTGTCTTATCAGGTCTACACCCGAACTCTTAAGGTTCACTTAATCTCTGACGCGCATACTCTCCTCCAGATTAACGGAGGAGAGTGCAATGAAAAACCGTATTTATGAACGTTTAACTACCGTGTTCAGCGTGTTGGTAGTCAGTAGCTTTCTCTATATTTGGTTTGCCACGTACTGATCTTTCTTCAGCCGTACCCAGGCACGCGTACCGGAAGTTTCTTCCCGGTTTTGCAGGAAAAACTGCCCGTGATGCAACTGCGTGATGCGGCTGACAATACTTAATCCCAGACCAATTCCGCCATAACGGCTGTCCATTCGTACAAACGCTTTACTTAACTCCCCGCATTTACTCTCATCAATACCCGGCCCTTCATCTTCAACGGCCATTACCGCACCGCCATCTTCTTGCAGTTTAATCATAATGTTGCTGCCTTGTGGGCTGTAACGATGGGCATTTTCCACCAGGTTTCGCAATAACATCCGCAGCAGGGTAGCATCGCCCGGGACGGTGATGTCGGCGGCGCTTTCTGGCAACAGCAAGGTTTGCTGACGCTGGTCGAGCATGGTACTTAACTCGTCATACGAGGGCAGAATCACATCTTCTAGTAGTTTTACATGCTGATAATTACCCGATGAAAATGATTGGCCAGCACGCGCCAGTTGTAACAACTGGGAGACGCTCTCCATCATCTGATCAAGTCGCGCCACTAACGGCGCTACATCAATGTGATGCGTTTTCGCCAGCAACTCCAGATGCAAACGTACTCCCGCCAGCGGCGTTCGCAGTTCGTGAGCGACGTCAGCGGTAAACAACCGTTCGTTATCCAGCGTGCTGGTCAGGCGAGATACCAGATCGTTCAAAGCCGAAACCACCGATTCGATTTCGAGGGTGGCACTGTGAATGGCAATGGGCGTTAAGTTGTCGGCGGTACGCGCTTCCAGCTCTTTTTGCAGCTCCGCCAGCGGACGGGTGATGCGCCGTACCGCCTGATAGCAGATAAATAGCGTCAGGCTGACCATAAACACGCCGGGGACAATCAGACTGGCAACCGCTTCGCGGATCTCACGCATGATGTGACGATCGTTGTTGCGATTGTCGCGTAACGCCTGCTCAAATAGCTGAATCTGCTCGGTACTCTCATGCCATAGCCAGAAGACGCTAATCAGCTCAAACACCAGCAGAATGGCCCCGATGGTCAATATCAGCCGCTGGCGCAGCGATATTGGCCGACGCAGAAAACGCATCAGATTCAATTAGTTCTCCTCATTTACGACCAGCATATAGCCAAAGCCGCGTACGGTGCGGATGCGCGACTTACCTACTTTGTCGCGCAGGTTGTGAATATGCACTTCCAGGGTATTGGTCGAGGGTTCGTTGTCCCAGTTATAGATGTCGTTGTAGAGAATTTCCCGATGCACCGGGCTGCCGGCCTTGAGCATCAAGCGCGACAGCAGAGCATATTCTTTCGGCGTCAGAATCAGTTCTTCACCGCCCATCCATACCTGACGGCGCCCCATATTCAGCGTCAGGTTGCCAACAATCAACTCGCTTTCGCCCTGATTATTATGGCGTCGCAGCAGGGCGCGGATGCGGGCGTGTAACTCTTCCAGTGCAAAAGGCTTCACCAGATAGTCGTCGGCCCCGACATCCAGCCCGGCGATTTTGTCGGTCAGGGTGTCGCGGGCGGTGAGGATCAGCACCGGCAGTGTGTATTTTTTCTGTCGGATGCGGGCGAGAAAATGCAGCCCATCTTCGTCAGGTAAACCTAGATCCAACACCACCAGGCTGTAATGACCCGCTTCAAGACTTTGCTCTGCCATCCGAGCGGTTGTGACGCCGTCGCAGGCGTAGCCTTCGGTTTGTGCCGCCAGAATCAGTCCCTGCAATAACAGCGTATCATCTTCAACAATTAGAATTTTCATTCAGTCACTCTCCTGCAAGTTTGCAGAATATCATCCGCGGCCTGGTAATACTTCGTTTCGACGCCGGTTAATCCCAACAGCGTTGAGAATAAATTGTCTTGTGAATAGTGCTGCGTTTGCGCCTGTTTTTGCAGGCAGTTCTGGTCAACCTGATACCGCTTTTGATAATCCTCCGACAGCCACAGCAGCATTGGCACCTGTTTTTGGCTATCCGGGGCGATGGCATAAGGCAGGCCGTGCAGATAGATGCCATTTTCACCTAACGATTCACCGTGATCAGAAAGATAAACCAGGCTGGTGGTAAATTTATCCTGATGTTCTTTCAGCAGATTAATCGCTTTATCAACAATATAGTCAACGTAGACCAGCGTGTTGTCGTAAGTGTTCACCAGTTGTTCTTTCGAGCAGTTTTGGATCTCGTTGGTGTCGCAAGTGGGGGTAAATTTCCTGAACTGCGGCGGATAACGGTTGTAATAGGTCGGGCCGTGGCTGCCGATGGTGTGTAATACAATCACGCCATCACCTTGCAGATTATTGATGTACTCTTCCAGCCCGTGGAACAGCACTTCATCATAGCATTCACCGTTGATGCACTGACCAGGCAAGTTCAGCGCAGTGACGTTCTGGTGAGGTACGCGGTCGCAGACGCCTTTACAGCCGCCATCGTTATCATTCCACAGTACATTAATGCCCGCCCGTTGGATGATATCCAGCACGCCTTCCTGGTGCTGTGCCAGCTCTTCTTTGTAATGCTCACGCGGCATATCCGAGAACATGCATGGCACTGAAACTGCCGTTGCCGTGCCGCAAGACGCGGTATTGGGGAAATAGACCACGTTATCTTTCGCCAGCCGCGGGTTAGTTTCACGCGGGTAGCCGTTGAGCGAGAAGTTCTCTGCCCGCGAGGTTTCGCCGACGATCAAAATGGTCAGATTTTTACGTTTCTCGTTTTGCATTAACGGGTTGCGGTGAGCATCCTCACCAATGCGCACCAGCGGCAGATTTGCCCGTCGCTGGTGGGAATACCATGACCAGCTGGCGACAATGCTGTTAGACGGGCTTAAGGATTTCACCAGCTCTTTGTTGTTGCGAAACAGCGAGGCGTAGTCTTTATAAAACAGCGCGGCGACCAGCAGAATCAGCAGCACTGAAATCAGGATATTGGCCCCACGGAAAAGAACGCTGCGCAGACGCGAGGTGGCAGGTTTGATTTTAATCCAGCAGGCTATCAGCGCCGCAAGTACGCCGCTTAACCCTAGCGTTAATAACATTTGTGGTGTCATCAGCGCATAACTTTCTGCCGGAGTGGTATCAATAATATTGGCAATCATCGAGCGGTCGATGACGATGCCATAGGTCATGATGAAATATTGCGCCGACGCGCCGACCAGAATAAACAGGCACGCCAGCGGGCGATTAAGCCATAAGAAAGAGCCTAGCGTCAGGACAATATTCATCACACTAAACGCGACGACTGGCATTGATAAGAAAACCAGTACGTTATGCAGTGAATCCAGCGGTAACGCCTGCAACACTTGTTTAAAAAAGGCAATATTCAGGCAGATAGAGATATAAAAAGCAGCCAGCAATAGCCAGGCGAGTAAATTCAAAGAGGGTCTTTTTAGAAGGCGCTTCAACATCACGGTGTTTCCATCAAACAAAGTGCGCATATGTTCGCAAAGCAAAGTTAAGCCAACCTTAAGTTCTTAAGGTTGGCTTATGCGTTTGCTGGATTAAGGGGGGACTTAATCTTTACTGATCGGTGCATCTAAAGGATAGGGGTTTTTATGCATCCGGTTGTAGTTCAGCGCATACATGGCTGTGATTACCATCAGAGTGACGAATGACCACATGACCTCTTGTGCGCCAGAACCGACCACCGCCCAGATACAGTAAAGGAAGGCGATAGTTGTGATGGTCAGGTACGCCGGGCGCGCTTTGCCAAAGTGACCGTGACCTAAAAGCAGTAAAGCGGCACAGGTGTAAAGATAAGGCACGAGGGTAAAGATCACCGATACGGAAGACACCAGACCAAACTCTTTGGTTGCGTTTGGCGAGATGCTGCTGAACTGGAAGATAGTCATCAGAATACCAACGATAATCAACCCGGCAACAGGGGTACCCGCTTTGTTAACGCGGGCAAAAATAGGGGGGAACAGACCGTCATCGGCAGCCGCTTTCGCCGTTTGCCCGGCCAGTAGTGTCCAGCCGCCCAGCGAGCCTAAGCAACCTGCCGCTGCGCAGAAGGAGACAATGGCCCCAGCGGTATCGCCCAGCGCCATCCGCGCGGCATCGCCAAAAGGTGAGGCGGAAACGCGCAGCGCGGCATTAGGGATCATCCCCATAATTGCAGTGGTCGAGAGCACGTAGCAGACGGCGGCAATCAACACCCCGCCAATGGTGGCGATAGGCACGTTGCGTTTCGGGTTTTTCACCACGCCCGCCGCAACGGAAGCACTTTCTACCCCAATAAACGACCACAACGTTACGTTTAAGGTACTTTGAATCGCACCGAAAGTACTCAGCCCACTCACGTTCCATGCTGCCATATACGTTTCACTGTGGAACCAGAACCAGCCGAATACGGCAATCCCGACAATGGGGATCAGCGCCAGCACAGTGGCGACAGCCTGCACGCGGGTGATCATTTTTGGACCGACGATATTAAGCAGAACGAAGATCCACAGCACCACCACACAGGTGATGGTTAATACCAACGGATCTTTGAGGATGGGGAAGAAGTAGCTTAAATATCCTACGCCAATGACCACCATGGCAATATTGCCGATCCAGCAGGCCAGCCAGTAGAGAACGTTTGTTTGATACCCGAGGAAAGGGCCAAAGCAGCGGCGCGCGTAGGCGTATGAACCGCCAGGGCTGGGATCGAGGAAAGACATTTTGGCGTAGACCATCGACAAAGCCAACGCACCGATAATCGTCACCAACCATCCATATATGGCAATCCCGCCAGTCGAGGCCAGGTTTGCAGGTAACAGAAAAACACCTGACCCCATAATATTCCCCGACACCATCAGAGTGACGGGGATTAAGCCCACTTTGTGAGCGTCAGCATCCGAAGACATAATTAAACTCCTGCGAAGGTGAGCTTCATGACAATAAATTAAGTCATATCATACGCCTACATTCGCGAGTTGAATTATTCTCAACCGGGTTATCGCTGATGCTGTTATTAATATAGCTCTTCGTTCAGGTTATAAATCAGGCGACAGAACGTTCTCTGTGCTGACTAACATAATGGAGAGGCGTCATACCATAGAAGTCTTTAAATACAGATATAAAATAGGAAGTGCTGTTGTAGCCGCAGGATTGTGATACCTGTGAGATATTTTTGCCGTCCATCATTAATTCATTTACGGCATAACGCATACGGCAGGTGGTGATTATTTGGCTATAACTGGTGTTTTCACTTTTCAGTTTTTTCTTTAACAAGCTGGGGCTTAGACATAAACAGCTGGCTACCATACTAAGATTCCAGTCTTTATGAATATCGCTTTCAATTATTTGATAAACGCTGTCACTTACACAATTACGTAACATATACATCATAAGAGAAAGGAATTTTTTACTGTCGAGGAAACGTGATAGCACAGTGAATAATAATGCACGAGTACGCTCTTTTTCTGACTCTGTTTCAGCGGGCATCATGCTATGTTGAGCCGCGACGCGAAAGAGGTCTAGTGTCAGGCATGGTAAGGCCAGGACTGGGGTAGCGCTTCGTTGCCAGACGGGTATTTTTGAGAGATCTTTATTCAGAAAACGGAGGTAATCTTTGATGATGTCATGACTAATTTGCGCAACCAAAGTGTTATTAAGTGAGGAGACATCAATAATATTATTTTCACAACTTAATAACGCCATGTGGTTAGCCTTCAGGCTTATAGGTTCTTTCCCATTAACCCTTAACCAGACATCTTTTTCAGTCAATAAAACAATACAAGGTTGGTCGCTGCAAATCCTCATACATGTACTCCTGAATGCAAATAAAAGACCCGTTTTCGCCAGGAAGAGCGATACGGGGAAATGGTTATATAATTGTATGACGAATCAAAACATGCATAAAAATAACGTGTTTTACTAATATTACAAATTTTTATAGTAATTTCTCATGTACAAAAATTTTTACATGCTGAAAAAGTGTAAATAACAGGCAAAAAAAAGCGCGGGGTGGGACCGCGCAAAAAGTATGACATTTTTGTTTGCAGCAATTTTTATGAAAACGTTGCCATACTCAAAAGGCCTCAGGCCAGGCGGCGTAATGTTATTTAAACAATTACGCCTTCAGCGGAATAGTGGTTACGCTTTCACACACATCACGTGGTAAATACCATCAATAATTTCGGTACCTTCAGTTTCGTGTTCGAAACCAGGGAAATGATGATCCCAGGATTGTAGTGAGCGTAAATAGCTTACCTGCGGACTGTTTTTATCGCCGAAGTTTTCGCCAGAGAGCAGCATTGGGATTCCTGGCGGATACGGGATGACAGAGTTCGCCGCAATACGTCCAGGCAGGTTTTCAATGGATACCAGTTCGACGTTGTTATCGACAATCGCGTTGTAGGCTTCACGCGGGGTGATTTCAGCCACCGGCAGGCCAGAATAGGCTTCGTTCAACCGTGCGCCTGGGTTGTTTTCTTTCAGCCAGGCAAACATTTTGTCGCCCAGATCGTGAATACCCATATTCGCGTAAGTGTCAGGATATTGCGCAGCAAGTTCCGGCATCACCAGCGCCAGCGGTGTATTAGCGTCGTAGTGGCGTTTGAAAGAGCAAAGTGTGTTAACCAGAGTTCCCCATTTCCCACGGGTTACGCCCATAGAGAACAGGAACATAATCTGGAAGTCAGTGGTGCGGGTTGGCACAATGCCGTGACGACCAAGCCAGGCGGTGACCAGTGCAGCAGGTACGCCAGTCTCTTCCAGTTCGCCGTCTTCTCCCATCCCCGGCGCGAGGATGCTGACTTTAATCGGGTCGAGCATGCTCCAGTTGTCCGGGATATCTTTAAAGCCGTGCCAGCTTTCGCCTGGGTGCATTACCCAGCAGTCCTGAACGGTGGTCAGCAGTTTGCTCGGCGCGTCGGCAAAGTCATAGGTTTTGCTAGTTTCCGGGTCGGTAACCACGTCTTTATTCCACGGTTTAAAGAACCAGTTTCCTTCGTCGGTAAATTCTTTATACAACCGCGCCATTGCCTGACGGAAATCGACCGCTTCGTCGATCACTTCCTGCGTCAGCGACAGGCCGCTATTGCCGTCCATCATCGATACTGCCACATCGTTTGATGCGCAGATGGCATACAACGGAGAAGTGGTGGCATGCATCATATATGCCTGATTAAAGCGAGAGAAGTTAATCGCGCCACGGCCTTCACGCACATGAATGTAAGACGCCTGCGACAGCGCATTCAGCAGTTTGTGAGTGGAGTGGGTCGCGAAAACGGTTGGGCCGTTATGATCGCCCGGTTCACCGCGCATGGCGTAGTGATCGGCATAGATCGGGTTAAAACGCGCATAACCGTACCAGGCTTCGTCGAAGTGCAGACGATCGGAGGTTTTTTCCAGCAGATCCTGCGCTTCTTTGGCGTTGTAGCAGACGCCGTCGTAGGTGCAGTTGGTTACCACGCAGTAAGAGGGTTTTTGCCCAACTTTATCTTTGGTCAGCGGGCTTTCGCTGATTTTCTTCTGTAAGGTTTCAGGCTGCATTTCCTGCGGGTAGATTGGCCCGATAATGCCGTAGCGGTTGCGGCTTGGCACCATGTAGACCGGTTTCGCGCCAGTCAGCATTAAGCCTTGTTCGATGGATTTGTGGCAGTTACGGTCAACGACCACCACATCGTTATCGGTCATGCAAGCCTGCATGATGGTGCGGTTAGAGCCAGAAGTCCCGACGACGACTGACCAGGAACGATCGGCGCCAAATACGCGCGCGGCATATTTTTCGCTTTCGCCAAATGCGCCAGTATGGTCAAGTAAAGAACCAAGGGAAGTTCTTTCGATGCCCATGTCGGTACGGAACAGATTTTCACCATAATAGTCATGGTAGAAACGTCCAGCTGGCGTTTTGGTAAAGCCGACACCACCCTGGTGGCCCGGTGCGGCCCAGGAATACTCGTGGATGTCGCTATATTTCATCAGCGCGCTGAACAGTGGCGGTAACAGTTGCTGACGATAGCGGGTCATCGCAGCAACGGCGCGTCCAGCAATAAAATCGGCGGTATCTTCCAGAATCCAGGCGAATTCATCGACAAGCTCCAGCAGGTCGCGATCCATTGCAGCGAGGGCTTTTTCCCGATCGCCCAACAGGAAGACCGGCACGTTTTGTTGGCGCTCATGAAGCTTACCGATCAATTCTCTGACGTTTTGATGTTCGTCTGGATGTTCCATTTGATAGCTGAACATCAGACAATCAATGGCCTCATTTGAAGAGAGAATGGCAAAGCCGTCATCAAAGGAGGTGGATTTAATCACGGTAACATTTTGCTGGCTTAATGCATTTGCCAGACGCTCAACGGCGCTACCGACCCAGGTGTCCTGATGGAGAAACTCGCTTTCAACAATTAATACTTTCATCATTGCTTACCCGGTTATGAAGGAATCTTTGTTGCGGGCAAGTATCTTCTGGGTATTTCAGGCTGTAAAGCGAGTGAAAAACAGTCACTTTTGTTTTTTTTATTTTTATAAACAAGTGATTACATTGATTTTTAAAGTTGTTTTCACTGCTTATTATCGACAGCTAAACTATTTTTTTGGCTGATACTGATATCATCTTTATCCGGGAAGCGTCTGGCGGCGTTGTTGGCTAAGTTTGCGGTATTTTTGCGGCGACATACCGACATATTTGCCGAAAGTGCTGTAAAAGCGACTGCTCGAACGAAAACCTGCTGTCAGGGCAATATCGAGAATACTTTTATCGGTATCGCTCAGTAACGCGCGAACGTGGTTGATGCGCATCGCCGTAATGTACTGTTTCATCGTCAATTGCATTACCCGCTGGAAGATCCCCATCGCATAGTTGGCGTTAAGTTTGACGTGCTCGGCCACGTCGTTGATGGTTAGCGCTTGATCGTAGTTTTCTGCAATAAAGCCCAACATCTGGCTGACATAAAACTGTGCATGGCGCGAGACGCTGTTTTTGTGCGTACGCGAGGTTTTATTGACCAGAACCGGCTCCCAGCCAGAGAGACTAAATCGCTTGAGCATCAGGCCAATTTCATCAATGGCGAGCTGGCGGATTTGCTCATTTGGGCTGTTGAGTTCCTGCTGCCAGCGACGCACTTCAAACGGACTAAGCTGTTGTGTCGCCAGTGATTTGATCACCATACCGTGAGTGACGTGGTTTATAAGGTCTTTATCCAGCGGCCAGGAGAGAAACAGATGCATCGGTAAATTAAAAATCGCCATGCTCTGACAGGTTCCTGTATCTGTTAGCTGATGTGGCGTACAGGCCCAGAACAGCGTGATATGCCCCTGATTGATATTCACTTTTTCATTGTTGATCAGGTATTCCACATCGCCATCGAAAGGCACATTCACTTCGACCTGACCATGCCAGTGGCTGGTGGGCATGATATGTGGTGCGCGAAACTCAATCTCCATTCGCTGATATTCCGAGTACAGAGATAGCGGGCTGCGGGTCTGCTTTTCATCGCTGCTACACATAAAGGTATCAGTATTCATGGATGGCTCTCTTTCCTGGATTATCAGAATTATGACATGAGCAGGTGAGGATGACTGCGAATGGGAGCACGGTTTTCGCCCTCTTCCCGGAGGGACGAGGGGATCGTCAGAGCAGCAGAAGGCCGAAATCTCTGCTTTTTAAGTAATTTATTCCCATAAACTCAGATTTACTGATGCTTCACTCAGGATCTGAGTTTACGGGAATGTTCAGCGGGGAAGCCGGAAGTTTTCTGTGGTATCGCCTGCCATGATGAAGACATTCAAGCAAGCCAGGAGATCTGCATGATGTCTGCACCCAAAATTACATTTATCGGCGCTGGTTCGACAATTTTCGTTAAGAATATTCTAGGTGATGTGTTTCACCGTGAGGCGCTGAAAACGGCGCATATCGCTCTGATGGACATTGATCCCACCCGCCTGGAAGAGTCGCACATTGTGGTGCGCAAGTTGATGGATTCAGCAGGGGCCAGCGGCAAAATCACTTGTCACAGCGAACAGAAAGAAGCCTTACAGGACGCCGATTTTGTCGTGGTGGCGTTTCAGATTGGCGGTTATGAACCCTGCACGGTGACGGATTTTGAGGTCTGTAAGCGCCACGGTCTGGAACAAACCATTGCCGATACGCTGGGGCCGGGCGGCATTATGCGTGCGCTACGTACCATTCCACATCTGTGGCAGATTTGCGAGGACATGACGGAAGTTTGCCCCGATGCCACCATGCTCAATTACGTTAACCCGATGGCGATGAATACCTGGGCGATGTATGCCCGCTATCCGCATATCAAACAGGTGGGGCTGTGCCACTCGGTGCAGGGAACGGCGGAAGAGCTGGCCCGCGACCTGAACATCGATCCGTCCACGCTGCGTTATCGTTGCGCAGGTATTAACCATATGGCGTTCTACCTGGAGCTGGAGCGCAAAACCGCAGACGGCAGTTACGTGGATCTCTACCCGGAATTGCTGGCGGCTTATGACGCAGGCCAGGCACCGAAACCGAATATTCATGGTAATACTCGTTGCCAGAATATTGTGCGCTATGAAATGTTCAAAAAGCTGGGCTACTTCGTCACGGAATCGTCAGAACACTTTGCCGAATACACGCCCTGGTTTATTAAGCCAGGTCGCGAGGATTTGATTGAGCGTTATAAAGTGCCGTTAGATGAGTATCCGAAACGCTGTGTTGAACAGTTGGCGAACTGGCATAAAGAGCTGGAGGAGTATAAGAACGCCTCCCGGATTGATATTAAACCGTCGCGGGAATATGCCAGCACGATTATGAACGCTATCTGGACCGGTGAACCGAGTGTAATTTACGGCAACGTCCGTAACGATGGTTTGATTGATAACCTGCCGCAAGGATGCTGTGTGGAAGTGGCCTGTCTGGTTGACGCCAATGGTATTCAGCCAACCAAAGTCGGTACGCTGCCTTCGCATCTGGCTGCCCTGATGCAAACCAATATCAACGTACAGACGCTGCTGACCGAAGCCATTCTCACCGAAAACCGTGACCGTGTTTACCACGCCGCAATGATGGACCCGCACACCGCCGCCGTGCTGGGCATTGACGAAATTTATGCTCTTGTTGACGACCTGATTGCCGCTCACGGCGACTGGCTGCCTGGCTGGTTGCACCGCTAAGGTGTAATTGCTTCCGGCGCTCTGGTGATAAGGCCATAGCGCCGTAACTGGCGACAGTGAAGACGAGCGAGCAATATCACGGTAGTTAATGCGCCCAGCAGCGCACAGAACATATCGGATTGCGTGTCCCACTGGTCGCCCTGAGTACCGAGAAAATCATCCGCTCCCTGGCCCATCGCCAGCGCCGCCCACCACTCGATCAGTTCATACATCGCGCTAATCGCCAGCGCTACGCAGCAGACCAGAAACGCCACCATTTTACGTCCGCGCACGTACATCCCGCGCAGGAGGATTTCTCGTGCTGCCAGCGCAGGTACCAGCCCCTGGAAAAAATGTCCCAGCTTGTCATACGGATTACGGCTCAACCCTAACCATTCCTGCACGTCAAAACCGATGGGGACTTTCGCGTAGGTGTACTGCCCGCCGACCATCAGGATGATGGCGTGAAAGAAAATCAGCGTATAGAGCAGCGGTGTTAACGGGTAACATCTGGCGGTGGCAAGCAGTAGTGGCACCACGATAATCACGGGTGTCACCTCCATCAACCAGGTGAGTTTGTCATGGGCCGAAATGCCGGTGTAAATCAGGATTAACGTTAGTACCAGCGCGCCGGAGTTAAGAATTAATGGCTTGAGTGTGCGGATCATGGTGAGTTCGCAAGTCAGGGAAAATACTGACTATTCACCAGCAAGTGTGAAATTACAACTGCAGAAGAGGTGGCCCGGGGGGATCACCAGGCAGCATGCCGCCAGGCGCCGGGCCGAAGAGGTTACTTAGTGCAGTTCGCGCACTGTTTGTTGACGATTTGCTGGAAGAAGTCGTTGCCTTTGTCATCGACCAGGATAAACGCCGGGAAATCTTCTACTTCGATTTTCCAGATTGCTTCCATACCCAGTTCCGGATAAGCGACGCATTCCAGATGCTTGATGCTCTGCTGCGCCAGTACCGCCGCCGGGCCGCCGATGCTGCCGAGGTAGAAGCCGCCATGTTTATGACATGCATCGGTGACCTGCTGACTGCGGTTACCTTTCGCCAGCATGATCATGCTACCGCCGTGGGATTGCAGCAGATCCACGTAGGAGTCCATCCGGCCTGCTGTGGTTGGGCCAAGTGAACCAGAAGGATAACCGGCGGGTGTTTTTGCCGGACCCGCGTAGTAGATCGGGTGATCTTTGATGTACTGCGGCAGCTCTTTACCAGCGTCGATCAGCTCTTTCAGCTTGGCGTGCGCAATATCGCGACCCACGATAATGGTGCCGGTGAGCGACAAACGAGTGGACACAGGATATTGCGAAAGCTGGGCGAGGATCTCTTTCATCGGGCGGTTGAGATCGACTTTCACCGCTTCGCCTTCACCAGCCTGGCGCAGTTCTTCCGGAATGTACTGGCCTGGGTTGTGTTCCAGTTTTTCGATCCAGATACCTTCGCGGTTAATTTTCGCTTTGATGTTACGGTCAGCGGAGCAGGAAACGCCCATACCGACCGGGCAGGAAGCGCCGTGACGCGGCAGGCGGATTACGCGGATATCGTGGGCAAAATATTTACCGCCAAATTGCGCGCCGAGGCCGAGTTTCTGGGCTTCTTCGAGCAGTTCCTGTTCCAGTTGTACATCGCGGAACGCCTGACCGTGTTCGTTCCCTTCAGTCGGCAGTTCATCATAATAGTGAGCACTTGCTAACTTAACGGTTTTCAGGTTGGTTTCCGCAGAAGTGCCGCCAATCACAAACGCGATATGGTACGGTGGGCAAGCTGCAGTACCGAGGGTACGCATTTTCTCGACGAGGAAGTTTTTCAGTTTACCCGGAGTCAGCAGGGCTTTAGTTTCCTGATAGAGATAGGTTTTGTTGGCAGAGCCGCCACCTTTGGCGACGCAGAGGAATTTGTACTCATCGCCATCCACCGCGTACAGGTCGATTTGCGCAGGCAGGTTAGTGCCGGTGTTGACCTCTTTGTACATGTCCAGCGGTGCGTTTTGTGAATAGCGCAGGTTATCTTCGATATAAGTGTTATAGACACCTTTCGACAGTGCTTCTTCATCACCGCCGCCGGTCCATACGCGCTGACCTTTTTTACCAACAATGATCGCGGTGCCGGTATCCTGGCAGGTCGGCAGTACACCTTTGGCGGCGATTTCGGAGTTTCTCAAGAATTGCAGCGCCACGTACTTATCGTTCTCGCTGGCTTCAGGGTCGTGAAGAATAGAAGCAACCTGTTTCTGGTGTGCCGGGCGGAGCATGAAAGAGGCGTCGTGGAAGGCTTGCTGCGCCAGCAGGGTCAGGGCTTCTGGTTCCACCTTCAGAATGGTTTCGCCGTCGAATTCGGCAACGCTAACGTAATCGGAAGTGAGCAGATAGTATTCGGTATTGTCTTTCCCCATCGGGAAAGGCGCCTGGTAGATAAATGGTTTGTTTGACATAGCTTCCAGCCTGTAACTCTGTATTTATTATACGAAAATGGCGTGCCGCACAGCGACGGGCGGCACGCAAAGTGCATTTATAAGAACCCGTACATCGCGGCGAAGATCCAGCCAAAGACGCAAGATACGCTCACGCCAATCAACCCTGGCAGAATAAAGCTGTGGTTGATGACGAAGCGGCCGATGTGGGTGGTGCCGGAACGGTCAAACTGAATCGCTGCCAGATCGCTCGGATAGGTCGGCAGGATATAATAACCGTAGCAAGCCGGTGCTGAAGCCACGATGTAAGCCGGGTCAACGCCAATCGCCAGTGCGACAGGAACAATCGCCGCCAGCGCCGCGGCCTGGGAGTTTACAAACTTGGAAACCAGCAGCAGAACAATGGCATAGGCCCACGGATACTCTTTCACCATTTCACCCAGTACGCCCTGAATTTCAGACATATGCGCACCGAACATGGTTTCTGCCATCCATGCAATACCGTACACCGCCACGATGGCGATCATACCGGAACGGAAGACTTCGTTTTTTGAGATAGACGCGGGATTGGTTTTGGTCAGGATAATAATCAGCGCGCCGGTTAGCAGCATAAACATTTGAATAACCAGCACCATCGACAGCGGTTTGCCGCCGAAGGATGGACGCAGGTCCGAATCAGCACCGAGAAGTGCGACCACGGCGATTGCCCCGAGGAAGATCCACATAGCCAGCCAGTTACTTTTCGGCAGCTTTTTATCCAGCAGCGTCGCGGTATCACCGTAAACGTATTCACGGTTTTCCGGTACGGAGATGAATTTCTGGAACTCTTCGTCTTTATCCAGATCCTTACCGCGGAACCAACTGAAGATACCGATTGCCAGGATACCTAACAAAGTAGATGGAATGGTGATAGCAAGCAGGTCGAGGAACTCAAGATGACGACCATCAAAGGTAACGTTACCCAGCATTGCGACCAGTGATACTACCGCAACCGACACCGGGCTTGCGATAATCCCCATCTGGGCGCCGATAGAACTTGCCGCCATCGGACGTTCCGGACGGATATTGTTCTTAATTGCCACGTCGTAGATGATTGGCAGGATGGTGTAAACCACGTGACCTGTACCGCAAAGAATGGTCAGCGTACAGGTAACAAACGGCGCGACAATGGAGACATATTTCGGATTGCGGCGCAGCAGTTTCTCGGCAATTTGCAGCATGACGTCAAGGCCGCCCGAGGCTTGCAATGTGGCCGATGCCGCCACCACCGCGATGATAACCAGCATAACGTCAACCGGTGGTTTACCCGGCTGAAGATGGAAGACGAATACCAGAATGACGAGGCCGATACCGCCTAATAAACCTAGTGCAATACCGCCCTTTCTGGCACCATAGAACAGACATATCAATATTATGATAAGTTGGATAGTAAATAACATTTGTGACCCCTCACGATAATCCCATTTAAATTTCTACTGAATAGAACGCAGTCTCGTTCTGTTTCGTATGAACTTTTTTCAGAGCCTGACTAAATATCCTTTTGGTCGTTACTGGCCTGAGTAATTACTTCACAGTGAATATTGGCTGATTCAGGCAGCGATAAATTAATACACTGTGATAAGCGACTTTTTCAGAGAAAAATACTCTCTGGCGATGGGGTTATAGTTTGTGCTGCGCAGATGTTAATGGTTTGTTTTTCACTATCTTATTGATATTTATTAGTATGTTTTATGTTCTAAGGGTGATTATCATTTAGGTTATAGATTATTCTGATCTACCCATTTGTGGGTAAAAATACACATAATGCGGGTGACATAATAGTTAATTAACTTTTGTTAGCGTTTTGAAATTAAAAACACTATTTATCCTAAAGAATATTAAATTGCTGGGATGAGAAGGGGATAATTATATTTGATCTGGCACAAGTTTTACTGATGGGTGATGTAACTTGTGCCAGTGTTCTTTTGCATTACTGCAATAATTGTTACTTGCGGATAACCAGGGATGTGTTATTGGCAATATTGTTTCAGCAATGAGTAATGTTCCGCTTGAATACGGTAACGGTAAACCGGACGACCAGTTACGCCATAATGGATGCTGGTAAATAAGATGTGGCAGTTGACCAGCCAGATTAGGTATTTGCGACAGGAAACGCGCGAGATGTTCACCTCGTTGGCCAACTCGTCGGTTGAAAACTCATAATCCTGATGAGCGTCGATCCACTGGCACAGCGTGCGAAGGGTCTGCGGTGTTAACCCTTTCGGCAGGCGGCGGGTGTCCTGTTCGTTGGAACTGCTGCCGTGGATCAGCTGATCCAGCTCGGCCTGGTCATAATATTGATGCTTCTCCAGCGCCATTTTCTTTTGTCGCCAGCCGGTGAGCGCCTCTTCAAAGCGTGATGCCTGGAATGGTTTGATCAGGTAATCAACAACGCCGTAATGCAGCGAATCTTTAATCGTCGCGGCATCGGCGGCGGAAGAGATGACAATCACATCGCTTTTGCAGCGAGCGTTATGCAGTACCGGAAGTAAATCGAGCCCGTTCTCTTTCTGCATATAGATATCGAGCAATATCAGGTCAATAGGCGTGTCGCTGTTGAAAATAATCTCTTTGGCTTTTTCCAGTGTCGAGGCCGTTCCGCAGCATTGAAAGCCCGGGATCTGCGCCACGTATCGGCGATTCAGCTCCGCCACCATTGCGTCATCATCGATAATTAATACATTGATCATTTGCTCGACTTCTCCCCGTCCCAGGGTATCTGGACAAAAAATTGTGTGAAAATCCCGGGTTCCGATTCTACGGCGATACTGCCGCCGAGATTTTCTACCTGTTGTTTGACAAGTGCTAAACCGACGCCTCGTTCGCTTCCTTTAGTCGAGACACCTTTGTCAAAAATGTGAGCGATTTTTTCGGGGGCGATCCCCGGTCCATCATCGTTAACTTCACAGTGCAGCCAGCCGTGGCGGTAGTGCAATGTTACGCTGATTTCGCCACCGGGTTCCGGCCCTAATGCCTCTAGTGCGTTTTCTATCAGGTTTCCCAGCGTGGTAATCAGCGTCGCGACCTGGTCTTCACTGCCGCTGTCTGGCAACTGGCTTTCGCTGTTTAAAATCAACGTATGGCCTAAATCGGTCGCGCGGTTAATCTTGCTGATTAAAAAACCAGCGATAACCGGAGATTTGATCTTGCCCAGCAGAGAGCCAATCTCTTCCTGATAGTTATTGGCTGTTTTGAGAATGTAATCTTCCAACTGCTTATAACTCTTCAGATGCAATAATCCGAGAATCACGTGCAATTTATTCATAAATTCGTGGGATCGTTCACGAAGTGCGTCAGCATAGTTGACCAGGCCATCGAGTCGCTGCATCAGTTTACGTACTTCAGTTTTGTCTCTGAAGGTTGAAATGGCACCGATGATAATGCCATTACTGCGCACCGGAACGGTGTTGATCAGTAATAGCCGATCTTTGACGGTAATCTCTTCGTCACGGCGCGACGTACCGTTGCGTAACACAGCCGAGACATCCACCACCTGTGACCATGCCTGACTTAGCGTTGAGAGATTCTCGTCATCCTGCGATTTGTGGTAGTTAAGCAACTCTTGCGCGGCATCGTTGATTAGCGTGACTTCGCCGCGATCGTCCACGGCCACAACGCCTTCTTTTATTGACTGCAACATAGCCTGGCGTTGTTCAAATAGGGTGGAGATTTCGTAGGGTTCCAGACCGAAAAGCATTTTTTTCAGCACTTTAACCAGAATGCAGGTGCCGATGAGCCCTACCAGCATGCCAAATAACACCGACCAGATAATACTCCAGCGACTGTCGTTGATCTGTTGAGTTACACGGCTTAATTCAAGGCCGATCGCCACTACGCCAATCTGTTTATTATTTTCATCATAGATGGGGGTAAATACGCGCAAGGCCTGCGCGAGGAAGCCGCGATTGATAGCAACATTTTCTTCGCCATTCAGCGCTTTAAGGATGTCATCACCTTTAAATGGCTGACCAATACGCTGGGGTTCAGGGTGCGAGTAGCGAAGGCTTTGCATATCGGTAACGACAATAAACAGCAGATCGTTACGTTTGCGCACGGCTTCCGCGATGGCCTGGATATCGCTGTCCTGCGGTTTTTTCTGCAAGCCCTGACGGATTTCCGGCGAATCGGCAAGGGTACGCGCTACAGCCAGCGCCTTGTTGGCCAGTCCGTCACGCGTCATGTCACTGATTTGCGAGAAGTAAATCAGATGCACCACCAACAGCACCGAGAACAGCACCGCGCTGACCATTAAGATCACTGTGGTACTCAACTTCATCGGACGTTTGCGTAGCATGCGGTAGGGCAATGAATGTCTCATCAGCTTCCTTGTGTGACAAATTTCTTAAGCATTATCCCTGATGAGGCGGGTAATTCAAAGGGAGTAAGAATGATTGGCTATATAGGGGAAGAGGCTCTGACAACTGAAACAGCCAGTGCTGTATGAAGATTCCGGGCTATGCTTATAGCGAAAATCATACTCAGGATGGAGGGTTGTTTATGGATCAAGAGCTAGTGGATACCGGTTATCGCTGCTATACCGGCGAAAAGATTGATGTCTATTTTAACTCTGCAATATGTCAGCATTCCGGCAATTGCGTACGTGGCAACGGCAAGTTATTTAATCTCAAACGTAAGCCGTGGATCATGCCGGATGAAGTCGACGTTGCCACTGTAGTGAAAGTGATTGATACGTGCCCGAGCGGCGCGCTGAAATACCGTCATAAATAAGTGAGGGAAAAATGGAAATACGTGAAGGCCACAATAAATTTTACATCAATGACGAACAGGGCAAGCAAATCGCTGAAATTGTCTTTGTGCCGACCGGAGAGAATTTAGCGATTATCGAACATACCGATGTCGATGAAAGCCTGAAAGGACAAGGGATTGGTAAACAACTGGTGGCGAAAGTCGTAGAAAAAATGCGCCGGGAAAAACGAAAAATTATCCCACTATGCCCGTTTGCGAAACATGAATTTGATAAAACGCGTGAGTATGATGATATTCGCAGTTGATGGGAGAGTACGGAGTAACGATATTTTTTATGCGCTCCGTGGTGTGATGCATGGGAGTATCTGAAGGGTAGGGGGATGCACAAAGAATGGTCAGAGAGAGCGTTTTTTTGTCCCAAATCATCCCCTCTACTGAGCAAAAAAAAGAATATCTCCTATATGAATGAGAAGGAACAATCGGGGTTAATAAATTTTGCATCCCCAGGGCATTTAATATTGATAGGAGTCATATTATGGAAGGTAAAAAAAAGTTCAATACTTATGTTGTTTCTTTTGATTATCCATCATCTTATTCCTCAGTTTTCTTAAGGTTAAGATCATTGATGTATGATATGAATTTTTCCTCTATAGTGGCTGATGAGTACGGAATACCACGACAATTGAATGAAAATTCTTTCGCAATAACGACATCATTAGCCGCAAGTGAAATTGAAGATTTAATCAGGCTCAAATGCTTAGACTTACCGGATATTGATTTTGACCTCAACATTATGATAGTCGACGACTATTTTCGTCAGTTTTACAAATAGATGGGGAGGATAAGAAGATATTCAAAATGACACTATTCTCTAAAATATTAATTTTTTATGTGATTGGTGTGAACATATCCTTTGTCATTATCTGGTTTATCTCGCATGAGAAAACACATATTCGTTTACTTAGTGCATTCCTGGTAGGCATAACCTGGCCAATGAGTCTGCCTGTGGCATTACTTTTTTCTCTTTTTTAGGAGCTGTGGTTGAGTGGACCCGCTGGTTATCTTGAAACGAAGCGTCTCTCCTCAAAACTGGATTTGCGGAACGACGAACGAAGCAGTCGCCTGGCTGCTTCGTTCATTAAAGTGAAACTTATTTCTGTGGACGCATCGCCGGGAAGAGAATAACGTCGCGAATAGTATGGCTGTTAGTAAACAGCATAATCATTCGGTCGATACCAATACCCAGACCAGCGGTTGGCGGCAGACCATATTCCAGCGCAGTCACGTAATCTTCGTCATAGAACATAGCTTCGTCGTCACCTGCAGCTTTAGCGTTAACCTGTTCCTGGAAACGTTCAGCCTGATCTTCTGCGTCGTTTAATTCGCTAAAACCATTACCGATTTCACGACCACCGATGAAGAATTCAAAACGGTCGGTGATTTCCGGGTTAACATCATTACGGCGTGCCAGCGGTGACACTTCTGCCGGATACTCAGTAATAAAGGTTGGCTGAATCAGATGTGCTTCTGCCACTTCATCAAAGATTTCGGTGACAATACGTCCCAGCCCCCAGCTTTTCTCTACTGTAATACCGATAGATTCAGCTAATGCTTTAGCGGCATCAAAATTATCCAGGTCGGCCATATTGGTTTCTGGACGATATTTTTTGATTGCTTCGCGCATGGTGAGTTTTTCAAACGGTTTGCCAAAATCAAACACATGCTCACCATAAGTGACTTTAGTGGTACCCAGTACATCCTGTGCCAGGGTACGGAACAGCGACTCTGTAAGCTCAATCAAGTCGTGATAATCCGCATACGCCATGTAGAGCTCCATCATCGTGAACTCAGGATTATGACGTACAGAAATACCTTCATTACGGAAGTTACGGTTGATTTCGAATACCCGCTCAAAACCACCAACAACCAGACGTTTCAGATACAGCTCCGGCGCAATACGCAGGTACATATCCAAATCAAGGGCATTGTGATGAGTGATAAACGGGCGAGCAGATGCCCCACCAGGGATTACCTGCATCATCGGGGTTTCTACTTCCATAAACCCACGAGCAACCATGAATTTGCGGATAGCGGCCAGAATTTTTGAACGGACAACAAAAGTTTGACGTGATTTATCGTTAGCGATTAGGTCGAGATAACGTTGACGATAACGGACTTCCTGATCCTGCAAACCATGGAATTTATCTGGTAAAGGACGTAGTGCTTTGGTCAGCAGGCGTAACTCAGTACAGTGAATGGAAAGTTCACCAGTTTGCGTCTTAAACAGCGTACCGCGGGCACCGATAATGTCACCCAGGTCCCATTTTTTAAACTGATCGTTATAAACACCTTCTGGCAGGCTATCTCGAGCAACGTACAGTTGAATACGGCCACCGACATCCTGCAACGTTACAAAGGAGGCTTTCCCCATGATACGACGGGTCATCATTCGTCCAGCAACCGAGACTTCAATGTTTAAGGATTCCAGTTCCTGGCTATCCTTCGCATCGAACTCTTCGTGCAACTGGTCAGAGGTATGGTCGCGGCGAAAATCATTGGGAAACGCCACTCCTTGTTGACGCAGTGCTGCCAGTTTTTCGCGACGATTTCTCAATTCATCGTTAAAATCAATAGCCTCATTGGCTCCTCGTGTTTCTTGTTCAGACATTTTGGTTCCTCTAAATCCAGCTTTCAATTTAGCGTAGATAAAGAGGCAGATCGGTACACTGTATTATCTGCCTCGACTCTTTGTAACTCAGTTCATCTTATCTTAACCAACGCTCATCTCAAGTTGATATCACTAATAAATAATCATTAATGTGGTTTAAATGACTTGTAAACAT
Organism: Escherichia sp. B1147; assembly: GCF_001660175.1. Classification (NCBI taxonomy): domain Bacteria; kingdom Pseudomonadati; phylum Pseudomonadota; class Gammaproteobacteria; order Enterobacterales; family Enterobacteriaceae; genus Escherichia; species Escherichia sp. B1147. The sequence continues at coordinate 140,642 of NZ_LFHY01000003.1, forward strand.
GTATTTACTAGTGTGATAAACTGAAAATCAATAAATTCATAACTGATTGTTTTTGCAATAGTTAATCGTTACTCTCCTGTATCATATTAGTCGGCGTGCTAAACAGAAATCGGGTAGCAAAGGCCAATACCACGATGATCGCGACACAAGCCAACGTCCACTCTCCCATCTGAGAAAAGAATCGCTGGTAAGCTGCAATTGCCATACCGCTAATTTGCGACTCTGTCGTCTGTTGTGCCACTACGCCTGCCAGCCAGTTGGCGACCGCGCCTGTTGCCAGCATATAAATACCGGTTAATACGCCAGACATTTTCAGACGCGTAATTTGCGCAATCGCCACTGGGTCAATAAAGAGTTCGGCAAAGCCCATTAGCGCCAGCCCGGATATCATCACGCCCATTGACGCCTGGCCGCCAGCCGCTGCATGTCGGGCATCAAATGCCAGTAACATAAAGCCACAAGCCATCAGCAGTAAGCCAAAGGCAAACTTCAGCCAGACGCGTAACGTTGAGTTGCCGTGGTTATCTGGCGATGCCAGCCAGGCAAGTACAACCCCAGCGAGCATCACCGCAATTGCATTCACCGACTGGAATAGCGCAGTAGGTACTTCAATATTGAATGCCTGACGATTCACAAAGCGATCGATAAACAAGCTGATGGTACTGCCGCCCTGTTGTGCCAGTACCCAGAACAACGTCCCGACAAACATCAGCAATACAATTTGCCAAAGAGCACGACGGTGTTCGGGGAATTTGATCATCATGCGGGCAATGATTTGTGCAGCAATAAGGCAAACGATCGCCAGCAAATATCCGGACCAGTTGTTCTCCAGCAACAGGGTAAAAAATACTGGAGCTAAACAGAGCATCACCACCAACCAGCCCCATACCGGTAAGGCAAACTTCACATTAGTGAGCGCTTTTTTATCCATACTACGCGTGGACTGGAAATGACGATGACCACTTAAGAAAATCAACAAGCCGATAAACATGCCGCCACCCGCAAGGGCAAAGCCAACATGCCATCCATACCACTGTGCAGCCAGGCCGCAGGCGATGGGGGCTGCGATAGAACCGATATTGCCCGCGGCATACAGCAGCGAAAAACCGCCATCACGTCGATGATCGTTCTCGTCGTAGAGCTCGCCAAGTAAACAGCTGATGTTTGATTTGAATAAACCGTAGCCACAAATAATGATTGCCAGCGCCAGATACAGGCTAAAGGTTGAATTTGTATCAATGCCCAGCACCACATGACCAAGGGTCATTAACAGCGCGCCGGCAATCACTGCAGTGCGGTTGCCGAGCAGGCGGTCGGCAAGCCAGCCGCCGAGAATAGGGGTAACGTAAACCAGAGAAGCATATGCGCTGAACAGGCTGATGGCATGGTTATCATCAAAACCAAGCTGATGGGTGAGATAGAGAATGAGTAAGGCACGCATGCCGTAAAAACTGAAGTACTCCCAGATCTGGATCGCCACGATATAGTATATCGCGCGCGGCTGTGAGGGTGTTTTCATGTGTCCTCCTTATGAGCAAAAAAGGGAAGTGGCAAGCCACTTCCCTTGTACGAGCTAATTATTTTTTGCTTTCTTCTTTCAATACCTTAACGGTATAGCGGCCATCAGCCTGACGGTATGCACCGTGAATATCGGTTTCAAAGCCCGGATAGTGAGCGCCGATTTCACACAGCATCTGCAGGAACTCCAGAACAGGGCGGCTTTCTTCGGTGATCATTTCACCCGGCATTACCAGAGGAACTCCCGGCGGATACGGAAGGATCATATTGGCGTTAATACGACCTACCATTTCGTCGATGTAAACTTCTTCGGTCATACCGTGCAGCTCTTTCTGGAACGCAGCATACGGAGTCATTACCATAGTCGGCAGGACTTCAAATGCGCGATACATCAGATCCGGCAGATTGTGGTGAACAATCAGTTTGTGGATATTCTGAGCCAGTTCCTGAATACGCATGTTTTCATAGAATTCAGGGTCTTCACGATACAGAGACGGCAGCATGTTTTTCACACGCAGGTTCAGGTCGAACGCACGTTTGAAGTCAGTCAGAGCACGCAGCAGGCTCAGTGCTTTGGTCTTATCGATACCGATGCTGAACAGGAACAGCAGGTTATACGGACCGGTTTTCTCAACAACGATGCCATGTTCGTCGAGGTATTTCGCCACGATGCTGGCCGGAATACCGAAGTCGCTCATGGTGCCGTCTTTTTCCATCCCCGGAGTCAGCAGAGTGACTTTGATCGGGTCAAGATACATGTGCTCGTTATCGATGTTTTTGAAGCCGTGCCAGGTGCTGTCAGAACGCAGCGGCCAGCATTCAGTGGTATCGATATGATCCGGCTGCCATACATCAAAGAACCAGCCATCAGATTCCGTTCTCAGACGTTTGATCTCTTTACGGAACTTGATCGCACGTTCAATGGAACCGTCGATCAGACGTTTACCGGCATTACCTTTCATCATCGCCGCAGCGGTTTCAGTGGACGCCACGATACCGTAGTGCGGAGAAGTGGTGGTGTGCATCATGTAGGCTTCGTTAAAGGTTTCTTCGTTTACGTCACCTTTAACGTGGATCATGGAAGCCTGAGAGAACGCCGCCAGCAGTTTGTGAGTGGACTGGGTTTCGTAAATCACTTTCCCTTCTACACGGCCACCGCTCATACCGCATTTACCTTCGTAAATCGGTGAGAAGTTGGTGTAAGGCACCCACGCGGAGTCAAAGTGGATGGATTTCACATCCAGCGTTTTCTTAATGAAGTCGGTGTTGTACAGCAGACCATCATAGGTAGAGTTGGTAATTACGGCATGTACCGGCCAGGTTGCGTTTGGTGTTTCTTTAACGCGTTTAGCAATGGTTGCGTGCTGGAATTCACTCTGTGGGATACCACCAAGAATACCGTAAGCGTTACGGGTCGGGCGGAAATAGATTGGCGTAACATCGCTCATCATCATCAGATGGGTCAGCGATTTGTGGCAGTTACGGTCAATCAGGATAGTGCTGCCTGCCGGAGCAGAGTACATACCAACAATCTTGTTCGCAGTGGAAGTACCGTTGGTCACCATGTAGCTGCGGTCTGCGTTAAAGACGCGAGCGATATACTGTTCTGCTTCTTTGTGTGGACCGCTGTGATCCAGCAGGGAACCCAGTTCAGATACTGAAATGGAAATATCAGATTTCATGGTGTTCGGACCAAAGAAATCATAGAACAGGCTACCTACCGGGCTTTTCTGGAATGCGGTACCGCCCATGTGACCAGGAGTACAGAAAGTATATTTACCTTCACGAACATATTTAAACAGTGCTTTGGTCAGCGGAGGCAGAATAGTGTTGATATATTCGTCAGTGGTCTGCTTGATCTTGTTAGCAATATCATCAGCAGCACCCAGCGCATATTCAAAGAAGCTAATCTGTAAACGCAGATCGTTCAGGCTTACATCGAGTGTGGAATAAGTATTAGCGAACGCGTACAACGGCAGGTTCTCGTTCATTTTGCTAATTTCTTCGCACAACTCGAGATTATATTTATCCCAGTCAAAAATAACACCGCACAGACGCGCATTGTTTTCGATCAGTTTTAATAAGTCGTCACGGTCGTTCGGGTAAACAATCTGGAAGTTCAGACGTTCAAGCGCGCGATGAAGTTCACGGATGGGTTCTTCTTTAAAATAAACCCCCATGTGATTCAATATTGCAATAACGTTCATAGTCATATCTCCAGGTAAAAAAGGCCCCTCCCAACACATGGGACAAAATGAAAGGAGGAGCCTCGGAAAATACTTTTAATTAATGTGCGTTAGACGCTGTGTGGTTATCCATTGAGTTGCTCTGGCGCTCGTGCATTTTGCGAGCGTAGAACATCAGGATAATCAGGCTGACGATGAAGGTGCCTGCCAGCTCGAAGGAGCTTGCGCCCATCAGAGCGATGAAGCAGAACACGCAACCCAGTACAGAGCAGATCAGGCTGACAAAGTTGCGGATGTTAACGCCTTCAAAACGAATCAGGTCAACGCAAGAGTAGAAGTACGGCAGCATAGTCAGCAGTACTGCGATACCGGTCAGTTCACCGAACAGGTCAGATGCTTTACCACCGGCAGAGTTCATCAGAGTGATGAGGATCATCAGAGCAGTCATTTTCACTGCAGCCAGCAGCAGACCTTTTTTCGGAATACCGTTGCTATCGACTTCACCATAAACTTTCGGGAAGTTACCGTCGTTAGCGGCACGTACACCTGCCTGGCCTACCAGCATCATCCAGGAGCCCAGAGAAGTCAGGCACGCAAAGGCGGTGAATGCAGAAACCATCGGCGCAGCCCAGTTACCCAGGATAGTAGAAGCACTGATTGCAAACGGAGCACCGGAAGCTGCCATTACAGAAGACGGATACATACCGGAAAGCACCTGAGTCGCAGCAATGTAAACAATACCTGCTAAACCAGTACCCAGCATGGTTGCCAGTGGAACGGTACGTTTCGGGTTTTTAACCATACCAGTACTTACAGCTGCGGATTCCACACCCACGAAGGCCCACAGGCAGAGCAGAATACTTTTAATGATCGCATGACCATCAGTGGTACCCGCAGTATTCCAGTTAGCTGCATAAGTAGCAGCATCAAACCAATGCCAGCCAACAATAGCAGTCATAACCACAGGAATAAGAACCAGCACCAGACCAATAGTGGTTAAACGGCTCACCCAGGTACCGCCGAGCATATTTACAAAGGTAAATACCCAGACGATAGCAATACAGGCGATACCTGCCGGAACAGGATCATTTAATACCGGGAAGAAGGTGGAAAGATAAGATACAGCGGTAATACCAATCGCCAGGTTACCAATCCAGTTAGCATGGTAATAAAGAACACCTGTCTGAAAACCAAATGCAGGGGAAATTTCTCCAGCATAAGCAATTGGGCCACCTTGTTGCGGGTTTTTTGTTGCCAGTCGGGCATATACGTAAGCCAGCGACATTGCACCAATAATAGAGATGATCCAACCCCAGATAGCAATACCACCGATACTTGCAAGGTTCGCAGGTAATAATGCAATACCGCTCCCCATCATATTACCGGCAACAACACCGGTACAGGCAAATAGCCCGATCTTCTTGGCAGAACTCATGCTCTTCTCCTAATTTCATTTTAGAATTTGGAGTCCGGGTCATGATGTATAACTATTTACTGACCAGACCAAACTGGCGATAAGATTACTCACGAAAAAGGGATTAATCCTAAAGATTAGGTGAAATAACACAAAAGTTTCTGTAAGTGAGAACTTGAGGTTTTTTATTAACACATGAGGATCGCAGGTTGATATCATGAAAAGATAAACATTCAATGTTTACAATGAGTTGCGAGAAAGTTGATGGTTAAGTTAATGTGATAAAAATTATGCAGCAAATAAATTGCTGCAACATATTATACCAATAAAAATATACAAAAACTCAACACTCAGAATTCCCGTGAATGAATCAACCCAGGATTTTCTTATTCTGAAGCAAGAAATTTGTCGAGATAAGGGACAACATAAGAAACAGAAGTCTGGAATATGCCATTTTCAATCCAGTAAAGAGTGTCTGCTCCTGGGCGTAAATTAAAGGCGGTGAGATATGCATCAGCAGCTTCTCGGTTCATCCCCTTCATTTCATAAACTTTGCCAAGCAACACATAATTTAGCCAGGACATTTCAAGATCAATGCCAGTATTTATCGCCTGATAAGATTCGTCTGTTTTCCCTTTTGACAGAGCACTAACTGCTTTTATTTGATAGAAAATGGCCAGATTATTCATTCCTGGCAGTGTAGCAATGTTATCAATTTCTGTGTTCAGTGCTGCTAATTGTTTTTCATCTAAAGGATGCTGAGAATGACGTACTATATCAACTAATGCTTTCTCTGCTCTCGCGTAGGTAAATTCGGGAGATGATTGAACAATCTCACCTAATAACTCACTGGCACGGTTCAATGATTTATCATCGCCACGCATTAAATAATCATGTGCCTGATAAAAATTAGTTAATAACGCACCACGAGGAGGCAAAATTTGTTGGAGCATCTCCTGCATTCGTTGTGGCCACGGTTGATTTAACGCCTTTGACAAACTCTCCAGTAAATCATTTTGAATCGCCAACTGATTACCGTTAGTGATGACATAACGTTTATCCAGCATGGTTGAACCATCTGCATTGTCTACCAGTTTCACCGACATAAAGCACTGTTGAGCGCGGTATTGGCGCTGATTAACAAACGCAAGAGATAATGTTTTACCGGAACTGCTCGGTTCATCAATGTTGTAGTTGATTTTGTCATGCACCATAAAGGTGGAGAAGGTATTAAGTGACGTGGCTACCAAATCGCCCACACCTATCGCGTAAGAGAGCTGATTCGGGGAAGTCCAGCTGTTACAACTCTTATTCACCATGTTAATGTCAATATCGCGTGGATTGAGCAAAATACGCGATTTGCTCATAGGAAGACGCGTTTCAAGACTGGAAAACGCCACCAGTGCTACACAGATACCTAGCGACAACAGGAAAAAAAACCATACCCAAAATGTAGTGAATCGTTTGCTTCTAACTGGGGATTGTTCAGGTGGCGTAGCGGTGTTTTGAATGTTAAGGCTGTGGGAGGGGGAATCTGTGTCAGGAATCGCCTCTGGTATAGGGGGAGGCGAAGACAGCATTATTTCTTCTCCCTCCTCTTCGCTGTACCAGATAACCGGCACCATTAATTTATAACCGCGCTTTGGTACAGTAGCGATATAAACAGGACTATCTTCATCATTATCTTTTAATGACTTACGTAGTTCTGAGATACTCTGCGTCACAACATGATTGGTGACAATACTTCTCTTCCAGACATTATCGATAAGTTCATCCCTGCTAAGTACTTCGCCACTGTGTTGAGCAAAGAAAACCAGAAGGTCGATTAATCTCGGCTCAAGGGTAAGTTGACGCCCATTGCGACTGATTTGATTTATGGAAGGAGTCACAAGCCATTCGCCAACGCGAACTACAGGTTGTTGCATAATAGAAACTCATTCGAAAAGGGAATGGTGCAATGATAATTGCCATAACCTATTTTTACCATCTATAGATGAATGTGTTTACATATTATCAGTGAATATAGGACGTTATTTTTACCAACCATAAACTTCTTGATTACATGGCATTACAAAAGGACTTTAATGAAAAGCAGAAGTAATTTGCCTTACCATCAAAATTCATCATCTTTGCCAAAGAAAAATGTTCAGGAAATAATTCCCGGAACGCTAACTATTTTAATGGATTGTTAGTCTTTGCATGATCAAGCGGACTGATGCATTTCTCTTTGTTCTCATTCAGAAAATCTCATCAGACGGCGTTCTGCCTGATGTTGTGCTTTATGGATGTCATCGGCAACGACACCGTTACGCTCATGATGACGTCATGTGACGTTCAACAGCATCACGGGGGCGCACGACATTTCGCGTCAGTCAGTGCCATAGCTGCCATAGCATAGGGAGAAATTCTCTCGAACTGGGATATACCCGCAAAATGCTGGTGATGTAGAGAATTTGGTTGAGTTTGGTAGTAATGCTTTGGAGGCAGAACGCTTAAATCCTGGCGTTCTGAAACGAAAAACGGACCTCCGTGGAGGTCCGCTTATATGAATTTGGTGCCCGGACTCGGAATCGAACCAAGGACACGGGGATTTTCAATCCCCTGCTCTACCGACTGAGCTATCCGGGCAACGGGGCGCATTAAACCGTAATCTGCACATCTCGTCAACTCAATTTCACGTTTTGCTGTCTGGTTGCTTATCTTTGCGGCAATTTGCGCAGTTCTGGACCATTACTGCGGAAAATTACATCACTCCCATATCACCTTCCCGCGGTTTCCAGCCGCTTTGGATTGCGGTGACATGCCGTTTACCCGTAAGCGAATAGCCCGGTATAAAACCGTCTTCTTGTCTCGGGGAGTCGATAATTATTTCTGCATCTACGCCATTCTGGTAATAACCGTGATGACTGGCAACAGTACCCAGGTAGCATTTGTTATTCAACCAGACGGGAATGACGGCAACCGTTTCAAAGGCGTAATGCAGTGGCTCACCGAAGCGGTAGTTATTTGCATCTGCGGCAGACGTGTTTGGTGGAATTGGGCATATAGCAGCAGGAGGTTGATTTGAGGGCATATCTTTAATGAGATGGTCCTGCATCCGGGCGAGAGCTTTCAACAGCCCATTGCGGTCTTTACCACTGATTGCCGGGAGTTCTTTGCTGTGGGCTTTCATTATTTCTAATGCATAGCGGTGACGAATAGTCACAACAGGAACTTTGTCTGTGTTGATAAAAGGTCGCAGTAAATAAAGGTTATCTTCACCAAACTGTCCGTTATACCAGAGCGCATAAACCTGGTCGTTTATGCGAACCCATTGACTCCACTGGTTAGCACCACGTATGGATTCCGAGAACAACGCACCTGCTATCTCAAGGTTTTCATCGTCAGTGCTCTTTACCGCATAAAATGTCTTATCTCCGCGTTTTAGTACGCCCGTGTAGCTGAAAAGCCCCGTACCACCAACATAGCAGTTAATAATGAGATCGCGTTTTCCGTCACCATCTAAATCAACCAACACATAGTCGATTCGCCCATTTTCGGAAACTCCTCCTACCGGCGATTGTTTAAAGGCCTGCCATTCATCGTCACTGATTTCGGCTGAGGGTTTTTGATCGGGTAATGGATTATCTTGTTCATCGATGCTTTGCACGGAGAAATCCGTAGACTGCCCCATTAATGGAAACTGGTCGGCAACTTTCTTCAGATTCAGTTCTGGGTTAATCGCTTTTTCTTTATTGATGGCATCACGAAGGGACTTTAGCGCGGCATTATCTTTGTCGATGTCTTGTTGCGTGCGGACATGGCTCACGAACGTGGGTAGCGTCCAGACTCCGTTAACAGATAAAGTTCCCCGACCACCGCTACGGTATTCATCGGTTAATGCAAACGTTTTTCCGGTCCAGCGCCAGACCTGTATCGGCTCGGCAAATTTTCTTATCTCTCCGTCCTCATAGCCGCTTGCATCGTTGGTAATCAATTGCGGAGGGGCTGTTAGTGTGGAGTTAGTTAGCCACATGGCGTAACGGGAGATATCGAAACAGGCTGTTTGAATTAACGTATGATTTTTATCAACCGGAATGGCGTAATAGCGGTTATTTCCCTCCTCCGCCGTCCCGCTACAGTTCATCTCTGGTGTCAGTTGAAGCTGTGACTGGATATTTTGGAGCTGTAATTCCGTTAGTTGTGTAATTTTCGGTGATGAGATAACGGGGCGTGTCGTGATAAGCGGTGTGGGAGATTCGGGGAGTGCTTTGAAACTGTTGTCAGGTCCTGGCTTAAGCAGGGCGCTTTCGGTGTTAATGCGTTTTTGGAACGCATCCATTTTCAGCAGTACGGCGTCAGATCCTGCCAGAGAGAGCATTTTACGTTCGCCGTCGGCTTCAAATTCAATCACGTCATTTTGTTGTAATGCCCGAATAAAGTCAGACCTGATATCACTTCCCAGCAAAAAATAGCCATCAGAAACAGGAATAAGCGGCCTTTGTTTTTGATTATTAATAAAAAGCACGGCAGTGGATATGGGGGATTGCCCTTGTTCTCGTTGGGAAAAAGTTACCTCTATTCTTGTATCAGGGGATATACCCGCACGACGCGTCAGCAATGTACTGACGTTATCACCATAGCCCGCTGCGCGGCAGGTGCCGGTGTTATCGCACGCGAGTTCCCAGTCTTTATGGCTGAAAGTAAGGCCACTTATGGCATTGGCAAAAAATGGTATAACAAAAAGAGCGGCAAGTGTGGAGTGGTGAAGCAGGCGCATATAATTCCCTTTTATATATCCGTGTTGGCGGAATTATATGCGTATACGAAAGAGCCAGAAATCCGAATTACGTCAGGGCTCCGCCCTGGCGGCAGCGGGCGAAGCGCAGGATATCTTCCGCCAGTCGGTGTGCGGTGTCGACATCCGCCTGGCTACGATTCACCAGCATTCGGCTTAAACAACCTTCCAGCACCAGTTCCATCTGCTTTGCCACCATCGCCGGATCGTCAACTTCCAGCGTGGTTAACAGTTCGTGGGTGAAATCGTAGGCCGCGCTTTTTTGCTGATCGGCCAGTTGATGAATAGGGTGGCCAGGATCGGGATAAAACGTACAGGCAGCGATAAACAGACAGCCGGGATAGCGGTTGTTTTTAACGCACTCTGATAACGCCTGATAACGCGCCAGCAGCTTTTGTTCGGCGGTTTGCGTTTCGTCCAGCATCAGCTGACGACGCCAGACATCTATCTGTTGGCTAAGATAGCGCAGCGCGTCGTAGAGGATTGCCTCTTTGTCTGGCCAGAAGCGGCGCAGTTCGTCCAGTGGATAATCCACACGTTCAGCAACCATCTCCAGCGTGGTGTTGGCAATCCCTTGTAATTCTAATAATTTCAGGGCTTCTCCCAGAACATCTTCACGTTGCACGCTATTTTCCTCCGTCTTTCCCACTGAAGTGTCGTTCACGGTTGGCGATCGCGCAAATGTGCGCTGAAGGTTTCTGCATCCATAAAGCCCGTGACGCGCGTTTGTGGATGCTCCTGGCCTTGTCCATCAAAAAAGAGAATTGTCGGTAGGCCAAGGACATTAAGATGCTTTAACAGCGCCACATCCTGGGCGTCGTTGGCAGTGACGTTGGCCTGAAGTAAGACCGTGTCTGCTAACGTTTTTTGCACCTGCGGGTCGCTGAAGGTGTATTTCTCAAACTCTTTACAGGCGACGCACCAGTCGGCATAGAGATCTAACATCACCGGTTTGCCTTTGGCTTCGGCGAGTGCCTGATTTAATTCATCTACCGTTTTGATTTGCGTAAAGTTGAGATGCGCCTGAGTTTGCGCGATGTTAGTGGCGCCAAATGCCCAATCCTGTAATGGGCGCACGCTAACCAGCGCCGCTGCTAGCAAAATAATTTGTACAATGCGCATCCAGCCGCGTTTGGCCTGTAAGCTGGTGATAAATGCCCAGCCAAAGAATGCGACGCCAAGCGCCGACCACAAGCGTAATCCCCAGACATCACCAATTACTCGCTCCAGCAGGAACACCGGCAGCGCGAGGATCACAAAACCAAACGCGGTTTTGACCTGTTCCATCCACGGGCCACTTTTCGGCAGCAGACGGTTGCCAAAGACGGTAATTAGCATCAGCGGCAGGCCCATGCCCAGCGCATAGAGATAAAGCGTGCCGCCGCCCAGCCACATGTTCCCGCTTTGGGCGATGTACAGCAGAATCGCGCTAAGTGGCGCGGTGGTGCATGGTGAACAGATCAACCCGGCAATCGCCCCCATAACAAACACACCGCCGGGCGAGCCACCTTGCTGGCGATTGCTCATTAGCGTGAGGCGTGTTTGCAGTGATGAGGGAAGTTGCAGGGTGAATAGACCAAACATCGACATCGCCAGCAAGGTAAAGACGATAGCGAGGCCGATAAGCACGTAAGGATGCTGTAGCGCCGCCTGGAACTGTAATCCTGCGGCAGCAACCACCAGACCCAGGGCCGTGTAGGTGAGCGCCATCCCCTGCACATAAATAAAGGTCAGCAACAATGCTCTGGCGGTAGATAACCGCTGTTTACCACCCAGCACGATACCGGAAATTAGTGGGTACATTGGCAGCACGCATGGCGTGAAGGCGATACCGATACCAATCAACAACGCCCAGAGCGCGGAAAAGGGCAATTGCGCGGTGGGCTGCTCTTGCTGCGGAACGGATGCAGGCTGTGGCGTCGCGTTGTTGGTAACCACTTCGCTTAACGGAACGGTTTTGGTTTCTGGTGGATAACAAAAACCGGCGTCAGCACAGCCCTGGTAAGTGACAGTTAATGTCGCACCAGCACTTGCCTGGTTGATGGTCACAGGAAGCGTCAGCCGCTCGCGGTAAATCTCGCTTTTGCCGTAAAACTCATCGTCATGCCAGACGCCTTGCGGCAGCTGCACGTCGGTAATTTTCGCTTGTTCCGGCGTAATGCGGATCTGTTTACGGTAAAGATAGTAACCGTCTTTAATCTGCCAGCTCAGATTAAGGTCATGTTGATTTTGCTGAAAATCAAAAGCAAAGGCTTGATCCGCGGGGACAAATTGTGAGCGTCCTGGCGCGTCGAATAATCCGGCGAAAACGGAAGTGCTGCAAAGTAGCAGGATCAGCGTAAAGATGCGTTGAGCCATGAGAGGTAATCTGTGTCTCCGTGTGTAACAGGTAAAACCAGAAGCTCCGGGGTTTGATACGGATGATGAGACTTCAGGCATTCCAGTAGTGCTTGCTGGTGAGATACGGTGGTTTTTAAAATCATCTGCACTTCGTATTCTTGTTCCAGTTTACCTTCCCAGTAATAAAGAGAGGTAGCGCCAGGAATCAAGGTCGCGCAGGCCGCCAGTTTTTCCGCCAACACTTTGGCGGCTAATTCCTGGGCCGTTGCTTCATCCGGCGCGGTGCACAACACCACGACAGACGCGGTATTCGAACTTTTTTCATCAAGCATAAACACCTCGCAAGAACAGATGGAACCGCAAGAGAGAGGTCACTATACAACGGACGGGGAAAGGATGTTAGTCGGCGGGAAAGAAAGCGGGGCGTGAATGCCCCGCGATTTGTCATTACAGCATCACGCTGCCCAGCAAGAAGCCGAAGCAAACGGCCAGGGCGACACCCAGAGTACCCGGGATGAAGAACGGATGGTTGAAGACGAATTTACCGATACGAGTGGTACCCGTGTCATCCATCTGTACCGCAGCAACCAGCGTCGGGTAGGTCGGCAGAATGAACAGACCAGACACGGCTGCGAAAGAAGCTACAGCGGTCAGCGGAGAAACGTTCAGTGCCAGAGCCATCGGCATCAGTGCTTTTGCAGTTGCAGCCTGAGAGTACAGCAGAGCAGAAGCAAAGAAGAAGATAACAGCCAGCAGCCACGGATGACCCTGAATGACTTCACCAGCGGTATCTTTGATCCAGTCGATGTTGTTGGAAACGAAAGTATCGCCCAGCCATGCAACACCCAGGATACAAATACAGGCGCTCATACCTGCTTTGAAGGTGCTGGAGTTGAGGATGTTGTCGGTGTCCACTTTGCAAAGAACAGTGGTCAGGGTTGCAACGCTCAACATGATAATCAGGATAGCGTTAGTCGTGTTCATCAGCGGTTTTTCAACCAAGCCCATGCTCGGGCTGTTGATAATCGCATAGATAACCACGCCAACTACGCCCAGCAGGAACAGCCAGACGGATGCTTTCGCGCCTTGTTTGATTTCAATCTGCTTCTCACCGCGCAGTTCAACCAGACCTTCTTCCAGACGCTTGCGATAAATCGGATCGTCAGACAGTTTGGAGTTGAAGAGCATGGTTACCAGGAAGGACATCACCAGAACTGCCAGCAGGGTAGACGGGATGACCACAGAGAGCAGATGCAGGTAGCTGATGCCATGACCTTCCATCACGGAAGACATGTAAACCACCGCCGCAGAGATTGGCGATGCGGTGATCGCAATCTGCGCGGAAACTACCGCCGTTGATAGTGGACGGCAAGGCTTAACGCCTTGTTCCTTCGCAACTTCAGCGATAACTGGCAGTGTTGCCAGAGAGATGTTGCCGGTACCCGCAAAGATGGTCAGGAAATAGGTCACGATCGGTGCAAGGATCGTGATGTATTTCGGGTTACGGCGCAGCAGCTTTTCTGTCTGGTGAACCAGATAGTCCAGGCCGCCAGCAACCTGCATGGCAGAAATAGCGGCGATAACCGCCATGATAATGGAAATGACATCGAACGGGATGTTACCAGGCTTGACGCCGATAGCGGCAAGAACCAGGACCCCCAATCCGCCTGCAAAACCAATACCGATTCCCCCCAGTCTGGCGCCCAAGAAGATCGCCAGCAAAACGATGATGAGTTCTACAACTAGCATATTAGCCTTCCTTGTTTTTTAACAAGTTGATATAAGGTTGTTATTTTTAAGTTACTACTCACAAGAAAAAAGGCACGTCGTCTGACGTGCCTTTTTTATTTGTACTACCCTGTACGATTACTGTTCGCTTTCATCAGTATAGCGTTTTGCTTTGTAAGCCGGGTGCATCAGATTCTGTACGGAGAAAATATCGTCTAGTTCTGCTTCAGTCAACAGACCGCGTTCCAGAACGACTTCACGTACACTCTTACCGGTTTCGGCACAGATTTTACCCACGATGTCACCGTTGTGGTGGCCGATGAATGGGTTCAGGTAAGTGACGATACCGATAGAGTTGTAAACGTAACCTTCGCACACTTCTTTGTTAGCAGTGATGCCGTTAACGCATTTTTCCAGCAGGTTGTAGCAAGCGTTGGTCAGAATGTGAACGGATTCAAACATGGCCTGGCCAATGACCGGCTCCATAACGTTCAGCTGCAGCTGACCTGCTTCTGCTGCCATGGTAACAGTGGTGTCGTTACCGATGACTTTGAAGCAAACCTGGTTAACCACTTCCGGAACAACCGGGTTTACTTTAGCTGGCATGATGGAAGAGCCCGCCTGCAGTTCCGGCAGGTTGATCTCGTTCAGGCCGGCACGTGGGCCAGAAGAGAGCAAGCGCAGGTCGTTACAGATTTTGGACATCTTCACAGCCATGCGTTTCAGCGCGCCATGAACCATAACGTAAGCGCCGCAGTCAGAGGTCGCTTCGATCAGGTCTTCAGCGGGTACGCATGGGAAGCCAGTAACTTCAGCCAGTTTTTTCACTGCCAGCGGAGAGTACTCTTTCGGCGTGTTCAGGCCAGTACCGATTGCCGTTGCGCCGAGGTTAACTTCCAGCAGCAGTTCAGCGGTACGTTGGATGTTTTTTACTTCTTCTTTCAGCAGGATGCTGAAAGCGCGGAATTCCTGACCGAGGGTCATCGGTACTGCGTCCTGCAGCTGGGTACGACCCATTTTCAGGATGTCCTGGAATTCGACAGCTTTACGTTCAAAGCCTTCACGCAGTTGGTTAATAGCATCTACCAGTTTAATCAGAGAAGAGTAAACCGCGATGCGGAAACCGGTCGGGTAGGCGTCGTTAGTGGACTGACATTTGTTAACGTGGTCGTTCGGGTTCAGGTACTGATATTCACCTTTCTGGTGACCCATCAGTTCCAGACCGATATTGGCCAGCACTTCGTTGGTGTTCATGTTTACGGAAGTACCTGCGCCGCCCTGGTAGACGTCTACCGGGAACTGATCCATGCATTTTCCGTTGTTCAGGACTTCATCACATGCAGCAATGATTGCATTCGCTACACTTTTAGGAATGGTTTGCAGCTCTTTGTTTGCCATAGCTGCGGCTTTTTTAACCATTACCATACCGCGAACAAATTCAGGAATATCGCTGATTTTGCTGTTGCTGATATAGAAGTTTTCAATCGCTCTCAGAGTATGAACACCATAGTAGGCATCAGCTGGAACTTCCCTGGTACCCAACAGATCTTCTTCGATACGAATGTTGTTTGACATGTGAACCTTCTTTTTCAAGCTGCCAATGATTTGCTTTAAACACATAGAATATATGTGGTTTCGAATGTTTTTCGACCGACGATTATCCCCTGCATCAGTCGAATAACCGGGATCATATGCTGCTTGAGGATTTCTACCGTAATCTGGATCACTTTAAGTGTCGGTTTTTACCCCTTAATTATTAATTTGTGAAATAGATCACCGCTTTGGGATTACTACCAAAAATAGTTGCGCAAACATCTTGAAATTTTGCTAATGACCACAATATAAGCTGAACGCGATTCGCAACCCATTCAGGCATCCGGATTTAACCGGTTGCTATTACAGGAGAAACCTTTGCGCTGGTTACCTTTTATTGCCATTTTCCTTTATGTCTATATTGAGATTTCAATCTTTATTCAGGTTGCTCATGTATTAGGTGTATTGCTAACTCTTGTATTGGTTATATTCACATCGGTTATCGGTATGTCGCTGGTACGTAACCAGGGCTTTAAGAATTTTGTGCTGATGCAACAAAAAATGGCGACGGGTGAAAACCCGGCGGCGGAAATGATTAAAAGTGTTTCGTTGATCATTGCCGGTTTGTTGCTTTTATTACCGGGCTTTTTCACCGATTTCCTCGGCCTTCTTCTTTTATTACCGCCAGTGCAAAAGCACCTGACTGTGAAGCTGATGCCGCATTTGCGCTTTTCCCGTATGCCGGGCGGCGGTTTTAGCGCCGGGACCGGTGGCGGTAATACTTTTGATGGTGAGTATCAGCGAAAGGATGATGACCGCGACCGCCTTGATCATAAAGACGATCGCCAGGATTAATGTCGAAACGCCGGATTATGTGGTTATGCCATTTTCCGGCGTTTTTCGTTTTGGCAGAAACAGCCATAACCCTGCCAGCATGATCAGTGCATATAAACTTTTCCAGCCGACCATCGCCAGTAACAGAACGCATAACAGCCCGCCAATTACCGCCAGTAGCCGATAACGTCCTTGCAATAATTTACAGCCTGCCAGCATGCACAGCAGATAGATCATAATAAAGATGCCGTTGGCATAGATGATGAGTGCGTCCAGATTGATCCCTAACATATGGATCACCAACGTGCTCACCACGCAACAGCCGAGCACGGCATTAAGGGCATTAGTCGGGATATGGCGAGAAGAGAGGCGTGCCAGGTAGTGGTCAGGATTATGTTGTGCTTGCGACCAGACCAGGCGGGCGAAACTCTGTATATAAATGTTGAGGCTGGCAAAGCAGGCCAGATAACCAATCACACAGGCAATCCACAACGCTCCTACACCAAATAGCTGCACCACAATTTTTGGAAGCGATGCTGCCGCCGCCATTTTTTCACCGTAGGCGTCGAAGTGTAATACCACCACCGTACAGCCCCAATAGACTAGTCCTGCCAGCAGCAGACCAATCATCAGAGCGCGCGGAAAATCACGCTCCGGATTTTTAAACTCCGAGGCGAGATGGGCAAATGCCTCCAGACCGACAAAGCACCAGAACATCACCGATAATGCAGCAAATAACCCGGTAAGTTCGATATTACCAGGCGCAGGGAAGGGGATATTTGTAGGTTTGATATCGCCCGCCCACCAGAGAGCGACAACCAGCGCAACGATAAGCCCGGCAATGATCGTTTGTAGATTAGCACTGGAACTGGCACCGCGAGTACCGATGTACCACACCAGCGCCAGCGTACCGAGTTCCGCCAATAACAGTTGCCAGCTATGCCAGCCAAACATTGCCTGGCCAAAGCCAGCGGCAATTTGTAGCGCAGCGGGCAAGCCAACGGGAATGACCGATAAAAAAAGCCAGCCAGTGACCCTCTCAAGCCGCGAGCCGAATGCCATGCCAACAAAGTACGCGACGCCGCCCGCGCTGGGATAGTGGCGTCCCAGCAGCGCAAAGACGATTGCAATCGGGAACACTAAGATAATCAAAACGGGCCAGGCCCACAGACTGGTATTGCCCGCTAACAGGGCAGCTAATGCGGGAACGGCAAATACGCCTGTGCCTAATAATGAGGTTGATAACAGGCCGATCCCCTGGGCCAGTCCCAGTTCTTGTTTGAGTCCACTCATGGGTTAATGTCCAATTGTGCCCAAATTTTGGGCAACTGCGCAGGATTTTGATGGTAGCACAATCGGATTCGCGTATGGCGGCGATGGAGAAATTGCGATGAAATGTGATGTGAATCAGGATTTTTACCCGATTTTGTACTGATCAGAATTTTTTTTCATTTGCCCCCTTGAAGGGGGAGATGCCCATCCCCATTTCACTGGTCACCAGCCGGGAAACCACGTAAGGTCCGGCGTCACCCATAACAGATACGGACTTTCTCAAAGGAGAGTTATCAATGAATATTCGTCCATTGCATGATCGCGTGATCGTCAAGCGTAAAGAAGTTGAAACTAAATCTGCTGGCGGCATCGTTCTGACCGGCTCTGCAGCGGCTAAATCTACCCGTGGCGAAGTGCTGGCTGTTGGCAATGGCCGTATCCTTGAAAATGGCGAAGTGAAGCCGCTGGACGTGAAAGTTGGCGACATCGTAATTTTCAATGATGGCTACGGTGTGAAGTCTGAGAAGATCGACAATGAAGAAGTGTTGATCATGTCCGAAAGCGACATTCTGGCAATTGTTGAAGCGTAATCCGCGCACGACACTGAACATACGAATTTAAGGAATAAAGATAATGGCAGCTAAAGACGTAAAATTCGGTAACGACGCTCGTGTGAAAATGCTGCGCGGCGTAAACGTACTGGCAGATGCAGTGAAAGTTACCCTCGGTCCGAAAGGCCGTAACGTAGTTCTGGATAAATCTTTCGGTGCACCGACCATCACCAAAGATGGTGTTTCCGTTGCTCGTGAAATCGAACTGGAAGACAAGTTCGAAAACATGGGCGCGCAGATGGTGAAAGAAGTTGCCTCTAAAGCGAACGACACTGCAGGCGACGGTACCACCACCGCAACCGTACTGGCTCAGGCTATCATCACTGAAGGTCTGAAAGCTGTTGCTGCGGGCATGAACCCGATGGACCTGAAACGTGGTATCGACAAAGCTGTAACCGCTGCAGTTGAAGAACTGAAAGCGCTGTCCGTACCGTGCTCTGACTCTAAAGCGATTGCTCAGGTTGGTACTATCTCCGCTAACTCCGACGAAACCGTAGGTAAACTGATCGCTGAAGCGATGGACAAAGTCGGTAAAGAAGGCGTTATCACCGTTGAAGACGGTACTGGTCTGCAGGACGAACTGGACGTGGTTGAAGGTATGCAGTTCGACCGTGGTTACCTGTCTCCTTACTTCATCAACAAGCCGGAAACTGGCGCAGTAGAACTGGAAAGCCCGTTCATCCTGCTGGCTGACAAGAAAATCTCCAACATCCGCGAAATGCTGCCAGTTCTGGAAGCTGTTGCAAAAGCAGGCAAACCGCTGCTGATCATCGCTGAAGATGTTGAAGGCGAAGCGCTGGCAACTCTGGTTGTTAACACCATGCGTGGCATCGTGAAAGTCGCTGCGGTTAAAGCTCCGGGCTTCGGCGATCGTCGTAAAGCTATGCTGCAGGATATCGCAACCCTGACCGGCGGTACTGTAATCTCTGAAGAGATCGGTATGGAGCTGGAAAAAGCAACCCTGGAAGACCTGGGTCAGGCTAAACGTGTTGTAATCAACAAAGACACCACCACCATCATCGATGGCGTGGGTGAAGAAGCTGCAATCCAGGGCCGTGTTGCTCAGATCCGTCAGCAGATTGAAGAAGCAACTTCTGACTACGACCGTGAAAAACTGCAGGAGCGCGTAGCGAAACTGGCTGGCGGCGTTGCAGTTATCAAAGTTGGTGCTGCTACCGAAGTTGAAATGAAAGAGAAAAAAGCACGCGTTGAAGACGCCCTGCACGCGACCCGTGCTGCGGTAGAAGAAGGCGTGGTTGCTGGTGGTGGTGTTGCGCTGATCCGCGTAGCGTCTAAACTGGCTGACCTGCGTGGTCAGAACGAAGAGCAGAACGTGGGTATCAAAGTTGCACTGCGTGCAATGGAAGCTCCGCTGCGTCAGATCGTGCTGAACTGCGGTGAAGAACCGTCTGTTGTTGCGAACACTGTTAAAGCTGGCGACGGCAACTACGGCTACAACGCTGCAACCGAAGAATATGGCAACATGATCGACATGGGTATCCTGGATCCAACCAAAGTAACTCGTTCTGCTCTGCAGTACGCAGCTTCTGTGGCTGGCCTGATGATCACCACTGAGTGCATGGTTACCGACCTGCCGAAAAACGATGCAGCTGACTTAGGCGCTGCTGGCGGTATGGGCGGCATGGGTGGCATGGGCGGCATGATGTAATTGCCCTGCACCTCGCAGAAATAAAGAAACCCCCGGGCAGAAATGTCTGGGGGTTTTTCTTTTGGTCATCTTTCTAGTATAAGATTCAGACACGGACGACGCGAGTTGCGTCCAGCTCATTGATTATGGGGAATAACATGCACGTAAAATACTTAGCAGGGATTGTCGGTGCCGCGCTACTGATGGCGGGTTGTAGCTCCAGCAACGAATTGAGCGCTGCCGGACAGAGCGTTCGCATCGTGGACGAGCAACCAGGTGCAGAGTGCCAGCTGATTGGTACAGCTACAGGTAAGCAAAGTAACTGGCTTTCCGGACAACACGGTGAAGAAGGCGGTTCTATGCGCGGAGCGGCAAACGATCTGCGCAACCAGGCGGCAGCAATGGGCGGTAACGTGATTTATGGTATCAGCAGCCCGTCGCAGGGAATGTTGTCCAGCTTTGTCCCGACTGATAGCCAGATTATCGGCCAGGTCTACAAGTGCCCGAACTGATGTGATTCAGAGGCTGGATAGCAAACGTGTAATTACCTGATGCGCTTCGCTTATCAGGCATACATCGTGCATTGTAATTGATGGAATGTTCGAGAATTTGTAGGCCAGATAAGGCGTTTACGCCGCATCCAGCAAGAGAAACGATCACGTTATCAGCAATCCGAGGCTGGATGATTCCAGCCTTGTAGTAAAACAGATGAGATTATTTCGCCTGTGGTGCAGTTTTGCTGATGGACTGGACGCGTAGGTGATGCAGCGCGCGTAAGCATTGATCCTGGGTTAGTGGTTGGGCGTTATTTGCT
Organism: Escherichia sp. B1147; assembly: GCF_001660175.1. NCBI lineage: Bacteria > Pseudomonadati > Pseudomonadota > Gammaproteobacteria > Enterobacterales > Enterobacteriaceae > Escherichia > Escherichia sp. B1147. The sequence continues at coordinate 161,317 of NZ_LFHY01000003.1, forward strand.
GCCACGGTACGAACGTAGACCTGACATGGCACTCCAGCGAGCTTTTTCAGTCGAGGGCTGAAATCAAGCATCCGGCGAGTGATAGCCTCCACTTCTTTACCCGGTGTTGCTTCACGCGTTTTTACTACTGCGCCGCTAAATTGCTCTTTGCCACTTTCATCTTTAAAGCGATAAAGTACCGCCAGATAATGGTTAAACAGATTATGTTTCCATGCTGGTTGTGAATAGGTGTCATATTCCAGATTACCATTCTCCTGGCAGTCGACGTCATATAACGGCAGGAAATCTAACAGAGATGTAATACGCAATGCCAGTTCACGCATTTCTGCATTATTAATTGCATGAATGATTGCCCGCGCCAACATTTCAATCTGCAACTCATTGACGATTAATTCACTTTTGCTGCCATCATGCAGAGTTAATGTGAATGTGAGATTTTCACCTTGGTTATCTGCAAGTTCCAGCGTGTTAACTCGGCGATTAATATCGGCATTCTTCAGCTCATCAACCTGGATTTCTGGGATATTTTCTGCCATTTTTTTAATGACTTTATCGCGAGCCTGCTCGTACTGAAGGCGTGCATCAGCATCCAGTTTATGCTTTTGATGTAGACGACTTTCCAGTGCAATCAGTAGGTCGCGCATTTCCATCACAGACATGAAAAACAACGATTCTTTATTGCGAGGCTCTTTTATTTTCAGCGCCAGCGCAATGAAATTATTACTCTTGCGAATAACACCAGTATTAACACCCTTGATGCTTATGGCCATGTAGGTTCTCCCTAACCATTTCTCAAAAAAATAATTAAATTTAATTTATAAGCTAGATAAATGAGCTTCATAGTAATAGCTGTTAAAATAACACAAATTAGGGGGGGCACTCTAGATAAACAGAAAAGAATGGATAATTATTGATGTTAATTATGTAAGTGATAAAAAATACATCAAATGAATATTTAAGGCTAATGCAACGGGTAAAGATTAAACTTCCCTGTTTAATGACAGATCGCTGTACTCGTGTTCGTTGCTCTGGCCGGATGCGGCGTAAACGCCTTATCCGGCCTACAGCTCATAGAAAATTCAATCAATTACAATGCCCGATGTAGGCCTGATAAGCGAAGCGCATCAGGCAATGTTTACATCTAACTTCTATGTTTAATCAGTTACTGCTGGCGTAGCTGGAGATCCAGCGGTGTTTTGCTGGGTTCGCCACCAATCTCGCGTGCCAGTTTGGGCACCAGATATCCCGATACTAACGTCAGAAGCTCACGCATAATCTGCCGCGCTTCGTCATCACTCACCATAAAATGCGCCGCGCCCTGCACTTTATCGAGCACATGCAGGTAATAGGGCATCACACCGGCGTCAAACAGTGCATTACTCAGATTTGCCAGCGTTTGCGCGTTATTGTTCACGCCACGTAACAGAACGCTTTGGTTAAGCAGGGTGACGCCGACACGGCGTAATTTAGCCATCGCCTGACGGAATGTTTCATCCACCTCATTGGCATGGTTGATGTGATTCACCAGCAAGATTTGCAGCGTAGAACGGGCAAAGCGTTCAACCAACGCCTCTGTAATACGAGCGGGAATCACAATCGGCAGACGGCTGTGAATACGCAGACGTTTGATATGTGGGATGGCTTCCAGTTGCGTTAACAACCAGTCCAGTTCGTGATCTTTCGCCATCAGCGGATCGCCGCCGGAGAAAATAATCTCGTCCAGTTCAGGATGCGCAGCAACATACTCCAGTGCCGTCTGCCAGTTACGTTTATTGCCCTGATTTTCGGCATACGGGAAGTGGCGGCGGAAGCAATAGCGGCAATTTACCGCGCAGCCGCCTTTGACCAGCAATAGCGCCCGGTTGTGGTATTTATGCAACAAACCAGGCACTACGCTGTGCTGTTCTTCCAATGGGTCGGTGGAGAATCCGGGCGCGACGACAAACTCATCTTGCGAGGTAAGTACCTGACGCAAAAGTGGATCGTCCAGATTGCCTTTCTCCATGTGATCGATAAATGAGCGGGGCACTCGCAGGGCAAACAGCTTTTTAGCACTGCGTCCGGCCAACAGTTTTTCGTCCGCGTCTATATTCAAAAGACGCAGAAGTTCATCAGGATCGGTCACAACATCGGCAAGTTGCGTTAACCAATCTTCTCTGGATGGGGTATTTAGGGTTACAATATGTGCCATTTTGTGGCTTAGCTACCAATTAACAAATTTCAGAGGGCCTTATGGCAACGTACTATAGCAACGATTTTCGTGCTGGTCTTAAAATCATGTTAGATGGCGAACCTTACGCGGTTGAAGCGAGTGAATTCGTGAAACCGGGTAAAGGTCAGGCATTCGCTCGCGTTAAACTGCGTCGTCTGCTGACTGGTACTCGCGTAGAAAAAACCTTCAAATCTACCGATTCCGCTGAAGGCGCTGATGTTGTCGATATGAACCTGACTTACCTGTACAACGACGGTGAGTTCTGGCACTTCATGAACAACGAAACCTTCGAGCAACTGTCTGCTGATGCGAAAGCAATTGGCGACAACGCTAAATGGCTGCTGGATCAGGCTGAGTGCATCGTAACTCTGTGGAACGGCCAGCCAATCTCCGTAACTCCGCCGAACTTCGTTGAACTGGAAATCGTTGATACCGATCCAGGTCTGAAAGGTGATACTGCAGGTACTGGCGGCAAACCAGCTACCCTGTCTACTGGCGCTGTGGTTAAAGTTCCGCTGTTCGTACAGATCGGCGAAGTCATCAAAGTGGATACCCGCTCTGGTGAATACGTATCTCGCGTGAAGTAATGCGGTTGTGGTGCGGCCTGTTGGCTGCACCATCACTTTCTCAGGTCAGAGATGATGAAACGCCTTATCCTTCTTGTTTTGCTTGCCAGTGCGCTGCTCACGGGCTGTAACACCGCTCGCGGTTTTGGTGAAGACATTAAACATCTCGGTAATTCCATCTCCCGCGCTGCCAGCTAATTTTTCTTCTCTTCATAAAAATCATCAGATTTCCGTCATTTTCGGTGGTGTTGTCTATTATTAATTTGCTATAGGCAAACACAAATAACATTACCTAAAAGGAAGACGTTATGGTGAAGAAGACAATTGCAGCGATCTTTTCTGTTCTGGTGCTTTCAACTGTATTAACTGCCTGCAACACCACGCGTGGCGTTGGTGAAGATATTTCCGACGGCGGTAATGCGATTTCTGGCGCAGCGACGAAGGCACAGCAATAAGCAATAACGGTACGGCAGAGTTGTCGTGCCGTTTGAGACTTATGGTAAACGCAAAACTGCCTGATGCGCTTCGCTTATCAGGCCTACATTTCCCATGCAATGTATTGAACTTGCACGATTTTGCAGGCCGGATAAGGCGTTTACGCCGCATCCGGCATAAACAACGCGCATTTTGTCAACAATGTGTAACGGTGCGACAGCTGTGTCGTGCCGTTTGTTTTTTTCTGCGATAGTCACTAAGGTAATAGTTGAAATTCCCCTGCCACCAGGCAAAATACCCGTTCAACCATCAGCTTTGCAGGACGACCTGCAAACGCTTCTTTCCACCGGGGACGGCCCCAATTCTCCGGAGCCTGATATGTCCTGGATAATATTAATTATTGCTGGTCTGCTCGAAGTAGTATGGGCCGTTGGCCTGAAATATACCCACGGTTTTAGCCGTTTGACGCCAAGTGTTATTACCGTGATGGCGATGATTGTCAGTATGGCGCTGCTCGCCTGGGCGATGAAGTCATTGCCTGTAGGGACGGCTTATGCGGTCTGGACGGGGATTGGCGCAGTCGGCGCGGCCATCACCGGCATTGTGCTGCTCGGCGAGTCCGCTAACCCGATGCGCCTGGCGAGTCTGGCGTTAATCGTACTGGGTATTATTGGTCTGAAACTTAGCACTCACTAACTACCGGGCTGCTGTACCCAAATAAACTTACTGACATCAAACCCTTCCCGGGTCGCGACTGCCAGCATCTCATGTTTAACTTCGTCAGAAATGGTTGGCGTGCGGGAGAGTATCCACAGGTAGTCGCGGTCCGGTCCGCAAACCAGCGCGTGGCGGTACTCCCGATCGAGCGCAATCACGTTATAGCCGCCATAGAAAGGGCCAAAGAACGACACTTTTAGCGCCGCGCGGTCAGGCGCGCCGGTAAAGTATGCTTTCCCTTCACTTTGCTGCCACATCTCCCGGTCCTGGTTATAGCCTTTATTGATGACGTTCAGGCCGCCATCATCCCGCAGGCTGTATGTTGCGGTGACTTTCTCCAGCCCGCGCTCAAATCGGTGATCAAAACGAGCAATCTCATACCAGGTGCCAAGATAGCGTTTAGCGTCGAAATTATTCACTACGGTCACGCCACGCGGTGGCGTAGGAGAACTACAGGCAACGACCAGAAATGCAGCCGTCGCTGCGGCAACGAGGGGGAGCAGGCGCATAGATGTTTCCTTACTGGTTTTTTCTAAGTGTAGATGACAGCAAGAAAATGCGAAGAAAAGGTCCGAAAATTCGGACCCGGTGAAATTTTACTGCAGGGCGTTGAGGATCTGCCAGGCGGCGTCGACTCTCGCTGGATTGGGATAGTTTTTGTTAGCCAGCATCACAATACCCAGCTCTTTTTCTGGGATAAACGCGACGTAGCTGCCAAAACCACCAGTCGCGCCTGTTTTATGTACCCATGATGCACGTACAGCAGGAGTTGGGGGCGTCATCGCTTTTACTGGTCGTGCCGCCAGCGCAATTTTACTGTCGCTACCATTAATGATGCTGTCAGGATTTACCGGCCAGTCCAGCATTTCCCAGCCCAGGCCCTGATACATATCGCCGGTTTGCCAGTAGCGAGATTGCGCTAGTTGGATACCTTGCTGAAGTGTTTTTTCGTTGATATCACGGGGATTCATATTGCTTCGTACCCAGCGTGCCATATCTTCAATCGTTGATTTCACACCGTAAGCTTCAGCATCCAGCGCCCCCGGTGAAACATGCACCGGCTTACCTTCGCGATACCCCCAGGCGTAATTCTTTTCTTCTTCAGGCGGTACATTAATCCACGTATGGTTGAGTTTGAGTGGCTGGAAGACACGAGTTTGCATCGCCTGCTCAAAACCCAAACCAGATGGCTTCACAGCCAATGCGCCGAACAAACCAATACTGGAATTCGCATATAAACGTTGTGTTCCTGGCGCCCATGCAGGCTGCCAGTTTTGATAGAAACGTAGCAGGTCAGTTGCGGATTTAACGTCATCCGGCACCTGCAATGGCAGGCCGCCAGCGGTGTAGGTAGCGAGATGTAATAGTGTGATCCCGTTCCACTGATTAGCGGTAAGTTCAGGCCAGTATTTTGTGACGGGATCGCTCAGGTTGATTTCCCCTCGTGCAATAGCGTCGCCACCAAGCACGCCCGTAAATGTTTTGCTGACCGAGCCTAACTCAAACAATGTTTGCTGTGTGACGGGTCGCTTTTTTGCCACGTCAGCGTAGCCCCAGGTAAAGTAATAAGGCTTGCCCTGATAAATCACTGCAACGGCCATGCCGGGGATTTTTTGTTGCTCAACAAGTGGGGTAATCGTGCGATGCACAATATCGTTGATTTGTTGTTCACTGTGGGGGGCGGCAAGTGTGGAGCAAGAGACGGTAATCAGTAAGGCGCAAAGCGTTGTTTTGAGCATAAAGTCTGGTTTCCATACAAAACGGCCCGCCATAGGCGGGCCGGATTTACATTGGCGATACGTTAGATTGTAACGATACCAATCAGCGTGACAACTGTCAGGATAGCAGCCAGACCGTAGAAAACCCATTTGCCCGCAGGCACGTGGATTTTCAGATCGTGCATCGCGTGGTGCATACGGTGTAAACCACACCACAGCGGCAGGACGATCATCAGGAACAGGAATACGCGACCAATGAAGCTTTGCGCGAACGCCAGAACGCGTTCGTAGCTCAGTGCATCACCCGGGAACAGACCCAGCGGCAGCAGAATGCCAACCAGCAGGATCATTACCGGTGCAATGATCGCACTCCACATACCACCGGCCCCGAAGAGGCCCCAGAATACCGGTTCGTCAGAACGCTTTGGATTTGGATTAATCATCTCAGGCTCCTTACTAGTACAGGGCAACAAACAGGATTACGATGGTGGCAACCACGGTTACCGCCCAGAGACTTTTGATAATTGGCTCTGGTCCCATTTTTTCGTCTTTTACAATGATATTGGCAGCTTTCGGCGCCAGTTCAAACCAGGTTTTGGTGTGCAGCAGAGCTGCCGCCAGAGTGATCAGGTTAATGATCACGATAACCGGGTTTTGTAAAAAGTCGACGAATCCCGCCCAGGCTTCCGGGCCGTTTTTCAGGGCAAACAGCCCGAAAATCAGTTCAATGCTGAACCACACAGCCGGAACCGCCGTGCCTTCGCGCAGCATGTAAAAGCGATAAAACGGCAATTTTTTCCACCAGGTGGACGTCATTGGCCGTACATACGGTTTACGTTTAGTCGTCATGTTGCACTCCTTAGCGTGGTTTCAGGGTAGCGATAAGAAAGTCTTTCGAACTTTCTACTTTGCCCTGCTGAATGGCCGCAGCCGGATCGACATGTTTCGGGCAGACTTCGGAGCAGTAGCCCACGAAAGTACAGCTCCATACGCCGTTCTGGCTGTTCAACTGCGCCATACGCTCCTTCTTACCGTGGTCGCGGCTATCTTCGTTATAACGGTGTGCCAGCGTAATGGCAGCCGGACCGATGAACTCTGGGTTCAGGCCGAACTGCGGGCATGCGGCATAGCACAGACCACAGTTGATGCAACCGGAGAACTGGTGATACTTAGCCATCTGCGCCGGGGTCTGGATGTTAGTCCCCTGGTCCGCAGTGCGGGAGTTGCCGATGATGTACGGTTTGATAGCTTCCAGGCTTTCGATGAAGTGGGTCATATCGACCACCAGATCGCGTTCGATCGGGAAGTTAGCTAACGCTTCAACCTTCATGCCGTTGGTGTAGTCACGCAGGAAGGTTTTACATGCCAGTTTCGGCACGTTGTTAACCATCATGCCGCAGGAGCCACAAATCGCCATACGGCAAGACCAGCGGTAGCTCAGGTCCGGCGCAAGGTTGTCTTTGATATAGCCCAGCGCATCCAGCAATGAGGTGGTTTCATCATAAGGCACTTCATAGAATGCGCTATGCGGTGCGGTATCGACTTCCGGGTTATAACGCACCACCTCAATTTTCAGGTTTTTCATCTCAGCCATTCGCCTTCTCCTTCTTATTGGCTGCTTCCGCCTTATCGGCTGCATCCGCTTCGCCACCGTAAACGCGTTTGGCCGGCGGCAGCTTAGTAATCTTCACGTCGCTGTACTCCAGGCGGGTAGTGCCATCAGCATCGCGGAAGGCGAGGGTGTGTTTGAGGAAGTTGATGTCGTCACGCTCAGTGCAACCTTCGTCCAGACGCTGGTGCGCGCCGCGGGACTCTTTACGCGCCATTGCGGAGTGCGCCATACATTCGGCAACGTTCAGACCGTGGCCCAGCTCAATAGTGTAAAGCAGGTCGGTGTTGAACACGCTGGAAGTATCGGTGATACGCACGCGCTTGAAGCGTTCCTGCAGTTCCGCCAGCTTGTCGATGGTTTTCTGCATCAGTTCCGGCGTACGGTAGATACCGCAGCCTTCTTCCATGGCCAGGCCCATTTCGTCGCGGATCTTCGCCCAGTTTTCGCCGCCGTCCTGGTTAACCAGGTCTTTCAGACGCTGTTCAACGCCAGCAGCCTGTGCATTGATTGCTGCATCGTTGCCATTACCGGCAGTAGATGCGCGCTCCATCGCTTGCTCACCGGCCAGACGACCAAAGACCACCAGTTCCGCCAGGGAGTTAGAGCCCAGACGGTTTGCACCGTGCAGACCTACAGAGGAACATTCGCCCACGGCGAACAGACCCTTAATGCGGGTTTCACAGTTCTGATCGGTTTCGATACCGCCCATGGTGTAGTGCGCGGTCGGACGTACCGGGATCGGTTCTTTAACCGGATCGACGCCAACGTAAGCTTTCGCCAGTTCACAGATGAACGGCAGACGTTCGTGCAGTTTTTTCTCGCCCAGGTGACGCAGGTCGAGGTACACCACATCGCCACGTGGAGTGGAGATGGTGTTGCCTTTACGCCATTCGTGCCAGAAGGCCTGAGAAACTTTGTCGCGTGGACCCAGTTCCATGTATTTGTTTTTCGGCTCGCCCAGCGGAGTTTCTGGACCCATGCCGTAATCTTGCAGATAACGGTAGCCATTTTTGTTGACCAGAATACCGCCTTCACCACGGCAACCTTCGGTCATCAGGATACCGGAACCCGGTAGGCCAGTCGGGTGATACTGAACAAACTCCATATCACGCAGCGGAACACCGTGGCTCAGTGCCATACCCATACCGTCGCCAGTTACGATGCCGCCATTGGTGTTGTAACGATAAACACGGCCAGCACCGCCGGTTGCCATGACTACCGCATTAGCGCGGATCTGCACCAACGTACCTTCCATCATGTTCATGGCTACCAGGCCGCGAACATGACCATCATCAACCAGAATATCCAGCACGAAATGTTCGTCAAAACGCTGGATCTGCGGGAATTGCAGAGATGTCTGGAACAGAGTGTGAAGCATATGGAAGCCGGTCTTATCGGCGGCGAACCAGGTACGCTCGATTTTCATGCCGCCGAAGCGACGTACGTTCACGCTACCATCCGGACGACGACTCCAGGGGCATCCCCACAGTTCCAGTTGGGTCATTTCGGTTGGGCAGTGGTGGACGAAATAATCCACAACATCCTGCTCACATAACCAGTCGCCACCCGCTACGGTATCGTGAAAGTGATAATCGAAGCTGTCATGATCCTGCGCGACAGCGGCGGAGCCCCCTTCAGCGGCAACGGTATGGCTGCGCATCGGGTATACTTTTGAGATTAGTGCGATTTTTGCATTCGGATTTGCCTGCGCGGCAGCAATTGCAGCACGTAATCCCGCGCCACCGGCACCTACAATGGCAAGATCGGCTTGAAAGGTTTGCACGACATTCCTCCAGATTGTTTTTATCCCGCAGCACCGTACTTCAGGGGAAGTGTCTGAAAGTTACGGTCTGCGAACGCTATTCCACTGCTCCTTTATAGGTACAACAGTATAGTCTGATGGATAAGTCTGAAATTTGACGAGATCGATTTTTTTAGTGCGCCAGGGGGCTAAATTATCACTGAAGATGATTAATTTAATTACTAAACCATCATATTGCGGTTTTTTTAGTCACCGCCCACCGATGATTGATTCCTGCGTAAAATTTGTCTCGCCGTCGCGTTGCGAGTAGACTTCGTGCCCTTGTTAAAAACTGGAGATTTCACTATGAGCGAAACGGCATCCTGGCAGCCGAGCGCATCCATTCCTAACTTATTAAAACGCGCGGCGATTATGGCGGAGATCCGTCGTTTCTTTGCCGATCGTGGAGTGCTGGAGGTGGAGACGCCTTGTATGAGCCAGGCGACGGTAACCGATATTCATTTGGTCCCGTTTGAGACTCGTTTCGTTGGCCCCGGACACTCTCAGGGGATGAATCTGTGGTTAATGACCAGCCCTGAATATCACATGAAACGCCTGCTGGTTGCCGGTTGTGGCCCAGTATTCCAGCTGTGTCGCAGCTTCCGTAATGAAGAGATGGGGCGTTATCACAACCCTGAGTTCACGATGCTGGAGTGGTATCGGCCGCATTATGATATGTACCGGTTGATGAACGAAGTTGACGATCTTCTGCAGCAAGTACTGGATTGCCCGGCAGCAGAAAGCCTTTCTTATCAGCAAGCCTTCTTACGTTATCTGGACATTGATCCACTCTCAGCTGATAAAACGCAGCTGCGGGAAGTGGCGGCGAAACTGGATCTGAGCAACGTTGCAGATACCGAAGAAGACCGCGATACGCTGTTACAGTTGCTGTTTACCTTTGGTGTGGAACCGAACATTGGTAAAGAAAAACCGACCTTTGTTTATCATTTCCCTGCCAGTCAGGCATCACTGGCGCAAATTAGTACCGAGGATCATCGGGTCGCAGAACGCTTCGAGGTTTACTACAAAGGTATTGAGCTGGCGAATGGTTTCCATGAATTGACGGATGCCCGTGAACAGCAACAACGCTTTGAGCAGGATAACCGCAAGCGTGCGGCGCGTGGTTTACCGCAGCATCCTATCGACCAAAACCTCATAGAAGCTCTGAAAGTCGGTATGCCTGACTGCTCCGGTGTGGCTCTGGGCGTTGATCGTCTGGTGATGTTGGCGCTGGGCGCGGAGACTCTTGCGGAAGTGATTGCCTTTAGCGTTGACCGGGCATAATTCTGAAAAATCATCTAATTAACCACACAGAATGGCGCTGTAACGCCATTCTGTAGCGGATGTTTTCATTTTTCTGCTAAAGGCCACAATTTAAGACTGGATATTTGCTATCATCCAGGTATCAATTCTGTATGATTTTTTATTGCGGCCCGTCAATCGATGGGTAGTGCAGTTCAGTGCGCGCGTTTTATACATGTGCTAACACGAAGGATAATTTCATGCCTCACACGATAAAGAAGATGAGTCTGATAGGGCTCATATTGATGATCTTTACTTCAGTATTTGGGTTTGCCAATAGCCCGGCAGCTTATTATTTAATGGGATATAGTGCGATTCCCTTTTATATATTTTCTGCATTATTATTTTTCATACCATTTGCCTTAATGATGGCAGAAATGGGCGCGGCCTATCGCAAAGAAGAAGGCGGCATTTATTCCTGGATGAATAATAGTGTCGGACCACGTTTCGCCTTTATCGGCACATTTATGTGGTTTTCCTCTTATATCATCTGGATGGTGAGTACTTCAGCTAAAGTCTGGGTACCATTTTCTACGTTCCTCTACGGTACCGACATGACCCAGCACTGGCGCATTGCTGGCCTGGAGCCAACGCAGGTAGTGGGGCTGCTGGCGGTGGCATGGATGATCCTGGTTACCGTGGTTGCCTCAAAAGGGATTAATAAAATTGCCCGTATTACTGCAGTAGGTGGTATTGCAGTAATGTGTCTTAATTTAGTGTTACTGTTAGTGAGCATTGCCATTTTGTTATTAAATGGTGGCCATTTTGCACAAGATATTAATTTCGTGGTATCGCCGAATCCAGGATATCAATCCGGTCTGGCGATGTTATCGTTTGTGGTATTTGCCATTTTCGCTTACGGCGGAATTGAAGCTGTTGGTGGTCTGGTAGATAAAACAGAAAACCCAGAAAAGAACTTTGCCAAAGGTATTGTTTTTGCCGCTATTGTTATTTCAATCGGTTATTCACTGGCGATATTTTTATGGGGCGTCAGCACTAACTGGCAGCAGGTATTAAGTAATGGTTCCGTTAACCTCGGCAATATCACCTATGTATTGATGAAAAGCCTGGGGATGACGCTGGGTAACGTGCTGCATTTGTCACCTGAAGCGTCATTGTCGCTGGGCGTATGGTTTGCGCGTATTACCGGGCTTTCGATGTTCCTGGCTTACACCGGCGCGTTCTTTACACTTTGCTACTCGCCACTAAAAGCGATCATCCAGGGTACGCCGAAAGCGTTATGGCCGGAACCGATGACGCGCCTGAACGCCATGGGCATGCCGTCTATCGCCATGTGGATGCAGTGTGGGCTGGTTACTGTCTTCATCCTGCTGGTTTCGTTTGGCGGTGGTACCGCATCGGCGTTCTTTAACAAGCTGACGCTGATGGCGAACGTTTCTATGACGCTTCCCTATCTGTTCCTCGCGCTGGCTTTCCCATTCTTTAAAGCACGTCAGGATCTCGACAGACCATTTGTGATTTTCAAAACACACATGTCGGCAACGATCGCGACAGTGGTGGTGGTACTGGTGGTGACGTTTGCGAACGTTTTCACCATCATCCAGCCAGTGGTTGAAGCCGGAGACTGGGACAGCACATTGTGGATGATTGGCGGTCCTGTCTTCTTCTCGCTGTTAGCGATGGCGATTTACCAGTAGAGTGGCAAAAAATCCGCAGTGGGCGGCTGAGTAATAAAGTATATATTATCCAGCTTGCAGTCACTCTGTAAGTTGGGTAAGTGATTTTAATTATATTAAAAACAATAAATATTCACCTTATATATGTTTTGTCCTACTGATATTAAGCTGAAGTCTTTTTTAACGTTTTTTGTCTGTTCCATCACAAATCAGTTTTTCTGATGATAGTACTGTCTCTTCATTCTGGGAATGATTTAAATGAGGGGCCTTAAATGAGTAATCTTATTTTTTGTCAGGTTGATGAATTAGGCTTTCCTAAATGGAATGGTATTGATTATTTTCGATGGCGTTTTCTTCCGACGAACTGGACGTTCAGCACGGGGACAGCACACTTATGGTTATATAAAACATCATGGTTGATTTACCACCGTGATATGCTGTGGCAATATGCCAAAGAGGCGCAAATTCCTTTATTATTACTTGCGGGTGTTGCGGCTGCAGAGGTTGGCGGAATGCCAGAAAGACTTAAACCAGTGGGAGTGCTACAATTAAAAAAAATCCTGGAGGCTGTTTCAAAGAGAGGAGGCAATACCTACTCAAACTCTACTTCAGTAGGTTCTGTTGCAATACAGTTAGGAGTTGCTGCCAGGACTATGGGGATTCAACCAGATCTTTTATCATCCTTTGAGCAGTTCCAACTTTCCCAGTGCTTACTAAACGACCGATTTAACATTAGAGTGGTAGCCTTTCATTTACGAGACCTTATACATTATGACTATCCGGAAATAAGTGATACCACTAATTTAACCGATGAGCAGATAATTGTAGTTGGCTCCCGATACAACCGTGGTATTGAAAGAAATAAACAAGACATTATAGATTCCATAGCAGCACCTAAAGGATCTCATCAGAGAGAATACAGTGAATATGGTCGGCGTATTCTTGAAAAGAAAATCGCCTTAATGAAAATAATGAAAAATCTATGATGAACTGGAAATCATTTGTCCTTAACTTTATCTGGTTTTTTATAAGCATATTTTGGATAGATATGCTTTCTGTTCAAGACAAAGAGTGGTTTGTCGATGGTAGAGGAATTAATAATATTTGTGATGTTATGACATACCTTGAGAATGATGATATTCGCCCAGTTGGTATTATAATGACCTTACCATTATTCATTCCATACATTTATGCTGTTATTTGGAGGAAGCAGTGCTCTCTCTGGCAATATTTTGTTATTGCAATAATCCTCTTCTACTGGCTGTGGCAGTTTTTCCTGCGCTATCAGTTTTGTTGGTGATTGAAGCTGCCAGAGTCGACTCCGGCAGCTTCATGCATTACAGACTTCCCGCCTGGCGACGTCTCCCCGCAGAAGTTAATGTTCTTCCCGTTTGTTTACCGTTCAGACTTTCCAGACGCATCTGGAACGGCGGGAATGGCATATCGATACCGTGGGCGTGGAAGCCTGCCAGAATCAGTTGATGGATTTCATGGCGCAGCGGCATGCGGTGGCCCATTTCTGCGGCGTAAATACGCAGCTCGAAAATCTGGATCCCTTGCTGTAGATCCACCAGGAAAACTTCCGGTGCCGGGTTATCGATCACCAGCGAGCAGCGGCGCGCAGCAGTGAGCAAGATTTCCGTCACTTCTTCACTGTTGGCATCGGCAGGGGCCGGAATCGTTAGCACCACGCGCGTGACTGAGTCAGAGAGCGACCAGTTGATAAACTGCTCAGTAATAAACGCCTTGTTCGGCACGATAATCTCTTTGCGGTCCCAGTCGCTGATGGTGGTGGCGCGGGTGTTAATTTTCGTCACGCTACCGGTAAGATCGCGGATCGTTACCGTATCGCCAATGCGAATCGGCTTTTCGAACAGGATAATCAGGCCAGAGATAAAGTTGGCGAAAATCTCTTGCAAGCCAAAACCCAGACCAACACCAAGCGCGGCAACCAGCCACTGCAATTTCGACCACTCAATACCAATCATCGAGAAGCCAACCAGACCACCAATCAGCATCAGCAGATATTTGGTGATGGTGGTGATGGCGTAACCGGTACCCGGCGTTAAATCGAGATGCTGCAAGATTGCCAGTTCCAGCAGGGCGGGCAGGTTGCGCACCAGTTGCGTGGTGATGATAAACACCAGAATGGCAATCAGCACCGCACCGAGGGTAATCGGCTCCAGACTTTCCACGCCCTGTACCGTGGAGGTGACATCCCACAGCGAAATATTTTCGAGGAAGCCGAAAGCGGAATGGATTTCTGACCATAGCACGATGACTGAAAGTAGGGCGATCAGCATCAGGATTGAGCGCACCAGCCGCAAGGACTGCGCACTGATAGCATCGAGATCGACTTCGCTTTCATCCACTTCAATTGCCCCTTCCGGGCTACTGTGATGATGCGCTTCCTCTTCGCCACGCGCGCGCTGCGCCAGCATTTCCGCCCGGCGATGCTTTGCCCGGTCAAAAGCCAGTCGGCGTCGCTGGATTAGCATCCAGCGGCGGATAACGTGATAAACCACCAACAGCAGGAACCAAATGGCGACTGAGGTTTCAAGCCTTGCTAGCAGCGCCTGTGCCGTTGCCAGGTAACCGACTGCCGCTGCCAGAATCGCGACCAGCGGTGCGCCGATCATCATGTTCCACAGCATATGGTTGGTAATATTGTCGCCGCTACCTTCTTTGTTGAGATACAGCGGGATCCCCGCTTTTTTCAGGCTGAGGGTGACCACCGCCAGCGCGCCACAAATAAGAATAAAGCACAGTCGTCCCAGCGAACCGGAAAACTCGCGGTCGTCTAGGTTATCGAACATCATCAGCGCCATAATCAGCGGCACGATAAGCCCGATGCTCATCAGGTAGTAGCGCATCCCGCGGGAAACACGTTCGCGTGGCCAGCCAAAATGGGCGATAAACAAGCCGTTAGGGCGGGCAAATGTGGCGCAAATCATCACTACCCACAGCAGCGGCACGGTGGCCGTTACGCCATCGCCAATCGCTACCGCCAGTGGATAAGGCCACGCCTCGCGCAAGCCATAACCCAGTGTCATCCACAGCACCGGCAACGGTGACGCGACGAGAATCGACCAGAAAAGAGTGCGCAACGTCAGCCAGAAGTGATCCTGAGTCACTTTGCCGACTTTCGCTGCCGAACGTTCGAGAAAACGGGTGAAATAGCGGCGCGAGTAGATACTGCAACCGACCAGAATCAATGCGCCAAACAGTGGCAAAAGCGTCTCTTTGCTGGTCAGCATCATGATGCTGGCTTTACCTAACTGGCTGAAGGTGTCCAGCGAGATGAGGCGGCGCAGATCCTGGGCTATCTCCAGTGGCCAGGCGATGGTCATTGGGCGCACGTCGGAGGTCCAGAACAGGTAGCGGTGCGTCGCTTCGTTGACCTCTTTCAGCGCATCTTCCAGTTGCCCGTTAGACACTTTCAGCTTGGTCAGTTCAAGCAGCAGCGTGTCGCCGCCCTGCAACAATGAGTTAAGCAACTCACGCTGAGTACGCAGTTGTGCTTCGAGAATACGGTTTTGCTCGGCGGTCAGCGGTTGGCCGTCAGCTTGAAGGATTTGTCGCAGTTGCGGTTGTTTATTGAGGAGATCCTCATAGTGCAACCGTTGCACGCGCAACTGCGCCATTTCGGTATCAAGCTGTTGTGGTTTCGGCATTTCCGGTAGCCGTGCTACCTGCGCCCGCAACGCTTCACCGAGCAGGTTTGACGAACCCAGCCATTGCGACTGTTCACGCAGCGTATTCAACGCCTGCCGGACCTGTAACGTCTGGCTGGCTGCCTGACGCTGTTGCGAAGCGACAAGATCCATCCGCTGCGCCTGCTGATTCAGCGCCGCTGAAAGTTCGCGGTTAATTTTGAATTGCGCGACGATATCTTTCGGCAAATCAGCACTGCTTTCGGCCAACAACTCGGTGCTTTCCAGCGCCCGTTCCGCCTCCAGCTGGCGCTGGCTGTTCAACTGATTACGCAAGGCCTGCAAATACGCATCCAGCTGCTGACTCTCTTTTTCTGCCAGCTCAGAGCGTAAACGCGCTAATTCCTGGCGGTTATTGGCAGACAGTTGCGCCAGCTCCAGTTCATCAACGAGGGCTTTCAGACGTGCAGAGTCTGACTGCAACGCAAAATTTTGCGCCTGGTTGAGCGGGGTATTGCCGGTAAGCGTTCCCAGACGCCGCTCGATCTCATTCAACTGACGGCGGGCGTCGGTTTGCTGTTGCGGCAGTTGATTCAGTGAATCCGCAATCTCGCGGGCGCGTTCCTGCTCTTGCTGGGCCTGACGGCTTTTATCCAGCAATTGACTACTGACCTGGAGAATTTCCTGATTCAGCGCGTCGGTAGACATTCCCGGCGATACGCTGCGCGGTTCGTCACGCATGTTGTTTAACTGTGCGCGAAGGGTAGCGGAGAGTTTCGGGTAATTATCAATGACTTCTTGATATTGCTTGATGCGGTCAAGGGAACCTTTTCGTTCCTCAAGCGCATTTAAGGCAGACTGGAGCGCCTCTACGACTTCCGGCTGCGCGGGTTTCGCCGCTTTTGCCTGCTCCAGTTCCTGGGTGATTTGTTTGCTATCGGGGGCCGTCGCGGCGTACGCCCCCCAACTGAGGCACCAGGCCATCAGAAAAGTGATAATCAGGCGCACGTCAGCGTTTCCTTTGATGGATTAGACCTGGTCTTTTTTGTCGTCAACCAATGGGCTGACGTCGTGTTCTGCCTGGATCTCTTCAGCAGGAAGCGGGGCAGGTTCAGCTTCTGGCGCAACAAAGGTTTCGCCAGAGATAGCCAGCGGCTGACCAATCTTAGTGACAGACAGGCTTTCCAGTTGCTCAACCAGATTCACTTTACCCGGCGCAAACAGGTTGATAACGGTGGAACCGAGTTTAAAGCGGCCCATTTCCTGGCCTTTCAGCAGCGCCACGGAGCCGTCGTTTTCCCCGGCAGGCCAGGTCCAGCGTTTGATGATGCCTTCGCGCGGCGGCGTAATGGTACCCGCCCAGACCGTCTCAATGCTGCCAACAATCGTCGCCCCGACCAGGATCTGCGCCATCGGGCCAAATTCGGTATCGAACAGGCAGATAACGCGTTCGTTACGGGCAAACAGATTCGGTACGTTCTGGGCGGTGAGATGGTTAACGGAGAAGAGATCGCCCGGCACATAGATCATCTCACGCAGAATACCGTTACACGGCATGTGTACGCGGTGATAGTCACGCGGGGAGAGGTAAGTGGTCACAAACGTACCGTTGCGGAAGAGATCCGCCATCAGATAGTTACCTGCCAGCAGGGCTTCGAGGCTGTAGTTGTGGCCTTTGGCTTGCAGGATTTTATCTTCTTCGATTTTACCCAACTGACTGATCACGCCATCGGCAGGCATGACCAGAACATTCGGATCGGTATCGATTGGGCGTACTTCGTCACGCAGCGGACGGACAAAGAATTCGTTAAAGGTACGGTAGCTGGCGGTGTCTGGCTTCTGCGCCTCTTGCATGTCGACCTTGTAGTATTTAACGAACAGATCGATAACCAGTTTTGTCAGCCATCCTGCTCGCTTGCTTGCGCCCCAACCCGCCAGGCGAGTAAGCCATAGTTTCGGCAGAATGTACTGTAGCGAAAGTTTGAATGAATTTAACAAGGTAGCCTCCAGGCCATTGTTTTGTCGTTCCTGATCCGACGTTCATGCCGGATCCTGAAAAAAAAGGGGACGATTCTAACGACGGTTAGCTTAATTGTCAGTCATCCGTATCAGAAAAGTTTTTACGCGTTTTTACCTGCGCCATGCTTTCCAGAATACGGTGATAGTTTTCGAAACGGGTTTCCGCGATTTTCCCTTCGTCAACGGCTTCACGGATAGCGCAGCCCGGATCGGTATCGTGTTTGCAATCGCGGTATTTGCACAGACCTAAGTAGTCATGGAATTCGACAAAACCGTGAGTGATTTGTTCCGGCTCGAGATGCCAGAGTCCGAATTCACGTACCCCCGGAGAATCAATCACATCGCCGCCGTGCGGGAAGTGATACAGCCGAGCGGCAGTCGTGGTGTGCTGGCCCAGACCAGAGTTGTCAGACACATCGTTGGTCAGGATCTCTTTTTGCAGCCCCAGCAACGCGTTCAGCAGGCTGGATTTGCCAACGCCAGATTGCCCGGCAAAAATGCTGATGCGCCCGGTCAGCGCCTCTTCCAGCGGTTTCAGTCCATCCTGAGTATGGCTGGAAACCATCAATACGCGATAACCGATATTGCGGTAGATATCCATCTGTTCGTTGACGAACGCCATGCCTTCGTCGTCCAGCAGGTCTATCTTGTTGAGCACAATAATCGGCTCAATCTGCAAGGTTTCGCAGGCCACCAGGTAACGGTCGATGATATTGAGCGACAGTTCCGGCAAAATGGCGGAGACAATAACAATCTGATCGATGTTGGCGGCTATGGGTTTCACGCCGTCGTAGAAATCCGGGCGCGTCAACACCGAGGTGCGTTCATGCACCGCTTCCACGATCCCTTTGACATTTACACCTTCCGCCGCCGCTTTACCCGGACGCCAGACTACGCGATCGCCGGTCACCAGTGAACGGATGGTGCGGCGAATATTGCAGCGGTGAACGTCGCCATCGGCGGATTCCACATCAGCGTGCATGCCAAAGCGGCTGATGACGATACCTTCATCAGGCTCGCCAAACAGATTGTCGTCGTAGTCGGGCTTCTCCTTAGACGTTTTAAGACGACGCTGGTGATTGGCGTTCACACGGCGCTGCTGGCCTTTGGAGAGTTTATTTTTACTCAATCGTACAGACTCCTGGTCGCCCCTGATGGGCAAAACATCTATGATACACGCAATTGTGGATCAATATAGTCACTGTGAATGGGTGGAAAATAGCATGAGTGCCAATGAAAACAACCTGATTTGGATCGATCTTGAGATGACCGGTCTGGATCCCGAGCGCGATCGCATTATTGAGATTGCCACGCTGGTGACCGATGCCAACCTGAATATTCTGGCAGAAGGGCCGACCATTGCAGTACACCAGTCTGATGAACAGCTGGCGCTGATGGATGACTGGAACGTGCGTACTCATACCGCCAGCGGGCTAGTTGAGCGCGTGAAAGCGAGCACGATGGGCGATCGAGAAGCAGAACTGGCGACGCTCGAATTTTTAAAACAGTGGGTGCCTGCGGGTAAATCACCCATCTGCGGTAACAGCATCGGCCAGGATCGCCGCTTCCTGTTCAAATACATGCCGGAGCTGGAGTCGTACTTTCACTACCGCTATCTCGATGTCAGCACGCTGAAAGAGCTGGCGCGCCGCTGGAAGCCGGAAATTCTTGATGGCTTTACCAAGCAGGGGACGCATCAGGCGATGGATGATATCCGCGAATCAGTTGCGGAGCTGGCTTACTACCGCGAGCATTTTATCAAGCTGTAAAATTTTTCCTGGTCACATAACAGCCGGAATCCACTTGCGGCGGCGTGATTTTGACGCTAAATTGAACGACTTGCTGATAATTTCAGCACTTGAGATAAAAATTCAAAAAATTTTTTTTAGGGGGGTTGCAGAGGGAAAGATTTCTCGTATAATGCGCCTCCCGTAACGACGCAGAAATGCGAAATTACGAAAGCAAAAATTAAGTAGTACGCGGGAATAGCTCAGTTGGTAGAGCACGACCTTGCCAAGGTCGGGGTCGCGAGTTCGAGTCTCGTTTCCCGCTCCAAAATTTGAAAAGTGCTGAAAGGCACAGACCACCCAATCGCAGTATTTCGAATTGCGACAAGGCGGCAACTGAACGAATCCTTCGGAGCTTACAAAAGTAAGTGACTAAGGTGAGTGAAGGCAGCCAAGGCAGTAGCGCTTCGAAAGACGAAGATTAAGCGGGAATAGCTCAGTTGGTAGAGCACGACCTTGCCAAGGTCGGGGTCGCGAGTTCGAGTCTCGTTTCCCGCTCCAAAATTTGAAAGTGCTGAAAGGCACAGGCCACCCAAGCGGGAATAGCTCAGTTGGTAGAGCACGACCTTGCCAAGGTCGGGGTCGCGAGTTCGAGTCTCGTTTCCCGCTCCAAATTCTTCTCCCAATAAAATATCCACAGCGACGCGATGCGTTATTGCTGGTTTTTGTTGTCTCTGACAAACTCTTGTAAACAGAGTTATCCACAGGTCCGGGCCGTAATCTTAATTTCAGAAAAACTTCGCACGGTGAATAGTAATTTTTTAACTTGTTGATATATAAGTTGAAAATTAAGATTACGTTTTGTCGTATCGATCACTTGACGATGATATTCGTCTTGAATTGCAATGCGTTTTTATTTTTATTCACAAGCTGTGGATGAATCAGGCGTCACGTGGCAGTCCCTTTTCAATTACACGAACCAGACGCTGTTTTTTCGGTAATTGCACTTCGACCACGCTGGTATTTCGTCTCTCGATTTGCTGCGCAATCGCCCACGCTATGTGTTCATCGAGAAGTGGGTGCTCACCTTTACGACTTTCCAGCGCCGTCAGAATCGCTTCATCCCATGGCGCATTTCCTAATGCTACGGCGATATTACGCAGCCAGCGTAGGTGGCCAATACGACGAATCGCCGACCCTTCCGTTATTTTTAAGAACTTCTCTTCGCTCCAGGCGAATAACTCAATGAGTTCCGGTGCGTGTAGTGGTTTGCGCGGGCTGAAATCGTCTTCAGTTGTCAGTTGTGAATAGCGATTCCACGGGCAGATAAGCTGGCAGTCATCGCAACCGTAAATACGGTTTCCCATTAACGGGCGTAACTCTTCCGGGATTGACCCTTCCAGTTCTATCGTCAGATAAGAAATGCAGCGGCGAGCATCGACGGTATATGGCTCGACGATGGCCCCTGTCGGGCAAATCGTCATACAGGCGACGCATTTACCGCATCCTTCCTCGACCGGGTGATCCACAGGCAGCGGAATATCGACCAGCAGTTCACCTAAAAAGAAGAACGAACCAGCCTCGCGATTGAGGATAAGTGAGTGCTTACCTGTCCAGCCAAGTCCTGCTTTTTCAGCTAACGGGCGCTCAAGAACAGGCGCAGAATCGACAAACGGTCTAAAATTCAGCGAAACACAATGTTGCTGAATCATCTCGCCCAGCTTTTTAAGTCGGTTGCGCAGAAGCTTGTGATAGTCACGGCCCAGCGCATAACGGCTAACATAGCCGAGTTTGGGATTTTTCAGCGTGCTGGCAAATGCGGCGTTGGCAGGAAGATAATTCATCCGTACGCTGATTACGCGCAGTGTACCGGGCAATAATTCGTGAGGGCGGGCGCGCAGCATACCGTGGCGCGCCATCCAGTCCATTTCGCCATGGTATTGTTTGTCCAGCCATGCTTGCAGTTTTGGCTCGGACTCGCTGAGATCGGTATCGGTAATACCTACCTGCTGAAAGCCCAGTTCCAGCCCCCATTGTTTAATTTTTTGCGCTAATTGATTGAAATCGAGGGGCTCTGACATGACGGACCATACAATGAAGAAAAACCCCGTAAGTATACCACACACCGTCTGGCACGCCGATGATATCCGACGCGGCGAACGCGAGGCGGCCGATGCGATGGGGCTAACACTCTATGAGTTGATGCTTCGCGCTGGCGAAGCCGCATTTCAGGTGTGTCGTTCGACTTATCCTGACGCCCGCCACTGGCTGGTGCTGTGCGGCCATGGCAATAACGGCGGCGATGGCTACGTGGTCGCGCGGCTGGCAAAAGCGCTCGGCATTGAGGTTACGCTGCTGGCCCAGGAGAGTGACAAACCGTTACCGGAAGAGGCCGCGCTGGCACGCGAGGCATGGTTAAACGCGGGAGGCGAAATCCATGCGACGAATATTGTCTGGCCCGAGTCGGTGGAGCTGATAGTTGATGCGCTGCTCGGCACCGGATTGCAGCAAGCGCCTCGTGAATCTATTAGCCAATTAATCGACCATGCTAATACCCATCCCGCGCCGATTGTGGCGGTTGATATCCCTTCCGGCCTGTTGGCAGAAACCGGCGCCACGCCAGGTGCGGTGATCAACGCTTCTCACACTATCACCTTTATTGCTCTGAAACCTGGCTTGCTCACCGGGAAAGCGCGGGATGTTACCGGACATCTGCATTTTGACTCTCTGGGGCTGGATAGCTGGCTGGCAGGTCAGGAGACGAAAATTCAACGGTTTTCTGCTGAACAACTTTCTCACTGGCTGAAACCGCGTCGCCCGACATCGCATAAAGGCGAGCACGGGCGACTGGTGATTATCGGCGGCGATCACGGCACGGCGGGCGCTATCCGCATGACGGGCGAAGCAGCGCTACGTGCTGGTGCTGGTTTAGTCCGAGTGCTGACTCGCAGTGAAAACATTGCGCCACTGCTGACTGCACGCCCGGAATTGATGGTGCACGAACTGACTATGGACTCTCTTACCGAAAGCCTGGAATGGGCCGATGTGGTGGTGATTGGCCCTGGTCTGGGTCAGCAAGAGTGGGGGAAAAAAGCCCTGCAAAAAGTTGAGAACTTTCGCAAACCGATGTTGTGGGATGCCGATGCATTGAACCTGCTGGCAATCAATCCCGATAAGCGTCACAATCGCGTGATCACGCCGCATCCTGGCGAGGCCGCACGGTTGTTAGGCTGTTCCGTCGCTGAAATTGAAAGTGACCGCTTACATTGCGCACAACGTCTGGTACAACGTTATGGTGGCGTGGCGGTGCTTAAAGGTGCCGGAACCGTGGTCGCTGCGCATCCTGACGCCTTAAGTATTATTGATGCCGGAAATGCAGGCATGGCCAGCGGCGGCATGGGCGATGTACTCTCTGGTATTATTGGTGCATTGCTTGGGCAAAAATTGTCGCCGTATGATGCAGCGTGCGCGGGCTGTGTCGCACACGGTGCGGCAGCTGACGTACTGGCGGCGCGTTTTGGAACGCGCGGAATGCTGGCAACCGATCTCTTTTCCACGCTACAGCGTATTGTTAACCCGGAAGTGACTGATAAAAACCATGATGAATCGAGTAATTCCGCTCCCTGATGAGCAGGCAACATTAGAGCTGGGCGAGCGGGTAGCGAAAGCCTGCGAAGGCGCGACTGTAATCTATCTGTACGGCGATTTAGGCGCAGGTAAAACCACCTTTAGCCGGGGCTTTTTACAGGCTCTGGGCCATCAGGGTAATGTCAAAAGCCCCACTTATACGCTGGTCGAACCCTATACGCTCGACAACTTAATGGTTTATCACTTTGATTTGTACCGCCTTGCCGATCCCGAGGAGCTGGAGTTTATGGGGATCCGCGATTATTTTGCCAACGATGCCATCTGCCTGGTGGAGTGGCCACAACAAGGTACAGGTGTTCTTCCTGACCCGGACGTCGAAATACACATTGATTATCAGGCACAAGGCCGTGAGGCGCGCGTGAGTGCTGTCTCCTCTGCGGGTGAATTGTTGCTGGCGCGTTTAGCCGGTTAACCTTTGAAAGGTGGCGGGATGATGTATCGCATCAGAAATTGGTTGGTAGCGACGTTGGTGCTGCTGTGCGCGCAGGCTGGCGCCGCTACGCTCTCTGATATTCAGGTTTCTAACGGCAATCAACAGGCGCGGATAACGTTGAGTTTTATTGGCGATCCTGATTATGCCTTTAGCCATCAAGGTAAACGTACTGTAGCGCTCGATATCAAACAAACCGGTGTGATTCAGGGGCTGCCGTTGTTGTTCAGCGGTAATAACCTGGTGAAAGCTATTCGCTCTGGTACACCAAAAGATGCGCAAACGCTGCGGCTGGTGGTCGATCTCACCGAAAATGGCAAAACCGAAGCGGTGAAGCGGCAGAATGGCAGCAATTACACCGTCGTCTTTACGATTAACGCCGATGCGCCACCACTGCCCCCTCCGCCGCCTGTGGTTGCTAAGCGCGTTGAGACTCCGCCAGTGGTTGCCCCGCGTGTCAGTGAACCGGCGCGCAATCCGTTTAAAACGGAAAGCAACCGTACTACGGGCGTTATCAGCAGCAATACGGTGACGCGTCCGGCAGCCCGCGCGACGGCTAACACTGGCGATAAAATTGTCATCGCTATTGATGCCGGACACGGCGGCCAGGACCCTGGCGCTATCGGCCCCGGCGGCACGCGTGAGAAAAATGTCACCATCGCCATTGCACGTAAATTGCGCACCTTGCTCAATAACGATCCCATGTTTAAGGGCGTTTTAACCCGTGACGGGGATTACTTTATCTCGGTGATGGGGCGCAGTGATGTGGCACGTAAGCAAAACGCCAATTTCCTCGTGTCGATTCATGCCGATGCCGCACCAAACCGTAGTGCCACCGGCGCTTCCGTATGGGTGCTCTCAAACCGTCGTGCGAACAGCGAAATGGCAAGCTGGCTGGAACAGCATGAGAAGCAGTCGGAGCTATTGGGCGGGGCGGGTGACGTGCTGGCCAATAGTCAGGCAGATCCGTACCTAAGCCAGGCGGTGCTGGATTTACAATTCGGTCATTCCCAGCGGGTAGGGTATGATGTGGCTACCAATATGATCAGTCAGTTGCAACGCATTGGCGAAATTCATAAACGCCGACCAGAACACGCTAGTCTCGGTGTTCTGCGTTCGCCGGATATCCCGTCAGTACTGGTCGAAACTGGTTTTATCAGCAATAACAGCGAAGAACGTTTGCTGGCGAGCGACGATTACCAACAACAGCTGGCAGAAGCCATTTACAACGGCTTGCGCAATTACTTCCTTGCGCATCCGATGCAGTCTGCGCCGCAGGGTGCATCGGCACAAACTGCCAGCACGGTGACGACGCCAGACCGCACGCTGCCAAACTAAGGAAGATTGATGCCAATTCAGGTCTTACCGCCACAACTGGCGAACCAGATTGCCGCAGGTGAGGTGGTCGAGCGACCTGCGTCGGTAGTCAAAGAACTGGTGGAAAACAGCCTCGATGCGGGTGCGACGCGCATTGATATTGATATCGAACGTGGCGGGGCGAAACTCATCCGCATTCGTGATAACGGCTGCGGTATCAAAAAAGACGAGCTGGCGCTGGCGCTGGCGCGTCATGCCACCAGTAAAATCGCCTCTCTGGACGATCTCGAAGCTATTATCAGCCTGGGCTTTCGCGGTGAGGCGCTGGCGAGTATCAGTTCAGTTTCCCGTCTGACGCTCACTTCGCGTACCGCGGAGCAGCAGGAAGCCTGGCAGGCCTATGCCGAAGGCCGCGATATGGACGTGACGGTGAAACCGGCGGCCCATCCGGTGGGAACGACGCTGGAGGTGTTGGATCTGTTCTACAATACCCCGGCGCGGCGCAAATTCCTGCGCACCGAGAAAACTGAATTTAACCATATTGATGAAATTATCCGCCGCATCGCGCTGGCGCGTTTCGACGTCACTATCAATCTGTCGCATAACGGCAAAATAGTGCGCCAGTACCGCGCAGTACCGGAAGGCGGGCAAAAAGAACGCCGTTTAGGGGCGATTTGCGGCACCGCTTTTCTCGAACACGCGCTGGCGATCGAATGGCAACACGGCGATCTCACTCTGCGCGGCTGGGTGGCTGATCCGAATCACATCACGCCCGCACTGGCGGAAATTCAGTATTGCTACGTAAATGGGCGCATGATGCGCGATCGCCTGATTAATCACGCGATCCGCCAGGCCTGCGAAGACAAACTGGGCGCCGATCAGCAACCGGCGTTTGTGCTGTATCTCGAGATCGACCCGCATCAGGTGGACGTCAACGTCCATCCGGCAAAACACGAAGTGCGCTTTCATCAGTCGCGGCTGGTGCATGATTTTATCTATCAGGGCGTGCTGAGTGTGCTGCAACAGCAACTGGAAACGCCTTTGCCGTTGGAAGATAACGCCCAGCCAGCACCGCGCCATATACCGGAAAACCGCGTGGCAGCAGGACGTAATCACTTTGCTGAACCGGCAGTTCGTGAGCCAGTGGCTCCGCGTTACTCTCCGTCTTCATCTCCTGCGCCCGCAACAAGTAGTGGTAGCCGTCAGGCCGCCCCGTGGCCGAACGCGCAACCGGGCTACCAGAAACAGCAAGGCGATGTGTATCGCCAGCTGTTGCAAACGCCTGCACCGATGCACAAACCAAAAGTACAAGAATCGCAGGAACTTACGCTGGCTGCGAATGGTCAAAGCTTTGGTCGGGTGCTGACTATCGTCCATTCGGACTGTGCGCTGCTGGAACGTGACGGCAACATTTCACTTTTAGCCCTGCCGGTGGCGGAACGTTGGTTACGTCAGGCGCAGTTAACGCCGGGGGATGTGCCGGTCTGCGCCCAGCCGCTGCTTATTCCGCTGCGGCTAAAAGTCTCTGGTGAAGAAAGATCGGCCTTAGAAAAAGCGCAGTCTGCACTGGCGGAATTAGGTATTGAATTTCAGTCCGATGCGCAGCATGTGACCATCAGGGCCGTGCCTTTACCCTTACGCCAACAAAATTTACAAATCTTGATTCCTGAACTGATAGGCTACCTGGCGAAGCAGTCCGTATTCGAACCTGGCAATATTGCGCAGTGGATTGCACGAAATCTGATGAGCGAACATGCGCAGTGGTCGATGGCACAGGCCATTACCCTGCTGGCGGACGTAGAACGGTTATGTCCGCAGCTTGTGAAAACGCCGCCGGGTGGTCTGTTACAATCTGTTGATTTACATCCGGCGATAAAAGCCCTGAAAGATGAGTGATATCAGTAAGGCGAGCCTGCCTAAGGCGATTTTTTTGATGGGGCCGACGGCCTCCGGTAAAACGGCGTTAGCCATTGAGCTGCGTAAAATTTTACCAGTAGAGTTGATAAGCGTTGATTCAGCCCTTATTTACAAAGGGATGGATATCGGGACGGCGAAGCCGAACGCTGAAGAGTTACTCGCTGCGCCGCACCGATTGCTGGATATTCGCGATCCGTCACAGGCTTATTCGGCCGCTGATTTTCGCCGCGATGCGCTGGCGGAGATGGCCGATATCACGGCGGCGGGGCGAATCCCACTGTTAGTGGGCGGTACGATGTTGTATTTCAAGGCGTTGCTGGAAGGGTTGTCGCCACTACCGTCGGCGGACCCGGAAGTACGGGCCAGAATTGAGCAACAGGCGGCAGAGCAAGGTTGGGAGTCATTGCATCGTCAACTTCAGGAGGTAGATCCGGTTGCGGCAGCAAGGATTCATCCAAATGATCCACAAAGGCTTTCCCGAGCACTGGAAGTTTTTTTCATTTCGGGTAAAACTTTAACGGAACTGACGCAAACGTCAGGAGACGCTCTACCGTATCAGGTGCATCAGTTCGCCATCGCCCCGGCGAGCCGTGAACTGCTCCATCAACGAATTGAGCAGCGTTTTCATCAGATGTTGGCTTCAGGTTTTGAAGCAGAAGTCCGGGCTCTTTTTGCCCGAGGAGATTTGCATACGGACTTGCCTTCCATTCGTTGCGTGGGTTATCGCCAGATGTGGTCTTACCTTGAAGGCGAAATCTCATACGATGAAATGGTTTATCGAGGTGTTTGCGCCACGAGACAGTTGGCGAAGCGGCAGATAACCTGGCTGCGTGGTTGGGAAGGGGTTCACTGGCTTGACAGTGAAAAACCAGAACAGGCGCGTGACGAAGTATTACAGGTTGTTGGTGCTATCGCAGGCTGAATGTGTACAATTGAGACGTATCGTGCGCAATTTTTTCAGAATCGAAAGGTTCAAAGTACAAATAAGCATATAAGGAAAAGAGAGAATGGCTAAGGGGCAATCTTTACAAGATCCGTTCCTGAACGCACTGCGTCGGGAACGTGTTCCAGTTTCTATTTATTTGGTGAATGGTATTAAGCTGCAAGGACAAATCGAGTCTTTTGATCAATTCGTGATCCTGTTGAAAAACACGGTGAGCCAGATGGTTTATAAGCACGCGATTTCTACTGTTGTCCCGTCTCGCCCGGTTTCTCATCACAGTAACAACGCCGGTGGCGGTACCAGCAGTAACTACCATCACGGTAGCAGCGCGCAGAATACTTCCGCGCAACAGGACAGCGAAGAAACCGAATAAGGTTTCGGGCTGTTTTTTTTACACGGGGAGCCAGCGATCCTGCGTTCCCCGCTGATCTATTTAGAGGGTTATACGCTTGTTTGACCGTTATGATGCTGGTGAGCAGGCGGTACTGGTACACATCTATTTTACGCAAGACAAAGATATGGAAGACCTCCAGGAGTTTGAATCTCTGGTTTCTTCCGCCGGTGTCGAAGCATTGCAGGTGATTACCGGTAGCCGTAAAGCGCCGCACCCAAAGTATTTTGTAGGTGAAGGTAAAGCAGTTGAAATTGCGGAAGCCGTAAAAGCGACGGGTGCTTCGGTCGTTCTTTTTGACCATGCCCTGAGCCCGGCGCAGGAGCGTAACCTGGAGCGTTTGTGCGAGTGTCGTGTCATCGACCGCACCGGCCTTATTTTAGATATTTTTGCCCAACGTGCGCGTACTCATGAGGGTAAGTTGCAGGTTGAGCTGGCGCAGTTGCGCCATCTGGCTACGCGCCTGGTGCGTGGCTGGACCCACCTTGAAAGACAGAAAGGCGGGATCGGTTTGCGTGGTCCTGGTGAAACCCAGCTCGAAACCGACCGTCGTTTGTTGCGTAATCGCATCGTACAGATACAGTCGCGCCTGGAAAGAGTTGAAAAGCAGCGTGAGCAGGGGCGGCAATCGCGTATCAAAGCCGACGTTCCTACTGTTTCGCTGGTGGGATATACCAACGCCGGTAAATCTACCCTTTTCAATCGCATCACCGAAGCGCGGGTCTATGCGGCAGACCAGTTGTTTGCCACCCTCGACCCGACGTTGCGGCGTATTGACGTCGCAGATGTCGGTGAAACCGTGCTGGCGGATACCGTAGGGTTTATTCGCCATTTGCCGCACGATTTGGTGGCGGCATTTAAAGCCACGTTACAAGAGACGCGGCAAGCCACACTGCTGCTACATGTGATTGATGCGGCAGATGTGCGTGTACAAGAAAACATCGAAGCGGTGAATACGGTTCTTGAAGAGATCGATGCTCACGAGATCCCAACTCTGCTGGTGATGAACAAGATCGATATGCTGGAAGATTTCGAACCGCGTATTGATCGGGACGAAGAGAATAAACCGATCCGTGTCTGGCTTTCCGCGCAGACCGGAGCGGGGATACCACAGCTTTTTCAGGCTTTGACGGAGCGGCTTTCCGGTGAGGTGGCGCAGCATACATTGCGTCTGCCGCCGCAGGAAGGGCGTCTGAGAAGTCGTTTTTATCAGCTTCAGGCAATAGAAAAAGAGTGGATGGAGGAGGACGGCAGTGTAAGTCTGCAGGTTCGTATGCCGATCGTTGACTGGCGTCGCCTCTGTAAACAAGAACCGGCGTTGATCGATTACCTGATCTAACCGGCAAAGTGTCTGAAGCGTGGAGTCATATCCTCTGGCGTCGAAAGACAACAGGGATCACCGCATAACAAATATGGAGCACAAACATGGCGTGGAATCAGCCCGGTAATAACGGACAAGACCGCGACCCGTGGGGAAGCAGCAAACCTGGCGGCAACTCTGAGGGAAATGGAAACAAAGGCGGTCGCGATCAAGGGCCACCTGATTTAGATGATATCTTCCGCAAACTGAGCAAAAAACTCGGTGGTCTGGGCGGCGGTAAAGGCAGCGGTTCTGGCGGTGGTAGTTCATCGCAAGGCCCGCGCCCGCAGCTTGGCGGTCGTGTCGTTACCATCGCAGCGGCAGCGATTGTCATTATCTGGGCGGCCAGTGGTTTCTACACCATTAAAGAAGCCGAACGCGGCGTGGTAACACGCTTTGGTAAATTCAGCCATCTGGTTGAACCTGGTTTGAACTGGAAGCCGACGTTTATCGACGAAGTAAAACCGGTGAACGTGGAAGCCGTGCGTGAACTGGCTGCTTCCGGTGTGATGCTGACATCGGACGAGAACGTGGTGCGCGTTGAGATGAACGTGCAGTACCGCGTCACTAATCCGGAAAAATACCTGTATAGCGTGACCAGCCCGGATGACAGTCTGCGTCAGGCAACCGACAGCGCCCTGCGTGGGGTTATCGGTAAATACACCATGGACCGCATTCTGACGGAAGGTCGTACCGTAATTCGTAGCGATACTCAGCGCGAACTGGAAGAGACTATCCGCCCGTATGACATGGGTATCACTCTGCTGGACGTCAACTTCCAGGCAGCTCGTCCGCCGGAAGAAGTAAAAGCGGCGTTTGACGATGCGATTGCCGCGCGTGAAAACGAACAGCAATACATTCGTGAAGCAGAAGCGTATACCAACGAAGTTCAGCCGCGTGCAAACGGTCAAGCGCAACGTATCCTCGAAGAGGCTCGTGCGTACAAGGCCCAGACCATCCTGGAAGCCCAGGGTGAAGTGGCGCGCTTTGCTAAACTTCTGCCGGAATATAAAGCTGCGCCGGAAATTACTCGCGAGCGTCTGTATATCGAGACGATGGAAAAAGTGTTGGGCAACACCCGCAAAGTGCTGGTTAACGATAAAGGTGGCAACCTGATGGTTCTGCCGTTAGACCAGATGCTGAAAGGCGGCAATGCGCCTGCGGCGAAGAGCGACAACGGTGCCAGCAACCTGCTGCGTCTGCCGCCAGCCTCTTCCTCCACAACCAGTGGAGCAAGCAACACGTCGTCCACCAGTCAGGGCGATATTATGGACCAACGCCGCGCCAACGCGCAGCGTAACGACTACCAGCGTCAGGGGGAATAACGATGCGTAAGTCAGTTAT
This sequence comes from Escherichia sp. B1147, assembly GCF_001660175.1. NCBI lineage: Bacteria > Pseudomonadati > Pseudomonadota > Gammaproteobacteria > Enterobacterales > Enterobacteriaceae > Escherichia > Escherichia sp. B1147. Next base: position 192,066 of record NZ_LFHY01000003.1, read on the forward strand.
CGCGATTATCATCATCGTGCTGGTAGTGCTTTACATGTCTGTCTTTGTCGTCAAAGAAGGTGAGCGCGGTATTACGCTGCGTTTTGGTAAGGTACTGCGTGACGATGACAACAAACCTCTGGTTTATGAGCCGGGTCTGCATTTCAAGATACCGTTTATTGAAACGGTGAAAATGCTCGACGCGCGTATTCAGACCATGGACAACCAGGCCGACCGCTTTGTGACCAAAGAGAAGAAAGACCTGATCGTCGACTCTTACATCAAATGGCGCATCAGCGATTTCAGTCGTTACTACCTGGCAACGGGCGGTGGCGACATTTCGCAAGCGGAAGTGCTGTTGAAACGTAAGTTCTCTGACCGTCTGCGTTCTGAAATTGGTCGCCTGGACGTGAAAGACATCGTCACCGATTCCCGTGGTCGTCTGACCCTGGAAGTGCGTGACGCGCTGAACTCCGGTTCTGCGGGTACAGAAGATGAAGTTACTACCCCTGCGGCAGATAACGCCATTGCCGAAGCGGCAGAGCGCGTGACGGCTGAGACGAAGGGCAAAGTTCCGGTCATCAACCCGAACAGTATGGCGGCGCTGGGTATTGAAGTTGTCGATGTGCGTATTAAGCAGATCAACCTGCCGACCGAAGTGTCTGAAGCGATCTACAACCGTATGCGCGCCGAGCGTGAAGCGGTAGCACGTCGTCATCGTTCACAAGGTCAGGAAGAAGCAGAAAAACTGCGTGCGACTGCTGACTATGAAGTCACCAGAACGCTGGCAGAAGCAGAGCGTCAGGGCCGTATCATGCGCGGTGAAGGCGATGCTGAAGCTGCCAAGCTGTTTGCAGACGCATTCAGCAAGGATCCAGACTTCTATGCGTTCATTCGTAGCCTGCGTGCTTATGAGAACAGCTTCTCTGGCAATCAGGACGTGATGGTCATGAGCCCGGACAGCGATTTCTTCCGCTACATGAAGACGCCGAGCTCCACGACGCGTTAAGATAACGACCGCGGTACAGGTGAATAAAACCACCGCATCCTCAGGGATGTCGGTGGTTTTCTTTTTCTATAAGGATAATGAATGAATTCGACAATCTGGCTGGCGCTTGCTCTGGTTTTGGTGCTGGAAGGTTTAGGGCCGATGCTTTACCCACAGGCGTGGAAGAAGATGATTTCTGCAATGACTAATTTACCCGATAATATTTTACGTCGTTTTGGCGGTGGACTTGTGGTTGCGGGCGTTGTGGTCTACTACATGTTGAGGAAAACGATTGGCTGAACAAAAAATAGACTGACTAAGGTCATTTTTGGATGCAAAAAGTGCTGTAACTCTGAAAAAGCGATGGTAGAATCCATTTTTAAGCAAACGGTGATTTTGAAAAATGGGTAACAACGTCGTCGTACTGGGCACCCAATGGGGTGACGAAGGTAAAGGTAAGATCGTCGATCTTCTGACTGAACGGGCTAAATATGTTGTACGCTACCAGGGCGGTCACAACGCAGGCCATACTCTCGTAATCAACGGTGAAAAAACCGTTCTCCATCTTATTCCATCAGGTATTCTCCGTGAGAATGTAACCAGCATCATCGGTAACGGTGTTGTGCTGTCTCCGGCTGCGCTGATGAAAGAGATGAAAGAACTGGAAGACCGTGGCATCCCCGTTCGTGAGCGTCTGCTACTGTCTGAAGCATGTCCGCTGATCCTTGATTATCACGTTGCGCTGGATAACGCGCGTGAGAAAGCGCGTGGCGCGAAAGCGATCGGCACCACGGGTCGTGGTATCGGGCCTGCTTATGAAGATAAAGTGGCACGTCGCGGTCTGCGTGTTGGCGACCTTTTCGACAAAGAAACCTTCGCTGAAAAACTGAAAGAAGTGATGGAATATCACAACTTCCAGTTGGTTAACTACTACAAAGTTGAAGCGGTTGATTACCAGAAAGTTCTGGATGATACGATGGCTGTTGCCGACATCCTGACTTCCATGGTGGTTGACGTTTCTGACCTGCTCGACCAGGCGCGTCAGCGTGGCGATTTCGTCATGTTCGAAGGTGCGCAGGGTACGCTGCTGGATATCGACCACGGTACTTATCCGTACGTAACTTCTTCCAACACCACTGCAGGTGGCGTGGCGACCGGTTCCGGCCTGGGCCCGCGTTATGTTGATTACGTTCTGGGTATCCTCAAGGCTTACTCCACTCGTGTAGGTGCAGGTCCGTTCCCGACCGAACTGTTTGATGAAACTGGCGAGTTCCTCTGCAAGCAGGGTAACGAATTCGGCGCAACTACGGGTCGTCGTCGTCGTACCGGCTGGCTGGACACCGTTGCTGTTCGTCGTGCAGTACAGCTGAACTCCCTGTCTGGCTTCTGCCTGACCAAACTGGACGTTCTGGATGGCCTGAAAGAGGTGAAACTCTGCGTGGCTTACCGTATGCCGGATGGCCGCGAAGTGACGACCACTCCGCTGGCAGCTGACGACTGGAAAGGTGTAGAGCCGATTTACGAAACCATGCCGGGCTGGTCTGAATCCACCTTCGGCGTGAAAGATCGTAACGGCCTGCCGCAGGCGGCGCTGAACTACATCAAGCGCATTGAAGAGCTGACCGGTGTGCCGATCGATATCATCTCTACCGGCCCGGATCGTACTGAAACCATGATTCTGCGCGACCCGTTCGACGCGTAATTCTGGTACGCCCGGCAGATATTTTGCCTGCTGGGCTAACAGTGTGATACATTGCTGTGTCGGGTAAGCTATTACGCTATCCGACACAGTGTTAAATCCTCGCTTTTTTCCTTCCCCAAACTGAAATAAATTAGCGACACAGCTTGTGGCTGGTTTATCATCAATATAAATGTATTTTTTCCCGATTTCCCTTTTTTGAGGTTGATGTGCAGTTAACGAGTTTCACTGATTACGGATTACGCGCGCTGATCTATATGGCATCATTGCCAGAAGGGCGGATGACCAGTATTTCTGAAGTGACTGACGTCTACGGCGTCTCCCGTAATCATATGGTCAAAATAATCAATCAACTTAGTCGTGCCGGCTACGTGACTGCTGTTCGTGGAAAAAATGGCGGCATTCGTCTTGGTAAACCGGCGAGTGCGATACGTATTGGTGATGTGGTGCGCGAGCTGGAGCCCTTATCGCTGGTGAATTGCAGCAGTGAGTTTTGCCACATTACACCTGCCTGTCGGTTGAAGCAGGCACTTTCTAAGGCCGTGCAAAGTTTTCTTACGGAACTGGATAACTACACGCTTGCCGATTTGGTTGAAGAGAATCAACCGCTTTATAAATTATTGCTGGTGGAGTGACGAAAATCTTCATCAGAGATGACAACGGAGGAACCGAGATGTCACAAGATCCTTTCCAGGAACGCGAAGCTGAAAAATACGCGAATCCCATCCCTAGTCGGGAATTTATCCTCGAACATTTAACCAAGCGTGAAAAACCGGCCAGCCGTGATGAGCTGGCAGTAGAACTGCACATTGAAGGCGAAGAGCAGCTTGAAGGCCTGCGTCGCCGCCTGCGCGCGATGGAGCGCGACGGTCAACTGGTCTTCACCCGCCGTCAGTGCTATGCGCTGCCGGAACGCCTCGACCTGGTGAAAGGTACCGTTATTGGCCACCGTGATGGCTACGGCTTTCTACGGGTTGAAGGACGTAAAGATGATTTGTATCTCTCCAGCGAGCAGATGAAAACCTGCATTCATGGCGATCAGGTGCTGGCGCAACCGCTGGGTGCTGACCGTAAAGGCCGCCGTGAAGCGCGAATAGTCCGCGTACTGGTGCCAAAAAACAGCCAGATTGTTGGCCGCTATTTTACCGAAGCGGGCGTCGGCTTTGTGGTTCCTGATGATAGCCGTCTGAGCTTCGATATTTTAATCCCGCCCGATCAGATCATGGGCGCGCGGATGGGCTTTGTGGTCGTTGTCGAACTGACTCAACGCCCGACTCGCCGTACCAAAGCGGTGGGTAAAATCGTCGAAGTGCTTGGCGATAACATGGGTACTGGCATGGCGGTCGATATCGCTCTGCGCACCCATGAAATTCCGTACATCTGGCCGCAGGCTGTTGAGCAACAGGTTGCCGGGCTGAAAGAAGAAGTGCCGGAAGAAGCAAAAGCTGGCCGTGTTGATCTGCGCGATTTACCGCTGGTCACCATTGATGGCGAAGACGCCCGTGACTTTGACGATGCGGTTTACTGCGAGAAAAAACGCGGCGGCGGTTGGCGTTTGTGGGTCGCAATTGCCGACGTCAGTTACTATGTGCGTCCGCCAACACCGCTGGACAGCGAAGCGCGTAACCGTGGTACTTCGGTCTACTTCCCGTCACAGGTTATCCCGATGCTGCCGGAAGTGCTCTCTAACGGCCTGTGCTCGCTCAACCCGCAGGTAGATCGCCTGTGTATGGTGTGCGAGATGACGATTTCGTCGAAAGGTCGCCTGACTGGCTACAAATTCTACGAAGCGGTGATGAGCTCTCACGCGCGTCTGACCTACACCAAAGTCTGGCATATTCTGCAGGGCGATCAGGATCTGCGCGAGCAGTACGCGCCGCTGGTTAAGCATCTCGAAGAGCTGCATAACCTCTATAAAGTGCTGGATAAAGCCCGTGAAGAACGCGGTGGGATCTCGTTTGAGAGCGAAGAAGCGAAGTTTATTTTCAACGCTGAACGCCGTATTGAGCGTATCGAACAGACTCAGCGTAACGACGCACACAAGTTAATTGAAGAGTGCATGATTCTGGCGAATATCTCGGCGGCGCGTTTCGTTGAGAAAGCTAAAGAACCGGCACTGTTCCGTATTCACGACAAGCCGAGCACCGAAGCGATTACCTCTTTCCGTTCAGTGCTGGCGGAGCTGGGGCTGGAACTGCCGGGGGGTAATAAGCCGGAACCGCGTGACTACGCGGAACTGCTGGAGTCTGTTGCCGACCGTCCTGACGCAGAGATGCTGCAAACTATGCTGCTGCGCTCGATGAAACAGGCGATTTACGATCCGGAAAACCGCGGTCACTTCGGTCTGGCATTGCAGTCCTATGCGCACTTTACCTCGCCGATTCGTCGTTATCCTGACCTTACGCTGCACCGCGCCATTAAGTATCTGCTGGCGAAAGAGCAGGGGCATCAGGGCAACACCACTGAAACCGGTGGCTACCATTATTCGATGGAAGAGATGCTGCAACTGGGCCAGCACTGTTCGATGGCAGAACGTCGTGCCGATGAAGCAACGCGCGATGTGGCTGACTGGCTGAAGTGTGACTTCATGCTCGACCAGGTAGGTAACGTCTTTAAAGGCGTGATTGCCAGCGTTACTGGCTTCGGCTTCTTTGTCCGCCTGGATGACCTGTTCATTGATGGTCTGGTCCACGTCTCTTCGTTGGACAACGACTACTATCGCTTTGACCAGGTGGGTCAACGTCTGATGGGCGAATCCAGTGGTCAGACTTACCGCCTGGGCGACCGCGTGGAAGTTCGCGTCGAAGCGGTTAATATGGACGAGCGCAAAATCGACTTTAGTCTGATCTCCAGTGAACGCGCACCACGTAACGTTGGTAAAACCGCGCGCGAGAAAGCGAAAAAAGGCGATGCCGGCAAAAAAGGCGGTAAGCGTCGTCAGGTAGGCAAAAAGGTAAACTTTGAGCCAGATAGCGCCTTCCGTGGTGAGAAAAAAGCGAAGCCGAAAGCGGTGAAGAAAGACGCGAAAAAAGCGAAAAAGCCATCGGCTAAAACACAAAAAATAGCCGCTGCGACCAAAGCGAAGCGTGCGGCGAAGAAAAAAGTGGCAGAGTGATCAATACCCTCTTCAAACAGAAGAGGGTCAGATTGCTGACAAAATGCGCTTTGTTCATGCCGGATGCGGCGTGAACGCCTTATCCGGCCTACATAATCACGCAAATTCAATATATTGCAGGGATCATGTAGGCCTGATAAGCGTAGCGCATCAGGCAAAACGTAAACAACGAGTACATTAATGAGCGAAATGATTTACGGCATCCACGCAGTGCAGGCCCTGCTGGAGCGCGCCCCTGAACGTTTTCAGGAAGTCTTTATTTTAAAAGGCCGTGAAGATAAACGTCTGTTACCGCTGATTCACGCCCTTGAGTCTCAGGGCGTGGTTATCCAGTTGGCAAATCGGCAATATCTCGACGAGAAAAGCGACGGTGCCGTGCATCAGGGCATTATCGCCCGCGTGAAGCCTGGACGGCAGTATCAGGAAAACGATCTGCCGGATCTGATCGCTTCGCTCGATCAACCGTTCCTGCTGATCCTCGACGGTGTAACCGATCCGCATAATCTCGGTGCGTGCCTGCGTAGCGCGGATGCCGCTGGCGTTCATGCGGTAATTGTGCCGAAAGATCGCTCCGCACAGCTCAACGCCACGGCGAAAAAAGTGGCCTGCGGCGCGGCAGAAAGTGTTCCGCTGATTCGGGTGACTAACCTGGCGCGCACCATGCGGATGTTGCAGGAAGAGAATATCTGGATCGTCGGTACGGCAGGTGAAGCGGATCATACGCTCTATCAGAGCAAAATGACCGGACGCCTGGCGCTGGTAATGGGCGCAGAAGGTGAAGGTATGCGTCGCCTGACCCGTGAACATTGCGATGAGTTGATCAGCATCCCGATGGCCGGAAGCGTTTCTTCGCTGAACGTTTCGGTTGCGACCGGAATTTGCTTATTTGAAGCGGTGCGTCAGCGCAGCTAATCCCTCTGATTTAAGAAAAACCATCCAGATTTGGATGGTTTTTTTTTATCTATAGCTGGTAAGATAATTACGCTCTACAAATATTCATTTTATTAATAATTAGCTTTAATCTATATGGAATAATATATGACATGGAATCCGTTGGCGCTGGCGACGGCGCTGCAAACTGTACCTGAACAAAATATTGATATAACGAATAGCGAAAACGCATTAATTATTAAAATGAATGATTATGGCGATTTGCAGATCAATATTCTTTTTACTTCCCGCCAGATGATTATCGAAACTTTTATTTGCCCGGTAAGTTGTATCAGCAATCCGGATGAATTTAATACCTTTTTATTAAGAAATCAGAAGATTATGCCGCTGTCATCGGTGGGGATCTCCAGTGTGCAACAGGAAGAGTATTACATCGTTTTCGGGGCGTTATCGCTTAAATCTTCCCTTGAAGACATCCTGCTGGAGATAACCACGCTGGTGGATAACGCATTGGATCTGGCTGAAATTACTGAAGAATATTCACACTAATTACAAGGAAAAGTATTTATGGGGATTTTAAAAAGTTTATTTACGCTGGGTAAATCTTTTATCTCTCAGGCAGAAGAATCCATTGAAGAAACCCAGGGTGTACGGATGCTGGAGCAACATATTCGCGACGCTAAAGCTGAACTGGATAAAGCGGGAAAATCGCGCGTCGATCTGCTGGCGCGAGTGAAATTAAGCAACGACAAACTGAAAGATTTACGCGAACGTAAAGCTGGTCTGGAAGCCCGTGCGCTGGAAGCGTTAAATAAGAACGTTAATCCGTCGTTGATTAACGAGGTCGCTGAAGAAATCGCCCGCCTTGAGAATCTCATTACCGCTGAAGAACAAGTATTGTCGAATCTGGAAGTCTCCCGTGATGGCGTGGAAAAAGCCGTTGCGGCGACGGCACAGCGTATTGCCCAATTTGAGCAACAAATGGAAGTCGTTAAAGCGACTGAAGCCATGCAGCGTGCGCAGCAGGCCGTAACGACCTCGACCGTTGGCGCCTCTTCCAGCGTTTCGACAGCGGCAGAGTCATTAAAACGCCTGCAAACGCGTCAGGCTGAACGTCAGGCTCGACTGGATGCCGCCGCACAGCTGGAAAAAGTCGCAGACGGTCGCGACCTTGACGAAAAGCTGGCGGAAGCCGGAATTGGCGGCACCAATAAAAGCAGCGCCCAGGATGTGCTGGCAAGACTGCAACGCCAACAGGGCGAGTAATTTTTTTGCCAGCCTTACTAAAAGACTGGCAACTATTTTAAGGATAAAATATGTCTGGTTTTTTCCAGCGCCTGTTTGGCAAGGATGATAAGCCTGCTATTACTCGCGGTCCGCTGGGACTCCATCTCAATAGTGGCTTTACGCTCGACACATTAGCGTTTCGTTTACTGGAAGATGAATTGCTGATTGCGTTGCCGGGGGAAGAATACACAGTGGCCGCCGTCAGCCACATCGATCTGGGCTGTGGTAGCCAGATTTTCCGCTACTACACTTCGGGCGATGAATTTCTGCAAATCAATACTACTGGCGGCGAAGATATTGATGACATTGATGATATCAAGCTCTTTGTCTACGAAGAGAGCTACGGCATCAGCAAAGAGAGTTACTGGCGCGAGGCGATCAACGCCAAAGCGATGGGGGCGGTGACCTTAAACTGGCAGGAAAAATGCTGGCAGAGATTTTTTAACAGCGAAGAATCGGGAAATATTGAACCCGTCTACATGCTGGAAAAAGTAGAAAATCAAAACCATGCCAAATGGGAAGTGCATAATTTTACCATGGGCTACCAACGGCAAGTGACCGAAGATACTTACGAATATTTGCTTTTAAATGGTGAGGAATCTTTTAACGATCTCGGCGAGCCGGAGTGGCTATTTTCGCGCGCTCTGGGTGTCGATATCCCACTGACATCACTTCATATTATTGGTTAATTACAGGGACGTTTATAATGCATATACTGGATTCACTCCTTGCTTTTAGCGCCTATTTTTTTATCGGCGTGGCGATGGTAATTGTTTTTCTTTTTATCTATTCCAAAATTACTCCGCATAATGAATGGCAGTTGATCAAGAATAATAACACTGCGGCGTCGCTGGCGTTCAGCGGTACATTGTTGGGCTACGTGATCCCGTTATCCAGTGCGGCAATTAACGCGGTGAGCATCCCGGATTATTTCGCCTGGGGGGGTATCGCTCTGGTGATTCAGTTACTCGTTTTTGCTGGCGTCAGACTTTATATGCCGGCATTAAGCGATAAAATTATTAATCACAACACTGCGGCAGGAATGTTTATGGGAACCGCCGCGCTGGCTGGCGGTATTTTTAACGCAGCTTGTATGACATGGTAATGGACGATCATGGCCAGAAAACGCAAATCAAGAAATAACAGTAAAATTGGTCACGGAGCGATCAGTCGCATTGGTAGACCCAATAATCCTTTTGAGCCACGTCGCAATCGCTACGCACAAAAATATCTCACGCTGGCGATTATGGGCGGCGCAGTTTTTTTAGTGATCAAAGGATGGAGTGAAAGTAGCGATGTCGATAACGACGGTGACGGAACGTTTTATTCGACAGTGCAGGATTGTATTGATGACGGTAATAATGCAGACATTTGCGCGCGTGGCTGGAACAACGCCAAAGCGGCATTTTATGCCGATGTACCGAAGAATATGACTCAGCAAAATTGTCAGTCTAAGTATCAAAATTGCTATTACGACAATATCGAACAGAGTTGGATCCCGGTCGTTTCTGGATTTTTGTTAAGCCGGGTTATTCGTAAAGATCGCGATGAGCAGTTCGTCTATAACAGCGGCGGATCCTCATTTGCTTCGCGACCCGTCTGGCGCAATACTTCCGGTGATTACTCCTGGCGCTCCGGCTCTGGTAAAAAAGAGTCTTACTCTACTGGTGGTTTTACCACCAAAAAAGCCTCGACTGTTTCTCGCGGCGGCTATGGTCGCTCGTCCAGTGCCCGCGGGCATTGGGGAGGCTAATCATGCTGAGACACGATGTTCCTGTACGGCGGGATCTGGACCAGATCGCCGCCAATAACGGTTTCGACTTTCATATCATCGATAATGAAATCTATTGGGATGAGAGTAGGGCCTACCGATTTACCCTGCGCCAGATTGAAGAGCTGATCGAAAAGCCCACTGCGGAACTGCACCAGATGTGCCTCGATGTGGTGGATCGCGCGGTTAAAGATGAGCAGATCCTGACGCAACTGGCGATCCCACCGCTGTACTGGGATGTGATCGCTGAAAGCTGGCGCGCGCGCGATCCTTCGCTGTATGGCCGTATGGATTTTGCCTGGTGTGGTAATGCGCCGGTTAAGTTGCTGGAGTACAACGCCGATACGCCAACTTCATTGTATGAGTCGGCTTATTTCCAGTGGTTGTGGCTGGAAGATGCCCGGCGAAACGGCATTATTCCACGTGATGCCGATCAGTACAATGCCATTCAGGAATGCCTGATTTCGCGCTTTAGCGAGCTTTATAGTCGGGAGCCGTTTTATTTCTGCTGCTGTCAGGATACCGACGAAGACAGGACTACCGTGCTGTATTTGCAGGACTGCGCCCACCAGGCAGGGCAGGAGTCTCGGTTTATCTACATTGAAGATCTCGGTTTGGGCGTCGGCGGCGTGCTGACCGATCTTGATGATAACGTCATCCAGCGTGCATTTAAGCTTTATCCGCTGGAGTGGATGATGCGTGATGATAACGGTCCTCTGCTGCGCAAGCGTCGTGAACAGTGGGTGGAACCGTTATGGAAAAGTATTTTGAGCAACAAAGGGTTAATGCCGCTGCTTTGGCGCTTCTTTCCTGGTCATCCTAATCTTCTGGCGTCCTGGTTCGATGGCGAGACACCGCAGATTGCCGCTGGCGAAAGCTACGTACGTAAACCGATCTATTCGCGTGAAGGTGGTAACGTCACCATTTTTGACGGCAAGAATAACGTCGTTGACCATGCAGATGGCGATTACGCCGATGAACCGATGATCTACCAGGCGTTTCAACCGCTACCGCGATTTGGCGATAGTTACACGCTGATTGGTAGCTGGATTGTCGATGATGAAGCGTGCGGTATGGGTATCCGCGAAGATAACACGCTGATCACTAAGGACACTTCGCGTTTTGTTCCGCACTACATTGCGGGTTAAGAATGTTTTAGCAATCTCTTTCTGTCGGGAATCCGTGGCAGTGACCATACTAATGGTGACTGCCATTGATGGAGGGAGACACTGTGCACTGGCAAACTCACACTGTTTTTAATCAACCTATACCCTTAAATAACAGCAATTTATACCTGTCTGATGGCGCGCTCTGCGAAGCGGTAACGCGCGAAGGCGCTGGCTGGGATAGCGATTTTCTCGCCAGTATTGGTCAGCAACTCGGAACGGCTGAATCCCTTGAACTGGGGCGGCTGGCGAATGTAAACCCGCCTGAATTATTGCGCTACGATGCGCAGGGGCGTCGTCTGGACGATGTCCGTTTTCATCCTGCATGGCACCTGCTGATGCAGGCGTTATGTACCAATCGGGTGCACAACCTGGCCTGGGAAGAAGATGCTCGTTCTGGCGCATTTGTGGCGCGGGCGGCGCGTTTTATGCTGCACGCGCAGGTTGAGGCCGGATCGTTATGCCCGATAACCATGACCTTTGCCGCTACGCCATTGCTGTTACAGATGTTGCCAGCGCCGTTTCAGGACTGGACCACGCCGCTGTTGAGCGATCGCTACGATTCCCACTTATTGCCAGGCGGGCAAAAACGCGGCTTGTTGATTGGCATGGGAATGACGGAAAAGCAGGGCGGTTCCGACGTGATGAGCAACACCACTCGCGCCGAACGTCTGGACGATGGGTCTTATCGGCTGGTGGGGCATAAATGGTTTTTCTCGGTGCCACAAAGCGACGCGCATCTGGTACTGGCGCAGACCGCGGGCGGTTTGTCCTGCTTTTTTGTGCCGCGATTTTTGCCCGACGGGCAACGCAACGCGATTCGCCTGGAGCGTCTGAAAGATAAGCTGGGTAATCGTTCCAATGCCAGTTGCGAAGTGGAGTTTCAGGATGCCATTGGCTGGTTGTTGGGTCAGGAAGGGGAAGGGATTCGCCTGATCCTGAAAATGGGCGGGATGACGCGTTTTGATTGTGCTCTGGGCAGCCACGCCATGATGCGTCGTGCGTTCTCGCTGGCGATTTATCACGCTCATCAACGCCATGTATTTGGTAATCCGTTGATCCAACAGCCTCTTATGCGCCATGTCTTAAGCCGCATGGCGCTTCAGCTTGAAGGGCAAACAGCGTTGCTGTTTCGTCTGGCGCGGGCGTGGGATCGACGCGCCGATGCCAAAGAAGCTCTGTGGGCGCGCTTATTTACCCCAACGGCGAAGTTTGTGATTTGCAAAAGTGGCATGCCGTTTGTGGCCGAAGCGATGGAGGTGCTGGGCGGCATTGGCTACTGTGAGGAGAGCGAGCTACCGCGTCTTTACCGGGAGATGCCGGTAAACAGCATCTGGGAAGGTTCTGGCAATATTATGTGCCTCGATGTGCTGCGCGTTCTCAATAAGCAGGCTGGTGTATACGATTTGCTGACAGAAGCGTTTGTAGAAGTGAAAGGGCAAGATCGTTATTTTGACCGTGCGGTTCGTCGCTTACAACAGCAACTGCGCAAACCAGCTGAAGAATTGGGACGGGAGATAACACATCAATTATTTTTGCTGGGCTGCGGCGCGCAAATGTTGAAATATGCTTCTCCGCCAATGGCGCAGGCGTGGTGTCAGGTGATGTTAGATACGCGCGGCAGCGTGCGGTTGTCAGAGCAGATCCAGAATGATTTATTGCTGCGGGCGACGGGCGGTGTGTGTTTGTAAGCGTATACGGCTGATGCGACGCTGGTTTCGATTAACCAAATGAAATATATGAAAATTGTAGGCCGGACAAGGCGCTCGCGCCGCATCCGGCATTGTTCATTCGCTGTTGATGCCACTCACGCATATAGTATCGCCTGTACGCGCCAGTTATCGGGCTGCTGGTCTTCATACATGGTAATAATGCGATACCATGACGCCCCTTGTTCATCGGCCTTTAACGCCACGATACGTTCCACGTCCTGCGGATCCCCTGAAATATTGCTAACCGAGATCTGACCTATTTCATTCAGGCCCGTCACGCAGTCAGCACTGGCGAATTCTGCAGACTGTGCCGTGGCGCTCGCAGGACAAGTCACTAATTGCAGCGAGGGTGAGGCAAGTAATTGTTTCATCGTCAGCTCCATTTTTCGTTTCCCCACATGTGGCAGGGCATTCCATCGCGGTAATAAACGCCCGAGCTTCCCGCCGGTAATTTATTGTGCACAGGTAAACGCATAGGGACGCAAAGCAATGTAAAGCTGGCTGTATAAGTTGTCTGATTTATTTACGGTATATACTCGTCATACTTCAAGTTGCATGTGCTGCGCCTGCGTTCACTCACCCCAGTCACTTACTTATGTAAGCTCCTGGGGATTCACTCGCTTGTCGCCTTCCTGCAACTCGAATTATTTAGAGTATAAAATGGCTTGTGAATACCACTGTCCTGTCACGATGGTTTCATCCACCATTACGACAACGTAATAATCAGCTTTTGCAGCGACAGCTTTCGCTCTGATTTCTGCTAATGCGTCATCCGGAGAACCCCGTACCATCGTGCTTACGCTACCTATTCGCTGTAACCCTTGGGTCTGGTCGCGGCGAATCTCTTGCGGATGGTCCGTTACTGGCGGTGCTGGCTGTGGCGTACCTTGCAGTGCGCTACAGGCGCTTAACATCAGCACCAATAATAAACTGGCAAACCGGTAAATAACGCTATTACGTTTCCTGCTAACCATAGTGTAGTGCCTTATTAATTTAACTTGAGGGGAATGTTCCCGAATTGTTACCTGGTACGCGATTTTCGAATGAAAACGTGACGAAAGCGTAATCCATATCTCAACATTATGAACTAATACCGCCAGCAGAAACTTGTGCTAAGGATTTCTTCATGTCATACCAGACAAAAAGGAGTGACAAATGATTGAAATAGAATCGTGCGTGCTGGCAGATATTCCCGTTCTTCACGCTTACCCCGTAGGGCAAAAAGATATCCCGTTACCGTGCGTGATTTTTTATCACGGCTTTACTTCATCCAGCCTGGTTTATAGCTATTTTGCCGTCGCGCTGGCGCAGGCTGGTTTGCGGGTGATCATGCCGGATGCGCCCGAACACGGTAGTCGTTTTAGTGGCGACGCAGCGCGGCGGTTAAATCAATTCTGGCAAATCTTGCTACAAAGTATGCAGGAATTCACTACTTTACGTGCGGCAATAGCTGAAGAAAACTGGCTGCTTGATGACCGTCTGGCGGTTGGTGGCGCGTCGATGGGCGCGATGACGGCGCTGGGGATTACCGCTCTCCACTCAACGGTGAAATGTACCGCCAGCATGATGGGATCGGGCTATTTCACATCGCTTGCCTGTTCACTGTTTCCACCGCTAATACCTGAAACCGCAGCACAGCAAAACGAATTTAATAACATTATCGCGCCACTGGCTGAGTGGGAAGCGACAAACCACCTGGACGACCTGGGAGACAGACCTTTATTGCTGTGGCATGGCCTTGATGATGACGTAGTGCCTGCCGATGAATCTCTTCGTTTACAGCAGGCATTAATACAGGCGGGACTGGATAAACAATTAACCTGTTCATGGCAGCCAGGTGTGCGCCACCGCATTACGCCCGAGGCGTTAGATGCCGCAGTGGCGTTTTTCCGCCAGCATCTTTAAACACGCAGAATGCTGACCCCTTGTGCTTCCAGCTGTTGCAGAATCTCCGGGTTAGCATTTTTGCCGGTGATCAGCATATCGATTTGATCCGCGCGGCTAAAGAGCATACCCGCGCGTTCACCAATCTTACTGCTATCGACCAGCACTACCAGTTTCCCCACCACACTCAGCATCTTCTGCTCTGCCATCGCCGTCAGCATATCGGTTTTATACAAACCTTCCGCCGTCAGCCCTTTACCGCTGGTAAACATCCAGTGTCCGGCATAAAGACTATTTTCACTGCCCTGTGGGCTTAAGGTGATGGACTGGCTTTTGTTGTACTGCCCACCCATGATGATCACGCTGTCATGTTCCTGATCGATCAGGTAATTTGCCAACGGCAGATAATTAGTGATGATTTGCACCGGTTTGCCACACATTTCCCGCCCGAGCAGAAACGCGGTTGAGCCGCAGTTGATGACCACGCTCTCGCCCGGGTTGACCAGCTGTGAAGCCGCTTTGGCGATACGTACTTTTTCATCGTGATTTTGCGCCTGGTGCAGATTCATCGGCGTCCAGCGTGGGCGCTGTTGGGTAATAGCTTCTGCGCCATTACGCACTTTTTTCAGTTTGCCGCTTTCGTCGAGTTTATTGATATCGCGTCGCGCGGTAGCAGGTGAAATTCCCAGGCGCTCAACGACTTTCTCCACGGTCACAAAGCCCAATTGTGCGAGCATTTCCAGGAGGATTTGATGTCTTTGTGCTTCAGTCATGAGCTATTCCGATAAAATTTGATTTTTTTAGATGATATTTGAAATAGCCAGGAAATACTACGCCGGATAGCGCGAACATCTTCACGCTATCCGGTATCAACGACAGATTACAGGAACGATTTGAACGGAAGATCCGGTTCAATGGTGAAGCAATCGTCAAAACCACGCGGATAGTGATACTCGAAGTTGTCTTTATCCAGAGGCCAGGTGAACTTGCCGCCCACCTGCCAGATAAACGGCTTAAAGCCATATTTCAGACGATCTTTTTTCATCTCCCATAGCACGCGGATCTCCTGCGGATCGGCCTGGAAGTTTGACCAGATATCATGGTGGAACGGGATAACCACTTTCGCATTCAGGGCTTCGCCCATACGCAGCATATCGGCGCTGGTCATTTTGTCGGTAATACCGCGCGGGTTCTCACCATACGATCCTAAAGCCACGTCAATCTGATGCTCGTTACCATGTTTTGCATAGTAGTTGGAGTAGTGGGAATCGCCGCTGTGATACAGCGAACCGCCCGGCGTTTTGAACAGATAGTTCACTGCACGATCGTCCATGCCGTCTGGCAGCACGCCTGCCGCTTTTTGATCCGCAGGCAGGGTAATCAGTGCAGTACGGTCGAAGGCGTCAAGTGCATGAATTTCGATATCTTTTACTTTCACCACGTCGCCCGGTTTGACCACGATGCAGCGTTCTTTCGGTACGCCCCAGCCGATCCATAAATCCACGCAGGTTTTCGGTCCGATAAACGGTACGTCATCAGCGCAGTTCTGCATCACGGCAGCAGCGACGTTGACGTCGATATGATCGTTGTGATCGTGAGTTGCCAGTACGGCGTCGATCTGGCGAATAGCAAATGGATCAAGGACAAACGGAGTGGTGCGCAGGTTTGGCTGCAGTTTTTTCACGCCAGCCATGCGCTGCATCTGGTGACCCTGTTTCATCAGTGGGTTACCGTGACTTTGTTTGCCAGTACCGCACCAAAAATCGACGCAGACGTTGGTGCCGCCTTCCGATTTCAGCCAGATCCCGGTACAACCGAGCCACCACATCGCAAATGTGCCAGGAGCGACCTGCTCTTGTTCAATTTCTTCATTCAGCCAGCTACCCCATTCCGGGAAAGTGCTCAGGATCCAGGATTCACGGGTGATACTTTTCACTTTACTCATCGCCATTTACCTTCATGATAGTTCAATTCAAATCAATATGTGATTGGTTTTGATTAATCCTGACACTATTTTTTCAGGAAGGCAATGACCATTTTTTGACTTTTTGCCAGGGGAGTTGTTGTGAATTTTGAGTATGGAAAGACTTAATGGAATGTGTAATTCAATTAACTATATGAATTTAAATGAGTAAATGTTTCTTGGTGTGAATCCCGTATTTTCGTTATGGAATTATTTGCGTGCCGCGTCACATTTAATCATAAATAATCTTGTTGTGATTACTTTTGAAAATTAGAGTGAGTGCACAACATTCCGGGTGTGCGGAATACTCGGTTACCTCTTCTTCAGGAGATCGTTATGGAGATCCTCTACAACATCTTTACCGTGTTTTTTAACCAGGTCATGACCAATGCCCCGTTGTTGTTGGGTATTGTGACCTGTCTGGGCTACATCCTGCTGCGCAAAAGTGTCAGTGTAATTATCAAAGGTACGATAAAAACCATTATTGGTTTCATGTTGTTGCAGGCAGGGTCCGGCATCCTGACCAGCACCTTCAAACCGGTGGTGGCGAAAATGTCTGAAGTCTACGGCATCAACGGTGCGATTTCAGATACTTACGCTTCCATGATGGCCACTATCGAGCGCATGGGTGACGCCTATAGCTGGGTGGGGTACGCGGTACTGCTGGCTCTGGCGCTGAACATCTGTTACGTGCTGTTGCGTCGCATTACCGGCATTCGCACCATCATGCTGACCGGCCACATTATGTTCCAGCAGGCGGGGCTGATTGCCGTTACGCTGTTTATTTTCGGCTACTCCATGTGGACCACCATTATCTGCACCGCGATTCTGGTTTCGCTCTATTGGGGCATCACCTCCAACATGATGTACAAGCCAACTCAGGAAGTGACGGACGGCTGCGGTTTCTCCATCGGTCACCAGCAACAGTTTGCATCCTGGATTGCCTATAAAGTCGCGCCGTTCCTGGGCAAAAAAGAAGAGAGCGTTGAAGACCTCAAACTGCCAGGCTGGCTGAACATTTTCCACGACAACATCGTCTCCACGGCGATTGTAATGACCATCTTCTTTGGCGCCATTCTGCTCTCCTTCGGTATCGACACCGTGCAGGCGATGGCGGGCAAAGTGCACTGGACGGTCTACATCCTGCAAACCGGTTTCTCCTTCGCGGTGGCGATTTTCATCATCACTCAGGGCGTGCGCATGTTTGTGGCGGAACTCTCTGAAGCGTTTAACGGTATCTCCCAGCGCCTGATCCCGGGTGCGGTTCTGGCGATTGACTGTGCGGCTATCTATAGCTTCGCGCCGAACGCCGTGGTCTGGGGCTTTATGTGGGGCACCATCGGTCAGCTGATTGCGGTTGGCATTCTGGTCGCCTGCGGCTCTTCCATTCTGATTATTCCAGGCTTTATTCCGATGTTCTTCTCCAACGCCACTATTGGCGTATTCGCTAACCACTTCGGCGGCTGGCGTGCGGCACTCAAAATTTGTCTGGTGATGGGGATGATTGAAATCTTCGGCTGCGTCTGGGCGGTGAAACTCACCGGTATGAGTGCCTGGATGGGCATGGCGGACTGGTCGATTCTGGCACCGCCGATGATGCAGGGCTTCTTCTCCATCGGTATCGCCTTTATGGCCGTCATCATTGTAATTGCACTGGCTTATATGTTCTTCGCTGGCCGCGCGCTGCGCGCAGAAGAAGATGCAGAAAAACAACTGGCAGAACAGTCTGCTTAATAAGGAGTTTTGATTATGACCGTACGTATTCTGGCTGTGTGTGGCAACGGACAAGGCAGTTCCATGATCATGAAAATGAAAGTGGACCAGTTTTTAACCCAGTCGAACATCGACCACACGGTAAACAGCTGCGCGGTTGGCGAGTACAAAAGTGAGTTGAGCGGCGCGGATATCATCATCGCTTCTACCCATATCGCGGGCGAAATCACCGTAACCGGCAACAAATATGTGGTTGGCGTGCGCAACATGCTCTCACCTGCCGACTTTGGCCCGAAACTGCTGGAAGTGATCAAAGAGCATTTCCCGCAGGACGTGAAGTAAGGGCGCGCCATGAAATTACGTGATTCGCTGGCTGAAAATAAATCCATCCGTCTGCAGGCCGAAGCAAATACCTGGCAGGAAGCGGTGAAAATCGGCGTTGACCTGCTGGTGGCGGCGGACGTTGTCGAACCGCGTTACTACCAGGCGATTCTGGATGGCGTTGAACAGTTTGGCCCCTATTTCGTTATCGCTCCGGGGCTGGCGATGCCGCACGGGCGGCCGGAAGAGGGCGTTAAGAAAACAGGTTTCTCTCTGGTAACGCTGAAAAAGCCGCTGGAATTTAACCACGACGACAACGATCCGGTGGATATCCTCATCACCATGGCGGCGGTCGATGCCAACACTCACCAGGAAGTGGGCATCATGCAGATAGTCAACCTGTTTGAAGATGAAGAGAATTTCGACCGTTTACGCGCCTGCCGTACCGAGCAGGAAGTACTGGATTTAATTGACCGCACCAACGCGGCAGCTTAAGAAGGAATTGAACATGTCATTACCGATGTTGCAGGTCGCGCTGGACAACCAGACTATGGATAGCGCCTACGAAACCACTCGCCTGATTGCCGAAGAAGTCGACATTATCGAAGTGGGTACCATTCTGTGCGTGGGCGAAGGCGTGCGTGCGGTTCGTGACCTGAAAGCGCTTTACCCGCACAAAATCGTGCTGGCAGACGCCAAAATTGCCGATGCGGGCAAAATCCTTTCTCGTATGTGCTTCGAAGCCAACGCTGACTGGGTGACCGTGATTTGCTGTGCGGATATCAACACCGCCAAAGGTGCGCTGGACGTGGCAAAAGAGTTTAACGGCGACGTGCAGATCGAACTGACCGGTTACTGGACCTGGGAACAGGCGCAGCAGTGGCGTGACGCAGGCATTGGGCAGGTGGTTTATCACCGCAGCCGTGACGCGCAGGCCGCTGGCGTGGCGTGGGGCGACGCGGATATCACCGCAATTAAACGTCTTTCCGATATGGGCTTCAAAGTGACCGTAACCGGGGGCCTGGCGCTGGAAGATCTGCCGCTGTTCAAAGGCATTCCGATTCATGTCTTCATCGCTGGCCGCAGCATCCGTGACGCCGCGTCTCCGGTTGAAGCCGCGCGTCAGTTCAAACGTTCCATCGCCCAACTGTGGGGCTAAGGAGCGGATATGCTGTCCAAACAGATCCCGCTCGGCATTTATGAAAAAGCACTCCCTGCCGGGGAGTGCTGGTTGAAACGGCTGCAACTGGCGAAAGAGTTGGGTTTTGATTTTGTCGAGATGTCGGTGGATGAAACGGACGCTCGCCTGTCGCGCCTTGACTGGAGCCGTGAACAACGTCTGGCGCTGGTCAACGCGATTGTTGAAACGGGTGTGCGCGTGCCGTCCATGTGCCTTTCAGCTCATCGTCGTTTTCCTCTGGGGAGTGAAGATGACGCAGTGCGGGCGCAGGGGCTGGAGATCATGCGTAAAGCTATCCAGTTCGCGCAGGACGTCGGCATTCGCGTGATCCAACTGGCGGGCTATGACGTTTACTATCAGGAAGCCAATAACGAAACGCGTCGTCGTTTCCGTGACGGGCTGAAAGAGAGCGTTGAGATGGCAAGCCGGGCGCAGGTCACGCTGGCGATGGAGATCATGGACTATCCGTTGATGAACTCTATCAGCAAGGCGCTGGGTTACGCGCACTATCTCAACAACCCGTGGTTCCAGCTCTACCCGGATATTGGCAACCTGTCGGCGTGGGACAACGACGTGCAGATGGAATTGCAGGCCGGAATAGGGCACATCGTCGCGGTGCATGTGAAAGACACCAAACCGGGCGTCTTCAAAAACGTACCGTTTGGCGAAGGTGTGGTGGATTTCGAACGTTGCTTCGAAACGCTCAAACAGAGTGGCTATTGCGGGCCTTACCTGATTGAGATGTGGAGCGAAACGGCGGAAGACCCGGCGGCGGAAGTGGCGAAAGCGCGTGATTGGGTGAAAGCGCGCATGGCTAAAGCAGGCATGGTGGAGGCGGCATAATGCAAAAGCTGAAACAGCAGGTATTTGAAGCCAACATGGATCTGCCGCGCTACGGGCTGGTGACCTTTACCTGGGGCAACGTCAGCGCCATTGACCGCGAACGCGGGCTGGTGGTGATCAAGCCCAGCGGCGTCGCCTACGAAACCATGAAAGCAGACGATATGGTGGTGGTCGATATGAGCGGCAAGGTGGTGGAAGGGGAGTATCGTCCGTCTTCCGACACTGCGACGCATCTCGAACTCTACCGTCGTTACCCGTCGCTTGGCGGCATTGTCCATACCCACTCTACTCATGCCACCGCATGGGCGCAGGCGGGGCTGGCGATCCCGGCGTTAGGCACCACGCACGCCGACTACTTCTTTGGCGATATTCCGTGTACTCGCGGATTAAGCGAAGAAGAGGTACAGGGCGAGTATGAACTGAACACTGGCAAAGTGATTATCGAAACGCTGGGTGATGCCGAGCCGCTACATACACCGGGTATTGTGGTGTACCAGCACGGGCCATTTGCCTGGGGTAAAGATGCCCACGACGCGGTGCATAACGCGGTGGTGATGGAAGAAGTGGCGAAAATGGCGTGGATTGCTCGCGGCATTAACCCGCAGCTTAATCCCATCGACAGCTACCTGATGAATAAACACTTCATGCGTAAGCACGGGCCCAACGCCTATTACGGGCAGAAGTAAGCAGTGCGCTCCGGAATTATTACCTCCTGCGGGATGTAATTGGTCTGATTCCGGGGCCGCTTCAGTTAAAAAATCGTATAAACAGCAGGTGTTTTTATGGCTATCAACGGATTGTTTTTCAGAACGGATCCGCAACGTCGCCGCTATGGCGTGGCGTTACTTGTGGGTGTACTTTCAGGAATTATTTCAGCATTTGTTAAATGGGGCGCGGAAGTTCCGTTGCCGCCACGCACATTTTCCGGTGGTCGTGATGAATTTAATCCGCCGTATATCTTTTTACGGGATTATTTAGGCATCGACCCAACACAAACGGTGTATACATTTTCGGAACATATCATCAACCCGGTAATGGTAACGCACATCATCTTCTCACTGGTTTTTGCGATAGGGTATTGTGTTGTCGCGGAAATTTTCCCGAAAGTGAAATTATGGCAGGGAATATTAGCAGGGCTTATTGTGACAGTGGCAGTTCACGGCATATTTTGTCCGGCGCTGAATTTAACGCCGCCGCTCACTCAATTGCCTTTTGACGAATATGCCTCTGAAATTCTTGGGCATATTTTCTGGTTCTGGATAATAGAAATAATGCGCCGCGACTTACGTAATCGCATTACTCATGAGCCGGACCCGGAAGTCGCTATTCGTTGAATGTCCGCGTAAAAAAGCCCCCTGCGAAGGGGGCAAAGCTAACTATGGCAATGTTTCGTTGGTTATACTGGTGCTAGCGATAAATATCCGCGCTGGCGTGCATGTTGCCGTTACTCCCCGGTTCCCGCATCAGAATCACGTGGTAGTACGTTGCGCCCTGCGCATCAGTCTCTTCATTTAATGCCTGACGTGCTTCACTTTCGGTGGCGAAGTTATGATTGATATAAATCACGCCTAAGCTCTGTACGTCGTCCATATTTCTGGCCTGGTGGTTATTAATTTCAATGGCTGCCCATGTATTTGCACTTAGCAAAAGCACAGCCAGAAGGGCTAAAACACGGCTGAACATAGATACCTCCTCAACGGCTGACTTTGTGTGCTCTCCTCTGTGATGATCTTCTGCTTTAATTTTAATCAATGATAAAGAAGTTGATGGTGACCATTTCTGATGCAGTTGTTCAAAAAAACACCGTGATGGAATGTGATGAACTTCAAATCAGCGGGTTAGTACGATTTGGCGAAAAATGAGATTTATTTGTCGGCTGGCCTTGAGTTTAGCGGGGTATACCAGTACTATAACGCGTCATTTTTCAGCCGCCCTTTAACAC
This sequence comes from Escherichia sp. B1147, assembly GCF_001660175.1. Classification (NCBI taxonomy): domain Bacteria; kingdom Pseudomonadati; phylum Pseudomonadota; class Gammaproteobacteria; order Enterobacterales; family Enterobacteriaceae; genus Escherichia; species Escherichia sp. B1147. The sequence continues at coordinate 214,520 of NZ_LFHY01000003.1, forward strand.
GTTCCTTGCCTCCATGGGCTGCGGTTGACCCAGACAGGAGGCTGAATAATCCGTAAGGAGCAATTCGATGCGTCATTACGAAATCGTTTTTATGGTCCATCCTGACCAGAGCGAACAGGTTCCGGGCATGATCGAGCGCTATACTGCTGCCATCACTGGTGCAGAAGGCAAGATCCACCGTCTGGAAGACTGGGGCCGCCGTCAGCTGGCTTACCCGATCAACAAACTGCACAAAGCTCACTACGTTCTGATGAACGTTGAAGCGCCGCAGGAAGTGATCGATGAGCTGGAAACTACCTTCCGCTTCAACGACGCCGTTATCCGTAGCATGGTAATGCGTACTAAGCACGCCGTTACCGAAGCATCTCCGATGGTTAAAGCGAAAGACGAGCGCCGTGAGCGTCGCGATGATTTCGCAAACGAAACCGCTGATGATGCTGAAGCTGGGGATTCTGAAGAGTAATTTCTGATGACCAACCGTCTGGTGTTGTCCGGCACCGTGTGCAGGATGCCCCTTCGAAAGGTCAGTCCATCAGGAATTCCTCACTGCCAGTTCGTGCTTGAGCATCGTTCTGTGCAGGAGGAAGCCGGTTTTCACCGGCAGGCGTGGTGCCAAATGCCCGTTATTGTTAGCGGACACGAAAACCAGGCCATTACTCACAGTATAACGGTCGGCAGTCGCATAACCGTTCAGGGGTTCATTTCATGCCACAAGGCAAAGAACGGTCTGAGCAAAATGGTTTTGCATGCCGAGCAGATTGAATTGATAGATTCTGGAGACTAGCCATATGGCACGTTATTTCCGTCGTCGCAAGTTCTGCCGTTTCACCGCGGAAGGCGTTCAAGAGATCGACTATAAAGATATCGCTACGCTGAAAAACTACATCACCGAAAGCGGTAAGATTGTCCCAAGCCGTATCACCGGTACCCGTGCAAAATACCAGCGTCAGCTGGCTCGCGCTATCAAACGCGCTCGCTACCTGTCCCTGCTGCCGTACACTGATCGCCATCAGTAATCGGTCACGGTCCATTAATACGACTTTGAGAGGATAAGGTAATGCAAGTTATTCTGCTTGATAAAGTAGCAAACCTGGGTAGCCTGGGTGATCAGGTAAACGTTAAAGCGGGCTATGCTCGTAACTTCCTGGTACCGCAGGGTAAAGCTGTTCCAGCTACCAAGAAAAACATTGAATTCTTCGAAGCACGTCGCGCTGAACTGGAAGCTAAACTGGCTGAAGTTCTGGCAGCAGCTAATGCTCGCGCTGAGAAAATCAATGCACTGGAAACTGTTACCATCGCGTCCAAAGCTGGCGACGAAGGTAAACTGTTCGGTTCCATCGGTACTCGCGACATCGCTGACGCTGTAACTGCAGCTGGCGTTGAAGTGGCTAAGAGCGAAGTTCGTCTGCCGAACGGCGTTCTGCGTACCACTGGCGAACACGAAGTGAGCTTCCAGGTTCACAGCGAAGTATTCGCGAAAGTGATCGTAAACGTAGTAGCTGAATAATTCGTTATTCAACGAGACGTAAAAACGCCGACCATTGGTCGGCGTTTTGCTTTATAGCGAAAGCGTTACAACTGGTAGTATAACGCTCTGATATCTATTAATTAGCTTGTCGCTAACTGTACTTGCGGTTCTTCATCTTTAACTTTGATAAGCGTCCACAACGCAATGGCGCCAATAATGTCAAAGAAAGCCAGGGCAATAAAGAACGGCGCGAAGCCGATAATGTGAACGAATGCCCCGATGAACAGGTTGAAAATCAACTGACCGCTCCACGCACATGCCCCTGCCATACCCACTGCGGTAGCCACTTCGTCTTTTTTGAACAGATCGCCGCCCAGAGTTGCTGCAACGGTAGAAAGGCATTGATGCGAGAACGCGCCAATACTAATCAGTAACACGGCAATGTAGGGATTTTCGACAATACTCACCAGACCAATCGTCATCATAATGACGGCAGCGATAGTGAAGGTAATTCTTCGCGAGTTAATTAAACTCACGCCGCGATCGTGGAAGAACTTCGCCACAAAACCACTGGCTAAACAGCCAAGGTCGCCCAGCAGGAAAGGCAGCCAGACGAACATGGCGATTTCTTTCAGGCTAAAATGCAGCGTTTCAACAAAGAAAATCGGCACCCAGAAGTTAATGGTTCCCCATGCCGGGTCAGCGAGAAAACGCGCGATGCCAATCCCCCAGAAATTACGTTGGCTGAGGATATGCTTGATTGACGTTTTTTCTTTCTTATCTGTTTTAAGATGCTGTTCTTGCCCTGATTCAATATAGTGGCGCTCTTCATCAGAAAGGCGTTTGGCATCTTTTGGATCTTTATAACAAAAGAACCAAAATAAAGCCGCGAGCAAAGCAAGACTACCTGAGACAATAAACGCAAATTGCCAGCTATGAAACATAATGCACCAGGCAATCAGCGGTGGCGCAAGCATCGCGCCAAGTGAGGTGCCCATATTGAAAACACCTGTCGCCACGCCCCGCTCTTTTGCCGGGAACCATGTTGATGCGGTTTTTACACCCGCCGGAATCGCCGACGCTTCGCTGAAACCCATCAGGGCGCGCATAAATGCCAGACCTGACCATGTTCCGGTAAGTGCATGACCCATTGTCGCTAGGCCCCAGATTGCGGCACATATCGCAAAACTTAACTTCAGACCCACGGTATCAATAAAGAAACCCATTATCGGTTGACCCAATGTATAGGCCAACTGGAATGCACTGACAATCCATGAATATTGCTCTTTAGTTATTCCGGTTGTCTCCATAATAGTTGGAGCCGCAATACCTAACGCCGTTCTGTCCAGATAATTGATTACAGTGATAAAGCATACGAGGGCAATCATATGCCACCGGTAATTCTTTATTTTATTCATGTTTAAACCTTTTAATTATATTAATAAACCCTGGTTGTTGGTAATTCCGTGTAATAGTTAATAAAAATCAGGTACAGAGAACATATTAAAAATTATTGTGTGTAAATCTCTCCCTTTAGAAACTCTGGCCAGTTTTTTTCAAAGTAAGTACCATTAATACGAGGTAGCACACGTAAAGACTTCACTTCAGTAATAAAAGAGTCTTGTGAATAATGAATCGTTAATTTGTGATTTTTATCGTCAGCAAGTTCAGAGCGAAAACGCCATTCTTCTTTTGCGCCGCGACGAGTTTGTGGTAGATATTCGCCTTGTGGATCAATAACCATCCTCGCTCCACGGCTGCCGCCGCCTGCATCAATATAATGTGTCAACTGTGTCAATACGGCGGCAGACGTTAGCGCCATATGCCGCCACATAAATAGCTCGGCAATTTCGCCAACATGGTTGATGGTCAAACCGTGTTGTTGCACAAACTCACTTAACAGCAGGGCGTCACGGGCGGCGTGACGAACTTTATCGGCATGACAAATAAATCCGGCGTAATCAGACATTCGCGCCTGAATTTTTTCTTTCACCGTTACCAGCGCCATTCCATTTTCGTTTGCCAGCGCCTGAGTGATGATCTCTCTGACGGTAGACAACGGCGAGGCTGCCAGCTTTGCAATATCTCCATCAACAGACCGCTTTTGTGTGCAGCCAATAAAACGCGCCAGACGCACTGCAAAAACCTGTCCGGCATTCAGTGCCGCGCCGCCAGGTCGGGTAACGCCGTGAGTTCCGGCCACTTCTCCCACCGCAAAGCAACCGGGCAGGGAGGTTTGCCCCCAGACATCCACTTCAATACCGCCATTCATATGCTGATTGTTCATGGCGAACTGCAGAGGCTGCGCAGTGAGATCGTAACCGTGCATCTTATACAGCGAGATAGACAGCGGATTCATCCGTTGCAGGCGTTCGATGGGCGATGGCACCAGGGCGCCGTTATTTTCCAGATACGCGTGGACGTCGGCATCCAGTCGCTCTAATGAGAACGGCAAATCACCAGGCACGGCTTCAGGATTGCGATTGAAATCCATAAAAACCTGGCGACCACGTTGTTGTTCCTGCGCCACCGCCATATCTAACAAGCTGGAACCAAAATCCATCACCCGCGTGGCATGGAACGGCCACTGATAGCCCTTACGGAAGATGTTTGAAGCCAGTTCCTGGGTAGTGCGATAGTAATCCGTAAGGAAGTTATACTCGTTGCCTTCTGTATCCACAGAATAGATATACGGGATCACCTGCACATAGGTGCCGGATAAATTCCACGGAAAGGTGCTGCGCGGCGTGCCAATACCAAACTGGCTTTCGGTCAGATTGGTTAGCGTCAAACCTTCTTCCAGCGCAAGCCCCAGCGAGCCAAAGCATTTATGCGGATAAACACTGTCGCGATAAAGCTCGCCCGGTCCGCCCGTTGCCAGTACTACATTGGGAGCAGTCACAATTGCCAGCCCCCACGGGTTATGGGCGCGGGAACCGGTTGCGAGGATAGCCCCCGCAACGCGATCTTCGCCATTCTCACCGCGTTGATGCAGCAGCTTAATTACTGTTGCACTGGTCAGTAGTGGAATTGCAAGACGCTGCACTTCCTCCAGCAATACTTTCACCATCAGACGAGAAGTACGCGGCCCACACGAGGTTGCGCGTCCGGCTTCGTCATGATCGGTCTGATAACGGAGAATTGCGCCATAGCGGTCCTCTGGTAATTCCAGACCAAGATGTTGCAGACCGCCAAGAGTGTGCAGGGAACCGACCGCCTCGACATAAGCGGTGTCGTGATCCATCGCGCCGCCGCTCGCCAGTGCTTCCGCCAGTTTGGCGAAGTTGTCGCCGTTGCCCGCAGTAGCGGCGGTAAACAGTGTTTGTTTATCGGAACCAGAACACGCTGACGTTCCCATATATAACCCGGCGGTCGCAATCAGCACATTTTGCTGACGACGCTTTAGTTCTACTGCAGCGCGCAGTCCAGCCGCGCCACTACCAACGACCAGTGCATCAACTTGCCAGAGTGGATAATCTACACCGTCCACCGCAGCAACCACGGTTGGCTCTGCCTGCGCAAAACCCTTCGGAAAAGTGACGTGCGTCAGCGTGTCGAGGATGGCGTCATCAAGCTGGCTCATGCACCCTCCATCGGCGTAAACAGGCTGCTTTCCATCAGACGTGGTTGCCTGATAATCGGACGGAAGGCCATATACGGCAGAATGTCGCGGTCAATCTCCACGCCCGGAGCAATCTCAATTAATTCAACGCCTTCTGCCATTAACTGGAATACCGCACGTTCGGTGATGTACAGCACTTCCTGACCGCTTTGCTGTGCGTAGGCGGCGCTAAAGGTGATTTTTTCCACCTGGGTAACCAGTTTAGGGATTTGACCTGACTGGGCGATATGCAAGCCATCTGGCGTTACATCAATCTTGCTGCCTTTGGCATCAAACGTACCGCAGAACACCACTTTACGGGCGTTTTGTGCAATTTCGAGGAAGCCGCCGGGGCCGATCAGATTTCCGTTGAGATGCGAAACGTTGACGTTGCCGTGCTGATCCATCTCACCCATGCCGAGGAACGTAATATCGATGCCACCGCCACTGTAGAACTCAAATTGATCGAGTGATGGAATAATGGCATCGGCGTTGCGGGCGCAGCCGAAAAACGCATCATCCAGCATCATTCCGTTATGTACGCCTTGTTCAACACTTAGCCATAAACTTTGGTAAGGCACGCCTTCGCGCAGCGCAACGCCAGGAATACCGCCCGGAATACCAAAGCCAAAGTTGGTTGAAGCTCCGGCAACCAGTTCGCGTGCTGCCCGGCGAGCAATCAGGCGACGTACCGGATGGCTAACCAGTTCAATAGCGTCGTTAGAACTCAGACGGCGATGCTGACCGCTGATGGTCAGGTCGTAACCGCCAAGATAGGTTTGTGGTTGTTCGCGGTGTTCAACGATACCATCGACCAGAATCCCTGGCAGCTTGACCATGCGAGGTTCAATGGCGCCAGCTTCCAGTACATCGCGCACCTGTACAAACACTTTGCCGCCGCTGTTGTGTGCTGCCAGCGCCATCGAATAGCTATCCATATCAATCGCTTCTTCTTCGAGGCTGACGTTGCCACGCGGATCGGCATAGGTGCCGCGCAAAATGGCATAGTCCACTTTGAAAGGGCGATAGCGGAGTTTGGTTTCGCCATCAATTTCAATCAGTTCTACCAGATCCTCGGTGGTGCATTCGTTCGACTTACCGCCGCCATTGCGTGGATCAACAAACGATCCCAGCCCAACGTGGGTAAAAAGCCCCGGACGTCCGGCACCGATTTCCCGCAGCAATGCCTGAATTACGCCACCAGGAAAGCAGTAGGCTTCAATAGTGTTATTTTTTACCAGCGCCTGCATTTTGGGCGACCAGGTAAAGTGTCCGGCAATTATGCGTCTGAGCATATCTGCATGAGCGAAGCGGTTTGTGCCTTTACTGTCGCGATCGCCAATGCCCAGAGAGTGGATTAGCGTCAGGCCGCGAGGGTGTCCGGTTTGCAGGAAACGCGCTTCAATGGCAGCCATAATATGGTCGGCTTCCACCATTCCGCCGCCGTTACCGCTAATAGCAATGGTTGCCCCGTCCTGAATTTGCGCCGCCAGTGCCTCGGCGGTTGATATCTTACGCATACAATTTCCTTATTGATTATGAAAGCTAAAAAGCTAACACTACCTTTTTCGGCAAATGCGCGTGTCGCCTGCTGGCAATCCTGAGTAGCAGACATTAACCCTGCCAGTAACTGGTGTGAGTAATCGGCGTGTTTATTTTCCAGCGCCAGAATCAGTTGTTTAATGTGCGCCAGCGCCACTGGACCACATTTTTCCAGCTGGGTGAACTGGTTCGCCATCCAGCTTTCCACCTGTTCTTTTTCCACCACTTCATCAATTAAATTCGCTGCCTGAGCTTCCTGCGCCGTCAGGCGTTTACCCAGCATCAGCATCTGACGACCGACCACCGGGCCAACCTGATTAAGCACGCGTTCAATGCCCATCCAGCCAGGCACCATGCCGAGGATTACTTCAGGATTAGAGAATTTCGCGTGGGGGCGAGCGATACGAATATCGCAGCACAAGGCAAGTTCAATCCCACCTCCGATGGTATGACCGTTGAGATTCGCAACCGTTAATTGGGGTAAATTGCGCAGGCGATTAAAAACCTCGTTACCGCGTTTAATCCATTTTCTGCCCATATCTAATGGCGAATAGGCTGACCACGATTTAATATCGCCGCCTGCACAAAAGAATTTATCACCAGTAGCGGTTAATTCGACTAATCGTAATGCCGTGTCGTTTTCAATTTCATTTAAATAATGGTCGAGAGATTCAATCATCTCTTCGTTAATAGCATGACATTTATCTTCACGGTTCAATGTCAGGCGGCAAGAAGCCGCCGCTCTGCTGAACAGAACGGGTTGGTCACTCATGATTATTCCTTAACAATAATGCGCAATGCGATCGACGCTAATATCCAGCGTGCTGTTAATATCTTGCTGCCACCAGTACGGTGAGAATATTTCCAGTTCAATAGCACCATTAAATCCGGCGTTTTCAACCAGTCGACGAATTGACGGAATATTGATTACACCATCTCCCGGCATTCCCCGGTCATTGACTAAATCGGTGGTCGGCACCAGCCAGTCGGAAACATGAAAAGCGAGAATGCGTTTTCCGGCACGCCGGATCTGGCTGGCGAGATCCGGGTCCCACCAGACGTGGTAGACATCTACCGCGACGCCGAGGCCAAATTCGCCATCGGGATCGAGTTCATCGCACCAGTCCAGCGCCTGGCGTAACGTGCACAGACAGGATCGATCGGCAGCGGTCATCGGGTGCAGCGGCTCCAGTGCAATCGGCACGCCAACTTCTTTCGAATGTGGCAGCAACTGGCGGATCCCTTGTTTCACCTGTTCTCGCGCTTCATACAGATCTTTTGTACCCGTTGGCAGTCCGCCGACCACCTGCATATAACAGGCGGCGTTAAGCTCGGCGGCGTCGTCCAGCGCCCGGCGGTTATCGTCAACCGCCAGCTTGCGCTCCGCCAGTGTTGGCGCGGTGTAGTACGTACTGCGGCACAAACCCGAAACACGCATGTTACTGGCGGTGAGTTGGCAGGCGATCTGCTGGAGATCTTCGCCCTGCAACTCTCTGCGCCAGGGGGCGATCGCGCCGATACCGCGTGCGGCACAGGCATCAATAATGGCGGGCAGCGGCGTTTTATAACCTAGCGTCGCGGTATTAATGCTTAATAAATCAGGGCGTTGTAACAGATCTCTCATGGTTCAGCCTCAGAAGCGCGGCATACTTAAGCCGCCGTCGATAGCGACCGCCTGACCACAGGTATAAATCAGCTTACCTTCCGCCATTGCGCGTACGGTGGAGGCGATATCCTGTGGAAAGCCCCAACGGCCCCACGGTACCAACCCTTTGGCAATCAATTCATCGTAATAGGCGGTTGCCGGAATAGTCATATCGGTTTTGATTAAACCTGGGCGGATTTCATAAACGCCAATTTGTTCGTTGCACAGGCGAGCGGCAAACAGACGGGCGGCAGCAGATACTGCCGTTTTGGCAATGGTGTATTCGCCGCGATTCATCGCCAGCATGATGGCGTTGATTGAGCTGACAAAAATAATCGAGCGGTGTGGTAGCTCCGCTTCCGGTTTTGGTTGTGCGAGCAGACGTTTACTGAATGCCTGGGCGAGGAAGAATGGCGCGCGGGTATTGATGGCAATGTTGTCGTCGAAGCTGTCTGGCTCCAGGTCGAGAATATCACCACGCTTTTTCACCGAAATTCCGGCGTTATTGAGCAGGCAGTCCAGACGTCCCCACTGGTTTTGCGCTGCATCGAGCATCTCTTCATGCAGGGATAGATCGCCAACATCGGCAGGGAAGCAAATGACTTCCACGCCTTCCGCCATACATTCCTGTTGCGTGGCATGTAATTTTTCTACGCTGTCGGCATCGGGGCGATCGTTAATCAGCAGGTTAAACCCACTACGAGCAAGCTCCAGCGCACAGCCCTTTCCAATACCACGTGCGGCTCCGGTGATGACGGCAACAGAACGAGTGGACTTCATACAATAACCCTCTTTTGAATATTATTTCCCTAAGTGACGATTAGCTTGCGATGCGCGGAAAGAAAGATCAACCATCTGGTTGGTTGATTTGCGATAATGATCACAGGACATTTGATAACCTGATGAAAGTACGAGTTTTTGCCCTTTTTTCTGGAGCTGAAATCAAATCAGGTTATGATAGACATCATGAAGAGGAGATGGGGAAGCGTTATGTATCTTGATACCAGCAACGTACAAAGCCTGAAGGAAAAACTATTATTATGCGCGGTTAATGAATTTGCCGAATATGGTTATGAAGGGGCCAGAGTCGATAATATTGTGAAGGCTGCGGGGTGTAGTAAACAGACGGTTTATCACCATTTTGGTAATAAAGAAAATTTATTTATCGAAGTGCTAGAATACACCTGGAGCGATATTCGACAAAAAGAAAAATCCCTTGATGTTTCAGGTCTTCCTCCACAAAAAGCAATTGAAAAAATCATCGACTTTACCTGGGATTATTATATTTCTAACCCCTGGTTTTTAAAAGTTGTGCATAGTGAAAACCAAAGCAAAGGTGTGCACTATGCAAAATCACAGCGTCTTCAGGAAATTAACCACGCGCATTTGCAGTTAATGGAATCGTTATTGTCTGAAGGGAAGAAGCGTAATATTTTTAAGCCAGACATCGACCCATTGCAGGTGAATATTAATATTGCCGCGCTTGGAGGATATTATTTGATTAACCAGCATACGCTTGGCCTGGTTTATCACATCAGTATGGTTTCACCCCAGGCGCTGGAAGCCAGACGTAAGGTCATCAAAGAGACGATCCTTAGCTGGCTTCTCGTTGACCCTTCATCTACCGCGCGCGGATAAAACTGCCATCTGGCTGGCGGGTAAACAGAACCTGTTGGTTATTCCCCGTATCAATGGTTAAGCCCGTCACTACGCCGCTGGCGTTCTGGCGGATTTGTACTAATTGCCCATTTTGCAAATTACTTAGCGGCTTGCCCGCGCCTTCTACCTGCGCCATCGCATAGACATCGGTAGCGGGGAGTCCGTGGTCGCGGAACAGCTGCGCCATCGTTTTACCCGGTTCGACACGATAAGAGCGCCACTGATTATCAATTCCGCTATCTGGCTGGAAAGGTTGCGTTTGAGAAGTTTGTGGCTGATCTTCCGGCTGGCCTTCCTGTATCGGTTCAGGGGCGACCGGAGCCACCTGATCAGGATCATTTTGTGGGGTAACTAATTGCGCCCGCAGTTGTTCTTCCGTTGGCGGCTGAGATTGCGACTGAATATCCAGCTGCGCTTCACGCGTCACGACGGGGGAGTCGGTAGCATCCTCAGACGGAAGCAGAAAACCGACCACCAAAATAATGGCGGCAATAATAATCCCCCGACGATGCATCGGCGGTAGCGGATCCATGAAGCGAAAGTTGTCCGGCGCGTGCCAGACCTTCTCCAGGGTTGGTTTTAGTTCAAAGCGCCCGGGCATGGTTTCCTCCTGCTCCGCGTCTTGTTCCTCAATCATAGCCTATGAATAAGCTAACGCTATGATGTCCGTGGTAAACCCGCCTTTATTATATTCATACGGGATATTGCTATTGTTTCTTTTTCCCCGGGATTTGTCATCACTCTCGCGACAAAGTTTTACCCAAGGAAGTGTGGCTGATATGCTGCCCGTTACTTTATACCCTGAGGAAGGAAATAAGATGACCACCCCAACTTTTGACACCATCGAAGCGCAAGCTAGCTACGGCATTGGTTTGCAGGTAGGGCAGCAACTGAGTGAATCTGGCCTGGAAGGACTGCTGCCAGAAGCGCTAGTTGCAGGTATTGCCGACGCGCTGGAAGGCAAACATCCGGCTGTTCCGGTTGATGTGGTGCACCGCGCGCTGCGTGAAATCCATGAACGTGCCGATGCTGTTCGTCGTCAGCGTTTCCAGTCGATGGCTGCTGAAGGTGTTAAATATCTTGAAGAAAACGCTAAAAAAGAGGGCGTGAACAGCACCGAGTCCGGCCTGCAATTCCGCGTGATTAACCAGGGCGAAGGCGCAATTCCTGCGCGTACCGACCGCGTTCGCGTTCATTACACCGGTAAATTGATCGACGGCACTGTATTTGACAGCTCCGTTGCCCGTGGCGAACCGGCTGAATTCCCGGTGAACGGCGTGATCCCAGGCTGGATTGAAGCACTGACTCTGATGCCGGTAGGTTCTAAGTGGGAACTGACTATCCCGCAGGAACTGGCCTATGGCGAGCGCGGCGCTGGCGCGTCCATTCCTCCGTTCAGCACCCTGGTGTTTGAAGTCGAGCTGCTGGAAATCCTCTAAGCAGCGTATTCTGTTCCCCTCGAGCCAGAGGGGAGCAGGCATTTAGCAATAAACCCTTCAGTTTGCCAATCGGCGATATTTTATGTTGCAAACACCCCGTAAGCGTGTATTTTTGTGAGCTGTTTCGCGTTATCACCGTGATATGACACTCAGTTTAAACATAAAATTAACATTAGATCTAAATCTTAGTATTCATCCCGCGTATTGTTACCTAATATCGATGAGTCCCGATACGGATTCGTCGTATCATAGACTGACAAAAGGCCGCAGAGCCTGAACAACACAGACAGGAAGAAAAAACATGGTAGATCAGGTAAAAGTCGTTGCCGATGATCAGGCTCCGGCTGAACAGTCGCTACGGCGCAATCTCACAAACCGACATATTCAGCTTATTGCCATTGGCGGCGCCATTGGTACAGGGTTGTTTATGGGATCCGGTAAAACAATCAGTCTTGCTGGGCCGTCGATCATTTTCGTTTATATGATCATCGGTTTTATGCTCTTTTTCGTGATGCGGGCAATGGGGGAATTGCTGCTTTCGAATCTGGAATACAAATCTTTTAGTGACTTCGCTTCCGATCTGCTGGGTCCGTGGGCAGGATATTTCACCGGCTGGACTTATTGGTTCTGTTGGGTAGTTACCGGTATGGCGGATGTTGTCGCTATTACCGCTTATGCGCAGTTCTGGTTCCCGGGGCTTTCCGACTGGGTGGCGTCGCTGTCGGTGATCATACTGTTGCTGGTTCTAAACCTCGCTACCGTGAAAATGTTCGGTGAGATGGAGTTCTGGTTCGCGATGATCAAAATCGTCGCCATCGTGTCGCTGATTGTTGTCGGTCTGATCATGGTGATGATGCACTTCCAGTCTCCGACCGGTGTGGAAGCGTCGTTCGCGCATTTGTGGAATGACGGCGGCTGGTTCCCGAAAGGTTTAAGCGGCTTCTTTGCCGGATTCCAGATAGCGGTTTTCGCTTTCGTGGGGATTGAGCTGGTAGGTACTACTGCTGCGGAAACCAAAGATCCAGAGAAATCACTGCCGCGCGCAATTAACTCCATTCCGATCCGTATCATTATGTTCTACGTCTTCGCGCTGATTGTGATTATGTCCGTGACGCCGTGGAGTTCGGTGGTCGCGGAGAAAAGCCCGTTCGTTGAACTGTTTGTGCTGGTGGGGCTGCCTGCGGCGGCAAGCGTGATTAACTTTGTGGTACTGACCTCTGCGGCTTCTTCTGCTAACAGTGGCGTATTCTCTACCAGCCGTATGTTGTTTGGTCTGGCGCAGGAAGGTGTCGCGCCGAAAGCGTTCGCGAAACTCTCTAAGCGCGCGGTTCCGGCGAAAGGACTGACCTTCTCTTGTATCTGTCTGCTCGGCGGCGTGGTGATGTTGTATGTGAATCCAAGCGTGATTGGCGCGTTCACGATGATCACGACTGTTTCCGCGATTCTGTTTATGTTCGTCTGGACGATTATCCTTTGTTCGTACCTGGTGTATCGCAAACAGCGTCCGCACCTGCATGAGAAGTCGATCTACAAGATGCCGCTCGGCAAACTGATGTGCTGGGTATGTATGGCGTTCTTTGTATTCGTCATCGTACTGCTGACGCTGGAAGATGACACCCGCCAGGCGCTGCTGGTTACCCCGTTGTGGTTTATTGTACTGGGGCTGGGCTGGCTGTTTATTGGTAAAAAACGCATGGCGAAGTAAGGCTCCTACGGGGGCCTTTCAGGCTGTAAAATTGCCTGATGTGCTACGCTTATCAGGCCTACGGGATCTCTGCAATATATTGAATTTGCGTGTTTTTGTAGGCCGGATAAGGCGTTTACGCCGCATCCGGCATGAACAAATCACACGTTGTCAGCATCTCCTTTGTCTTTATACATTCCTAAAAAAAACTACCGTCATAGACAGCCTTCAGGCGCGGGCTTACCGTGAATCTTTGCCGCTTGTTGCAGAGTTCACTATGGTTAAGCGCAGTTGGTTATTAATCGCCGTATTACCGCTCTCCATTTCACCTTCCTGGGGCGCAGATTTTTATTACCGCCAGCAGAATAAAGGCACGGTTTACGTTGCCGAACAGAAGGGGAAAAAAGATGAGATCTTCTCCAAATTACCGGATATTAATTTTTCCCGCCTTTGGCGTATTGCCAATTTAGCTAATAAAAACGAAACCCGGTTACTGTCTGATTTTAATCCCGATAAGTTCGATTGCGATGATGAGGGGGATTGCCAGCATACCTGGCTCACCGATGGACGCTCTGTTCTTTGGGCTGGCAAAGTCCTGAAAAATCCATCCGGTAAACCTAATGTCGATGCCGCCACTTTTCAGGCATTTGGCGCTTTTGCTGCCGATAAACGCAGTATCTATTTTGATGGCCAGCGTACCGATGATAATAGCGGTGATAAGCAGGTGGATATGTCTACGCTGGAAGAGACAGAAATCTGGAATTTACTGCGTGATAAAAATAGCCTCTGGCATAAAGGTCGCTGGCTGGGCCATGCCGATGGATTTCAAATCCTGCGGCATGATTCCTCCCTGCAATTTGTTGTGCTGACAAATTCGCAGGTGCTTGTTAATGGCAAGCCACTGTCTACCGATCGCAAAACCTTTCAGATTAAACGTTGGATGCCTGGCGAACGGTTGATTTATCGCGATAAAAGCGGCGAGCATGACTATGAGCTTGAGGATATTGGCTATCGCTGTGCACCTTTTAATATTGGTCTGAATAATGTTTCCTGGCTCAAACATGAAGCCACTCCAGCGGGCAGTGAGTGTATTTATGAAACACTGGCGGGAGTTGATCCGGAATATTTTTATCTGTTTGTTCGGAATACTGGTTTATATAAGAACCAAATTTATAAAGTCACAACCAATGCCCTGGGAGAAGGCGAGTTGATTAATCTCAAGCCAGAGGACCTCTCCGACTCACTTGAAGCAGGTGGTAGTTGGGGATTAACTAACACGTTTATATCAACAGACGGGCAGCTTTACACTCAACAAGCGACTGGAATTGGGAAAGAGCACGCCCAACAAGGTGAATGGCTGCGTTATAACCTGGGTGTGGGAGGATGGTCATCGGTGAAGCAACCCCCGAGCGGGCTTAAACCCTTATTTAAATAACCTCTTCACACTAACAGCTTCAGGATGACGCTATGTTGCCAATTAAACCCGTTTGTCTCGCACTGGCTTTATTTTCAACCACTTCACTAGCCTGTTCCGGTGTGCCTTCTGCTGCGTTTTACTACCAACCGTGGGGGCAAGGAACAAAATATATCGTTGAAGATAGTGACGGTTACGGACTCTATTTCCCGGATATTCATTTGCCGCAGGTGAAGTTTAAGCAACTTCGCCGCGTACCCAACGGCACTGATGATGAATATGATTCTCCTGATGATATCAATAATGATTTTGTGCGGGTAGATGGTGGCGCTTATATCAGAACCAACGGTGGCTGGCGTTTCGACTGGCTGACTGATGGCCGCCATATTTTATGGGCAGGGAAAATAGTTCAGAACCCGCCGGGAACACCGAAAGTCGATGCCGCAACATTCCGCGCATGGGGGCGTTTTGCTGCCGATAAAGACAGCCTCTATTTTGATGGCGAACGCACGGATGATAATCACGGCGAAAAGCAGGTCGATATGGATTCGCTGCAACAAGTTGGCGGACGCGTTCGTTCAGGTGATTCCGCAGATGTGCTCAAAGATCGCCGTAATATTTACTTTCAGGGGCGCTGGTTAGGTAGTGCGCAAGGGTATTCTATTCTTGACATTAAACCCTGGACACGTCGTCCCATTATTTATTCACCTAATAGCTGCGAAAGCAAAAGTAATCCTGGACCCTGGGATACAATCTGGCGGACAAAATCGCAGGTCTTTGTGAACGGAGATGCCATTAACGCCGATCCGGATACCTTTCATATTGTGCGCTGGATAGCCGGTTCACTGCTGATTTATCGCGATAAAGACGGGGAGAAACGTTATGCGTTCGGTAAAGATTGCCGGAGTACGTTTGACCTACAGCGGGATAAAGTAACATGGTTGACGCGAGATGCTTCCCGGCGCGGCAATGACTGCCGGGTAGCGACCATTCCTGATGTTGATCCGGAATATTTTCGCCCGCTGACGGGGAATGTGGCGCAATATCAAGATTCGCTCTATCTGGTGAAGTATGTTTCTGCGGTCGAAAAAACACTGTCGGTTATTCATTTACCGGACCCGCAACAAGAATTACAGGAAGGCGTTAATATTATAGGTAATAAAGTTTATTTCATCGCGCGCGATGATGTGACTATTTTTGATATTAATGGACATTGGACGTGGTTTAAAAATGCTGATGGTGAATTGTCGAAACGTTTAGCGTATGACGATAAATATATGTACTTTATCGGTGGTGGTACGATTACAACCTTTGAGCTTAAAGGAAAATTAACATGGTTTAAAACGCCCGGAGGGAAGGTGTCTGATACTTTTGCACATGATGATAAATATATCTATTTTCTTGATGATGCTTTGGTAAATGGTGGGCGGCGGCGTAATGAAACCCAGGAGATGAATAAGGCTTATATTAGTGAGCATGGCGACTTAATGACCGTTGAAGGAACTTATTATTGGCTGAATAATGAATTTTTCCAGACCAGTAGATATAAAAGATTGCTCCAGAGTGGTGAATAACGCAATGTAATATGAAAACGCACCTGATTGTGTAAACCAGGTGCGTTGGTCGAACAAATCACTCACCCGCCAGCGCGCGCGGGAATAGTACATTGTTTTCCAGACTGATGTGCTCCATCAGGTCATC
This sequence comes from Escherichia sp. B1147, assembly GCF_001660175.1. Lineage (NCBI taxonomy): Bacteria > Pseudomonadati > Pseudomonadota > Gammaproteobacteria > Enterobacterales > Enterobacteriaceae > Escherichia > Escherichia sp. B1147. Next base: position 230,673 of record NZ_LFHY01000003.1, read on the forward strand.
AATCAGTTCATTAATGCCGTTATACATCGCTTTCCAGGTGGTGCAGGCTTCCGGCGGCGGTGTGACGTTATTGGTGGTGTGTTTGATCACTTCCAGCAGTTCGCCCGCTTCATCGTGCTCGCTTTCCATTACGCTGATTGGCCCCATTGCCTGGCTGCCCATGCCTTGTTTAATCATCGGGAAGAGAATTTGCTCTTCTTTCATCATGTGGCTGGAAAGCTCTTCATGCAGCATGGTCAGGTATTTTGTCAGCCCTTTTGGCACGCTCGGTTTGTCGGCATGAACGCGCTCAACTTTGGTGGCTTGCAGAATCAGCTCTGGCAGTTGTTCGTGGTGACGATCGTGGTAGCGCACGATGATATGGTCGATGATTTCTGCCAGCGGCGCGCTACGCCAGTCTTTCTCAATCGGCTGTTCAGCAAGCTTTGCCAGTTCGGCTTCAATGACCTCAACATCCAGCTCTTTACGTGCCGCTGCGCGCGCCAGCGTCTGCTTACCGCCGCAGCAGTAATCCATATCATATTGACGAAACAGAGCCGAAGCGCGAGGAATAGAGAGCGCCAGTTCACCTAAAGGTTGGTCGCGATAAGCCATAGCTGATACCTCATTCTTAATAAGATAAGATGTATTTTAAATGCATCTTTAAGGCAAAAGCTATAACCCTTACGTAGCAGAGGATTATTTAATTCACTGCCAGCGTGTCAACTTTCAGAGACAGGTTCAATTAAAGGTTTTTCCGGTTTTGCTCTGACCGCAATGACCACGCCGACCACTAACAGTGCGATACCGCCCAGCGTCATCAACGGCGGCATTTGCTGGCGGAGTAAAAAGGTGTACAGCAAACCTGCCAGCGTTTCGAAAACAATCAGTGGCCCGAGAATCACCGTCGGTAATCGCTGGCTGGCGATGTTCCAGCAAAGTGCGCCGACCCATGAGCAAAGCACGGCGATAGCAATCATCAGGCTAATAAATACCAGCGGACGGGGGCCAAAAGGTAGAGAGAAGTCCGCCGTTTGCGTATTCAGCCAGTAACAAGCGACGAGATAGCCGAGAAGCGAAACCGGCAGCGTGACCAGCGCCTGGGCCGTCGCCCACATCATTGGATGTTTGTCTGGGTTTTCCCGCAGCCAGCGGGCGTTGCGCAGGGCATACCACGCCCAGCAGACTACGGAAACTAATGCCAGCACGATCCCCGAGGTGTAATGCGCCCAGTCAAAGTTGGGGAGTCCGTGGTTTAACTCAGCAATATTCACACACGCAAGGCCGATGCCAATACAAACCAGCGCCGGGGCGAGTTTCCCCCATGCGAGTTTGCCGTCACGCTGGCTATACAGCAGATTGGCGAAGACGGGGATAACCACTGGCAGGGTGCCAATAATCATCGTGGAAACAGGCGCGCCGGTACGCTGAATGGCACTGGCAAGGCAAAAATAATAAATCAGGTTGCCCATCATGGTGAGCATCAAGGCGGTATACCAGTCGCGGCGTGCCAACTGACGCAGACGCACACGTCCCAGCCATGCAATTGGCAGAGCGATTAGACCTAACGCCAGATAGCGCCCCATCGACTGCAACATTGCCGGGTATTCCGGGACGATCAACGGCCCGACAAAAATAAGCCCCCACATCAACCCTGCTAACAGGGCGTACAGCACGCCGCTAATCATCACTGGCATCCATTGGTCTGTCAGAAGAAATATTCAGGAAGCAGACATGGTTGCTCCCGGCATCCCGTCATTATCAGAGAGGATGCGGGAGGATGCCACTTTAATTAACTAGTTATTAACATTAAAAAGATGGCTTACGCTTTCGGCTAACGTTGTTGTTGGGCGGGCAATCAGCGAGCTGAGTGTTTTGCTGTCATCAAACAGACCGCCTTTCGAGGCGCCAACGTCAGAATCAGCCAGCATTTCCGCCAGACCCGCAGGCAGACCAACCCCTTTCAGCGCGGCGGCGAAATCGGCTTCGCTCAGGTTTTGATAGGTAACTGGTTTGCCGCTCTGTTTGGTCAGCTCTGCCGCTAACTGTGTCAGCGTCCAGGCGTTGTCGCCTGCCAGCTCATAGACTTTACCTTTGTGGCCAGCCTCGCTAATCACGCGCGCGGCGGCGGCGGCATAATCTGCACGTGTCGCTGAGGCAATTTTGCCATCGCCCGCCGCACCAATAAATACACCGTGCTCCAGTGCTGCCGGGGCGCTGGCGAGGTAGTTTTCGGTGTACCAGCCGTTGCGCAGCAGGGTGTAAGCGATGCCAGAATCAGCCAGCATTTTCTCCGTCTCGATATGTTCAGCAGCCAGGCCGAGCGGGGAGGTGTCCGCATGTAACAGGCTGGTGTAGGCGATAAATTTCACGCCAGCCGCCTTTGCTGCATTAATCACATTACGATGCTGTGGGGCTCGCTGTCCCACTTCGCTGGAAGAGATCAGCAGCAGTTTTTCCACGCCCTGTAGCGCAGATGTCAGTGCGGCTTCATCGCCGTAGTCAGCCTGACGCACGTTAATGCCTTGTGCGCTCAAAGCATGGGCTTTTTCCGGATTACGTGCGATAGCCACTATTTGGCTGGCAGGAACGGTTTTCACCAGGGATTCAATTACATAGTGACCAAGTTGGCCGGTTGCGCCGGTAATAGCGATCATGGGAAGTCTCCATCGTTTGTCTTGTGTTTAAATACGCTACCACCTAAACTTACTTTTAGTAAGTACGCACAAAAAGGTAAGTATGAAATGAGTCAGGTAAGTCTGTCGCAACAGCTGAAAGAGGGAAATCTCTTCGCTGAACAGTGTCCGTCGCGCGAGGTGTTGAAACACGTCACCAGCCGTTGGGGTGTATTGATTCTGGTGGCGCTGCGCGAAGGCACTCATCGCTTTAGCGACCTGCGGCGTAAAATGGGCGGGGTGAGTGAAAAGATGCTTGCGCAGTCGTTACAGGCGCTGGAGCAGGATGGTTTTGTTAACCGTATCGCGTATCCGGTGGTGCCGCCGCATGTGGAATATAGTCTTGCTCCGCTGGGTGAGCAGGTGAGTGAAAAGGTTGCTGCACTGGCGGACTGGATTGAGTTGAATTTGCCAGAAGTGCTGGCGGTGCGGGGTGAACGTGCGGCGTAACTTGCCGGATGCGCTGCGCTTATCCGACCTACGGTTTATGGTCTGTAGGTCGGATAAGATGCGACAGCATCGCATCCGACAATAAGTGCCGGACGCGGTTGATGATTTGTAGGCTGAAAAAGAAATATATTACTTACTCAAATCCACCTGATAAATCGCAAACCCGATATCATCGGTCGCGACTTTATTCATCGGATACTGCCCTTTCTCTTTAATAAACGCAGCGGCTTTATCTGACGGAGATGTTTCGAAACGGATATCCAGTTTCTTATCGCCAGCAATCGGTGCTAAACGCCAGTTGTTATCTGCCGCCGGGTGGATTTCCCCCGCACGCTTCGACTCTTCAGCAATCCACGCTGCCAGCACCGAGCGGTTCTCATCCGGTGAAGCAAAAGCGATATGGCTGTCGCCCGTGCCGGCAAATTTGCCACCGTAGGCACGATAGTTATTGGTGGCAACGAGGAACATCGCGTTCGGATCAATCGGTTTGCCATTAAAGGTCAGGTTCTTAATCCTTTCCGCATTGGCATTAACCACCTGACATTCGCCGTCATAGCGGGCTGGCTGGGTAACATCAATCTGATAACTCACACCATCAATAACGTCAAAGTTATAGGTGCGGAAACCATCCCAGTTGATCAACGACTGTGGTTGAGTGCTATTGGGGTCTATCTGATTAAACTGCCCGGCGGAGCACTCCAGCCACTCTTTCACCTCTTTACCGCTGGCTTTCACCACGATAAGCGTATTGGGATAGAGATAGAGATCGGCGGCATTGCGGAAGGTCAACTGGCCTTTTTCCACTTCGACATAGCTGGCAGGGTCGTTCTTACGCCCACCGACTTTAAACGGTGCGGCAGCAGAGAGCACGGGCAGTTTTGCCAGATTCGGATCGCCCTGGATGTAATGTTCGACATACGCTTTTTGTGCGTTGTTCACCACCTGCACGGTCGGATCATCCTGCACCAGCGCCAGATAGCTATACATGTTGTCGGCAGATTTCCCGATCGGTTTGCTGACAAACTGGCGTGTGGCATCGTGATCGGCCTTTAGCGTTTCTACCAGCTTGCTGTCTTCCGCTGCGAGGGATTTTTTATTGGCGATATCGTAAATAGGCCGTGCTTCCGCTTTCGCCTGCGTTACCTGCCATTTCCCGCTGTCATTATTGAGTTGCAGATCGACCACGCCGAGATGATCGCCCCACATGCCAGGCATTACCGCCGGAACGCCGTTCAGCGTACCTTTGGTAATATCCGCGCCTTTAATATCGGCAAAATCTTTACTCGGGAAGACAGCGTGAGCATGGCCAAACATAATGGCGTCAACGCCCGGAATTTCACTGAGATAATAAACCGAGTTTTCCGCCATCACTTTATACGGATCGGCAGACAAACCAGAATGAGCCAGAACGACAACAACATCGGCCCCTTTCTCGCGCATTTCTGGAACGTACTTGCGCACTGTTTCAGTAATATCGTTAACGGTGACTTTGCCGGATAAATTGGCTTTATCCCAGCTCATAATCTGCGGAGGCACGACGCCGATGTAGCCAATCTTCAGCGTCTGTTTGTTCCCGTCTTTATCGACCACTTCGGTGTCTTTAATTAAATACGGCGTAAGCATCGGCTGTTTGGTTTTAGCATCAATGACGTTGGCGTTTATATAAGGGAATTTCGCCCCTGCCAGCGCATTTTTCAGGTAATCCAGGCCATAGTTAAATTCATGGTTGCCAAGCGTGCCAACCGTATAATCCAGCGTATTCAACGCCTTATAGACCGGATGGATTTCACCTGCTTTTAAGCCTTTCGCTGACATGTAATCTGCCAGCGGACTCCCCTGAATCAAATCGCCGTTATCGACCAGCACGCTGTTTTTTACTTCATTGCGAGCATCGTTAATCAAACTTGCAGTACGAACCAGTCCGAATTTTTCTGTGGCGGAATCTTTGTAGTAATCGAAATCCATCATATTGCTATGCAAATCAGAGGTTTCCATTATGCGGAGATCGACTGTCGCCGCATTCACGCTGGCGGCAATCAGCGTAGCAAGGAGCGTTGCACTAAACTTAACCATCTGGGCATCCTTTTATGAACGAGTAGATGAAACGTCTTTCATACCGAGCGTTGAAGGATGCCATAAATAATAAATCAGGAAACGATGACGCCATCACAGTTGGCGGATTCTTTAACGATAGGGTATAAGTAAAACAACGAGTTAACACCACTGAAACAAAAGAGGTGGAGAATGTTAGAACAAGTATGTCAACTCGCTCGGATTGCGGGCGATGCCATTATGCAGGTCTACGACGGGACAAAGCCGATGGACGTCGTCAACAAAGCGGATAACTCACCGGTGACGGCGGCGGACATTGCCGCGCATACCGTCATCATGGACGGTTTACGTACGCTGACGCCGGATATTCCGGTTCTGTCTGAAGAAGATCCTCCCGGCTGGGAAATCCGTCAACACTGGCAGCGTTACTGGCTGGTGGACCCGCTGGATGGCACTAAAGAGTTTATTAAACGTAACGGCGAATTCACCGTTAATATTGCGCTTATTGACCACGGCAAACCGATTTTAGGTGTGGTGTATGCGCCAGTCATGAACGTAATGTACAGCGCGGCAGAAGGCAAAGCCTGGAAAGAAGAGTACGGCGTGCGCAAGCAGATTCAGGTTCGCGATGCTCGCCCGCCACTGGTGGTTATCAGCCGTTCCCATGCGGATGCAGAGCTGAAAGAGTATCTGCAACAGCTTGGCGAACATCAGACGACGTCCATTGGCTCTTCGCTGAAATTCTGTCTGGTGGCGGAAGGGCAGGCGCAGCTCTACCCGCGTTTCGGACCCACCAATATTTGGGACACTGCCGCCGGCCACGCTGTTGCTGCCGCAGCCGGAGCGCACGTTCACGATTGGCAGGGTAAACCGCTGGATTATACCCCGCGTGAATCGTTCCTGAATCCAGGATTCAGAGTTTCTATTTATTGAGCAACTTATGCAGCAAGTCCATTACTTGCTGCACCTCTTCCTGGGTGAGCGCCCCGTCCTTCGCCCATTGCACGCGGCCGTCTTTATCGAGCACTGCTATGGCAGAACTCTCTTCATCCAACTGCCAGGCGCCGCGCGCGACGCCGTTGCTATCGACAATAAACTGTGACCATGGATAAAGCTTTTTATTGCTTTCCAGACTGCTGCGTACAAACATGCCGGAACCGGGAATGGCGTCATCGGTGTTGACAATGGTGGTGGTCTGGTAGCGATCGTGCGGCAACTTCGCCGATTTAATCGCTTCTATCAGCGTCGCGTTTTTCTCTTTGGCTGACGTGCGACCGGCAATATGTTGTAGCACTCGTACTTTTCCCGCTAACTGCGCGCTGTTCCAGGTTTTGTAGCTAAACTGATCTTTATCAAGCACCAACTCGCCACGATCGGTAATGCCAATCGGCGGTACTCGCTGGCCGGTTTCGAACTGATGTGCGGAGGCCATCATCGGCAGCAGCAGGCAGGTGAGGGCCAGAATCTTGCGTAGAGTCATGGTGTTTCCTTCTTATGATATGCAGGTGATCCGACCACTTGGGTCTGACTTTTAATCATATGTGCTATTTATCGAAAATCCCGCAAGTGTGATGCCAGTTTGCGGACAAGCGCACAAATCATATGAAAAATGAATGCTTATACTAAAGATTCTGATTATGCGAAAAGATAATTCTGAATAATTGTAACGTTACGGTAAAAAAACTCATACAGGCTGGAAACATTACCGCAGTAGTCTATAGTCATTAGGCATTAAAATTTGCGCCTCATAATAGTTGGACCGATTGTGGTACCGCAAAGGCGTAATACTCAGCAGGAGACAACAATGAAAATTTTCCAACGGTACAACCCACTGCAAGTGGCGAAGTACGTGAAGATCCTGTTCCGTGGACGGTTATACATCAAGGACGTTGGCGCTTTTGAATTTGATAAGGGTAAGATTCTTATCCCAAAAGTGAAGGATAAACTGCATTTGTCAGTGATGTCCGAAGTTAACCGTCAGGTTATGCGTCTGCAAACAGATATGGCTTAACCAAAGTGCTATGCAGTAATAAGACGGCTCCTGATTCAGGAGCCGTTGATGTTTCCGAGGTTATGCGACGCTTTCTTCTTTATCTTTAGTGTCAGATAACTTTGGTGAAAGGATGGTGGCTTTGCTATCGATCCGCGTTACCAGTAACTGGTCGATACGGTAGTTATCAATATCCACCACTTCAAATTTGTAGCCGGAGAACTTCACCGAATCAGTGCGTTTGGGGATCTTACGCAACATAAACATCATAAAGCCGCCAATGGTTTCGTAATTGCCTGACTGCGGGAACTCGTCAATATCCAGTACACGCATCACGTCATCAATCGGTGTTCCACCATCGATTAACCATGAGTTCTCATCACGCGCCACAATCTGCTCTTCCAGACCCTGACCAACCAGATCGCCCATCAGTGTGGTCATCACGTCGTTGAGGGTGATGATCCCTACAACCAGCGCGTATTCATTCATGATTACTGCAAAGTCTTCACCCGCAGTTTTAAAACTTTCCAGCGCTTCAGAAAGGGTCAGCGTATCTGGCACGATCAGCGTGTTGCGAATTTGTACGCCACTGTTCAGCGCCAGGCTTTGATTGGCCAGGACGCGGTTAAGCAGATCTTTCGAATCTACATAGCCGATGATGTGGTCGATATCTTCAGTACAAACGAGGAATTTTGAGTGCGGATGTTCCGCCACTTTATTCTTCAGACTTTGCTCGTCTTCGTGGAGATCGAACCAGATGACGTTTTCACGCGGAGTCATAGAAGACGGGACAGTACGGGATTCAAGCTCGAACACGTTTTCAATCAGTTCATGCTCTTGTTTACGTAATACTCCCGCCAGCGCCCCTGCTTCTACTACCGCGTAAATATCATCGGAAGTGATGTCATCCTTGCGCACCATCGGCAGTTTAAAGAGGCGGAAAATCATATTTGCCAGGCCGTTGAAGAACCACACCAACGGGGTGCAAACATACAGGCAGAAGCGCATCGGGTTGATGATACGCAAAGCCACAGCTTCTGGCGCAATCATACCGATGCGTTTCGGGGTTAAATCCGCAAACAGGATAAACATGCCAGTCACTAACGAGAAAGAGAGAATAAAGCTCAGTTGCTCAGAGAGTTCTGCCGACATATAGCGGGAGAACAGGCTGTTAAAAGCCGGGGAGAACGCTGCATCACCGACGATACCGCCGAGAATCGCCACCGCGTTCAGACCAATTTGCACCACGGTAAAGAACATGCCGGGATTTTCCTGCATATTCAGAACGCGTTGGGCATTGATATTGCCTTCATCAGCCAGCAGTTTAAGTTTGATTTTGCGTGAAGCGGCAAGCGAGATCTCGGACATCGAGAAGAACGCACTTACAGCGATCAAGCAGAGTATGACTAAAATACTGTTTAACATATCTTATCTAACCGTTCAGGTCAGATCCTCGGAAGGGGAAGTTGATTAATTTGTGTGAAATACACATTGAAAGCCGATTCGAAGAGAGTGAACCGGCATTTTCAGTGGCTAGTATAGCGTAAGGCACTGTAAAGTCGCCAGAGGGTTAAATTTTTGTCTCATTTCACTTTGGCTCTACCTTTTAATACTACACTTCAGGCGGCAGACAAACGCCTATTCCGCCAATTCCGCAGTAGCCATAAGGGTTTTTATGTAGATACTGTTGGTGGTCATCTTCGGCATAATAGAACGGTGTGGCGTTAGCAATCTCGGTGGTTATCTGGCGATCGTCATCGGCGGTGAGCATTGCGGCCTGAAAACGTTCCAGACTGGCGCGGGCGGCGGCATCCTGTTCTGGCGTCAGCGGGTATATCGCGGAACGGTACTGTGTGCCGTGATCATTACCTTGACGCATCCCTTGTGCAGGATCGTGGTTTTCCCAGAAAACCTGCAACAGTTGTTCATAGCTGATTACCGACGGATCGTAAACCACGCGCACCGCTTCGGCGTGGCCAGTATCACCGGAACACACTTCCCGATAAGTCGGGTTTGGCGTGTACCCGCCGGTGTAGCCTGCGGCAGTACTGTAAACACCGGGAAGTTGCCAGAAAAGGCGTTCAACGCCCCAGAAACAGCCCATCGCAAAAATGGCGATCTCCATTCCGTCAGGCACATTTGTCATTGAGTGACCGTTGACCGCATGCAGCGTAGCTACGGGCATCGGGGTATTACGTCCAGGAAGGGCATCGGCGGGGGAAACCAGATGCTTTTTATCAAATAAACTCATGGTGTCGCTCTCCCGAAAATCGGTCATAGGGGTTTAGGTTGTAACAAGAGACGTATTTGCACACAATAACCACCGTGAATGGGTCTAAAGTAAAACATAAGTAATATTTTGGGTTTAGTCTGCTTTTTAATCCATATTGCTGGATTATTGTTAAGCCGTTTAACGGAGTTCCAGGGGCAGGAATAAAGGATATTCAGGAGAAAATGTGCGCTATATCCGACAGTTATGCTGTGTAAGCTTACTCTGCTTTAGTGGTTCTGCCATCGCCGCGAATGTCCGTCTACAGGTGGAAGGGTTATCGGGACAGCTGGAAAAAAACGTTCGTGCACAGCTTTCTACGATTCAAAGTGATGAAGTAACGCCAGACCGGCGCTTTCGCGCACGTGTTGATGATGCCATCCGGGAAGGTCTAAAAGCACTGGGCTATTACCAGCCAACAATTGAATTTGATCTCCAGCCACCGCCAAAGAAAGGACGGCAGGTGCTGGTTGCTAAAGTTACACCGGGTGTACCCGTGTTGATTGGCGGCACCGATGTCGTCTTGCGCGGCGGTGCGCGAACCGATAAAGACTATTTGAAGTTGCTGGATACTCGCCCGGCTATAGGTACGGTGCTAAACCAGGGCGATTATGAAAATTTCAAAAAGTCCTTAACCAGTATTGCGCTGCGTAAAGGCTATTTCGATAGCGAATTTACCAAAGCCCAGTTAGGCATTGCGCTCGGCCTGCATAAAGCTTACTGGGATATTGATTACAACAGTGGCGAACGTTACCGCTTTGGGCATGTCACTTTTGAAGGTTCGCAAATTCGCGACGAGTACCTGCAAAACCTGGTACCGTTCAAAGAAGGCGATGAATACGAGTCAAAAGATCTGGCGGAACTGAACCGTCGCCTTTCCGCCACCGGCTGGTTTAATTCGGTGGTGGTGGCGCCGCAATTTGATAAAGCGCGAGAAACAAAAGTATTGCCGCTGACGGGGATCGTTTCGCCACGCACGGAAAACACCATTGAAACAGGTGTGGGGTACTCAACGGACGTTGGGCCACGCGTTAAAGCAACGTGGAAAAAGCCGTGGATGAACTCGTATGGCCACAGCCTGACCACCAGTACCAGTATTTCTGCGCCAGAACAAACCCTCGACTTCAGCTATAAAATGCCGCTGCTGAAAAACCCGCTGGAGCAATATTATCTGGTGCAGGGTGGCTTTAAGCGTACTGACCTGAACGATACCGAATCTGATTCCACTACTCTGGTCGCTTCCCGGTACTGGGATCTCTCCAGCGGCTGGCAGCGCGCTATTAACCTGCGTTGGAGTCTCGACCACTTTACTCAGGGTGAAATTACTAACACCACAATGCTGTTTTATCCAGGTGTGATGATTAGCCGGACGCGATCACGCGGCGGCCTGATGCCGACCTGGGGCGACTCGCAACGTTACTCTATCGACTACTCCAACACGGCCTGGGGATCGGATGTCGATTTCTCCGTTTTCCAGGCGCAGAACGTCTGGATCCGCACACTGTACGATCGCCATCGCTTTGTTACGCGCGGCACGCTGGGCTGGATTGAAACCGGTGACTTCGACAAAGTACCGCCGGATCTGCGTTTCTTCGCCGGGGGCGACCGCAGTATTCGCGGCTATAAATACAAATCTATTGCGCCGAAATATGACAATGGTGACCTGAAAGGGGCATCAAAGCTAATTACCGGGTCACTGGAGTACCAGTACAACGTGACCGGAAAATGGTGGGGCGCAGTGTTTGTCGATAGCGGTGAAGCGGTGAGTGATATCCGCCGCAGCGACTTCAAAACCGGCACCGGGGTCGGCGTGCGCTGGGAATCTCCGGTCGGGCCGATCAAGCTCGATTTCGCCGTACCGGTCGGGGATAAAGACGAGCATGGGTTACAGTTTTACATCGGTCTGGGGCCAGAATTATGAGTTTATGGAAAAAAATCAGCCTCGGCGCGGTTATCGTCATCTTACTACTGCTGGGCTCGGTGGCATTTCTGGTTGGCACCACCAGTGGCCTGCATCTGGTATTTAAAGCGGCGGACCGCTGGGTGCCAGGGCTGGACATTGGCAAGGTCACTGGCGGCTGGCGCGACCTTACCCTGTCTGACGTTCGTTATGAACAGCCAGGTGTGGCGGTAAAAGCGGGCAATCTACATCTGGCCGTTGGGCTGGATTGTCTGTGGAACAGCAGCGTTTGCATCAACGATCTGGCGTTGAAAGACATTCAGGTCAATATCGACAGTAAAAAAATGCCCCCTTCTGAACAGGTAGAAGAAGAGGACAGTGGGCCGCTGGATCTCTCCACGCCGTATCCCATCACCCTGACGCGCGTGGCGCTGGATAACGTCAACATCAAGATTGATGACACTACTGTGTCGGTATTGGACTTCGCTTCCGGCCTGAACTGGCAGGAGAAAACCCTGACCCTGAAACCGACGTTGCTGAAAGGTTTGCTGATTGCCTTGCCGAAAGTGGCGGACGTGGCGCAGGAAGAAGTGGTCGAACCGAAGATTGAAAATCCGCAGCCTGATGAAAAACCACTCGGCGAAACGCTGAAAGATCTCTTTTCTCGCCCGGTGTTGCCGGAAATGACCGACGTGCATTTGCCGCTCAACCTGAACATTGAAGAGTTTAAAGGCGAGCAACTGCGCGTGACAGGCGATACGGATATTACCGTGAGCACCATGTTGCTGAAAGTGAGCAGCATCGACGGCAATACCAAACTGGATGCACTGGATATTGATTCTAACCAGGGGATCGTCAATGCCAGCGGTACGGCACAACTGTCCAACAACTGGCCGGTGGATATCACTCTCAACAGCACGCTGAACGTGGAGCCGTTGAAAGGTGAAAAAGTGAAGCTGAAAGTGGGCGGTGCGCTGCGCGAACAACTGGAGATAGGCGTTAACCTTTCCGGTCCGGTGGATATGGATTTACGCGCCCAGACGCGGCTGGCGGAAGCTGGATTACCGCTCAACGTGGAAGTGAACAGCAAACAACTTTACTGGCCGTTCACTGGCGAGAAGCAATATCAGGCGGATGACCTGAAACTGAAACTCACCGGCAAAATGACCGATTACACACTGTCTATGCGTACGGCGGTGAAAGGGCAGGAGATCCCGCCAGCGACCATTACCCTTGATGCCAAAGGTAATGAACAGCAGGTAAATCTCGACAAACTCACCGTCGCAGCGCTGGAGGGGAAAACCGAGCTGAAGGCGCTGCTCGACTGGCAGCAGGCCATTAGCTGGCGCGGCGAATTGACGTTCAACGGCATTAATACGGCGAAAGAGTTCCCGGATTGGCCGTCGAAACTTAATGGTTTGATCAAAACGCGCGGTAGCCTGTACGGCGGCACCTGGCAGATGGATGTGCCGGAGTTGAAGCTGACCGGCAACGTCAAACAGAACAAAGTGAACGTTGAGGGAACGCTGAAGGGCAACAGTTATATGCAGTGGATGATCCCGGGTCTGCATCTGGAACTGGGACCAAACAGTGCCGAAGTGAAAGGCGAACTTGGGGTGAAAGATCTCAATCTTGACGCCACTATCAACGCACCGGGGCTAGATAACGCGCTGCCAGGGCTTGGCGGTACAGCGAAAGGGCTGGTGAAAGTTCGCGGTACGGTGGAAGCGCCGCAGTTGCTGGCGGATATCACCGCGCGCGGCTTGCGCTGGCAGGAGCTCTCTGTGTCGCAGGTTCGCGTGGAAGGCGACATCAAATCCACCGATCAGATTGCGGGTAAACTCGACGTGCGCGTTGAGCAAATCTCGCAACCAGATGTGAATATCAACCTTGTCACTCTGAATGCGAAAGGCAGCGAAAAGCAGCACGAGTTGCAACTGCGGATTCAGGGCGAGCCGGTTTCCGGTCAACTGAACCTGGCGGGTAGCTTTGATCGCAAAGAAGAACGCTGGAAGGGAACACTTAGCAATACGCGCTTCCAGACGCCGGTCGGACCGTGGTCGCTGACGCGCGATATCGCACTGGACTACCGCAATCAGGAGCAAAAAATCAGCATCGGGCCACACTGTTGGCTTAACCCGAATGCGGAACTGTGCGTGCCGCAAACCATTGATGCCGGGGCAGAAGGGCGTGCGGTGGTCAATCTCAACCGCTTCGACCTTGCAATGCTGAAACCGTTTATGCCGGAAACGACCCAGGCAAGCGGTATCTTCACGGGTAAAGCGGACGTTGCCTGGGACACCACTAAAGAGGGGCTGCCACAGGGCAGTATCACCCTTTCTGGGCGTAACGTTCAGGTGACGCAAACCGTCAACGATGCGGCGCTACCGGTGGCGTTTCAGACACTGAATCTATCGGCAGAGCTGCGTAACAACCGCGCTGAGTTGGGCTGGACCATCCGTCTGACCAATAACGGCCAGTTTGATGGCCAGGTGCAGGTGACCGATCCGCAAGGCCGCCGTAATCTTGGCGGCAACGTCAACATCCGTAACTTTAACCTCGCGATGGTGAACCCTGTCTTTACGCGTGGTGAAAAAGCGGCGGGGATGGTGAGCGCTAACCTACGTCTGGGCGGTGATGTGCAAAGCCCACAATTGTTTGGTCAGCTCCAGGTTACGGGCGTGGATATCGACGGCAACTTTATGCCATTTGATATGCAGCCAAGCCAGCTTGCGGTCAATTTTAACGGTATGCGCTCGACGCTTGCGGGGACCGTGAGGACGCAGCAGGGTGACATCTACCTGAACGGAGATGCTGACTGGAGTCAGATTGAAAACTGGCGGGCGCGGGTAACGGCGAAAGGCAGTAAGGTACGGATAACCGTACCGCCGATGGTGCGAATGGACGTGTCGCCTGACATCGTATTCGAAGCGACACCAAGCCTGTTTACCCTCGATGGTCGCGTGGATGTACCGTGGGCGCGCATTGTGGTGCACGATCTGCCGGAAAGTGCGGTGGGTGTTTCCAGCGATGTCGTGATGCTCAACGATAATCTGCAACCGGAAGAGCAGAAAACTGCGTCGATTCCGATTAACAGCAACCTGATTGTCCACGTCGGCAACAACGTGCGCATTGATGCCTTTGGTCTGAAAGCGCGACTGACGGGCGATCTCAACGTCGTACAGGACAAACAAGGTCTGGGCCTGAACGGGCAGATCAACATCCCTGAAGGGCGCTTCCATGCTTATGGCCAGGATCTGATTGTGCGTAAGGGCGAGTTGCTGTTCTCTGGTCCACCGGATCAACCGTATCTCAATATCGAAGCTATTCGTAACCCAGATGCAACAGAAGACGACGTGATCGCCGGTGTTCGCGTAACCGGACTGGCGGATGAGCCGAAAGCGGAGATCTTCTCTGACCCGGTGATGTCACAACAGGCAGCATTGTCTTACTTGTTGCGTGGACAAGGGCTGGAGAGCGATCAGAGCGACAGCGCAGCGATGACCTCGATGCTGATTGGTCTGGGGGTTGCACAAAGTGGTCAGATTGTGGGTAAAATCGGCGAGACATTTGGCGTAAGTAATTTAGCTCTCGACACCGAGGGGGTAGGCGACTCCTCCCAGGTGGTGGTCAGCGGCTATGTACTACCAGGTCTGCAAGTGAAATACGGCGTGGGGATATTTGACTCTATAGCAACACTCACGTTACGTTATCGCCTGATGCCAAAGCTATATCTGGAAGCCGTGTCTGGTGTAGATCAGGCACTGGATTTGCTCTATCAGTTCGAGTTTTAGCGATGCGAATATTTGTCTACGGCAGTTTACGTCACAAACAAGGCAACAGCCACTGGATGACTAATGCCCAGTTGCTGGGCGATTTCAGTATCGATAACTATCAACTGTATAGCCTGGGCCACTATCCAGGCGCAGTTCCGGGGAACGGAACGGTACACGGTGAAGTTTATCGTATTGACAACGCCACGCTGGCCGAACTTGATGCCTTGCGCACCAGGGGCGGTGAATACGCGCGCCAGTTGATTCAGACGCCGTATGGGAGTGCATGGATGTACGTATATCAACGACCCGTCGATGGATTAAAGCTGATTGCAAGCGGCGACTGGTTAGACAGGGATAAGTCATAATATAAACACGCCACCTTCGGGTGGCGTTGTTTTTGCGAGACGACACGCATTCTTTTTTGTAACTTCCCCTCCTTTTGCTTTTCCTTCCGAGCCGCTTTCCATATCTATTAACGCATAAAAAACTCTGCTGGCGTTCACAAATGCGCAGGGGTAAAACGTTTCCTGTAGCACCGTGAGTTATACTTTGTATAACTTGAGGAGGTGCAGATGCGTATTACCATAAAAAGATGGGGGAACAGTGCAGGTATGGTCATTCCCAATATCGTAATGAAAGAACTTAACTTACAGCCGGGGCAGAGCGTTGAGGCACAGGTGAGCAACAATCAACTGATTCTTACACCTATCTCCAGACGCTACTCGCTTGATGAACTGTTGGCGCAATGCGACATGAACGCACCGGAATTGAGCGAGCAGGATGTCTGGGGTAAATCCACCCCTGCGGGTAACGAAATATGGTAAAGAAAAGTGAATTTGAACGGGGAGACATTGTGCTGGTCGGCTTTGATCCAGCAAGCGGCCATGAACAGCAAGGTGCTGGTCGACCTGCGCTTGTGCTCTCCGTTCAAGCCTTTAATCAACTGGGAATGACGTTGGTGGCCCCCATTACCCAGGGCGGAAATTTTGCCCGTTATGCCGGATTTAGCGTTCCGTTGCATTGCGAAGAAGGCGATGTGTATGGCGTGGTATTGGTGAATCAGGTACGAATGATGGATTTACGCGCCTGTCAGGCAAAGCGTATTGGTCTGGCTGCGGACGAGGTCGTGGAAGAGGCGTTATTACGTTTGCAGGCGGTGGTGGAATAAGGCGTGTTTATTTATCGCGGGCATAAAAAACCCCTACTAACCGAAGCCCGGCGTTCAGGGTTTTGCGCTAGAAGAACTTATTTATTCTTTGCGCGCTCGAAGGAAGCAACGATTTCAGCTTTAGCGGCTTCAGCGTTTTCCCAACCTTCAACTTTCACCCACTTGCCTTTTTCGAGGTCTTTGTAGTGTTCGAAGAAGTGAGCGATCTGAGCTTTCAGCAGCTCCGGCAGATCGTTAACGTCTTTGATGTGATCGTATTCTTTGCTCAGTTTGGTATGCGGAACAGCAACCAGTTTCGCATCTTCACCGGCTTCGTCGGTCATTTTCAGAACGCCAACCGGACGGCAGCGGATCACAGAACCTGGCTGCAGCGGGTACGGAGTCGGGACCAGTACGTCAACCGGGTCACCGTCCAGAGACAGGGTGTGGTTGATGTAGCCGTAGTTGCACGGATAGAACATCGCGGTGGACATGAAGCGGTCAACGAACAGTGCGCCGCTTTCTTTGTCGATTTCGTATTTGATCGGATCAGCGTTAGCCGGGATTTCGATAACAACGTAGATGTCTTCCGGCAGATCTTTACCCGCAGGGACGTTGAGTAAGCTCATGTCTGTTTCCTTTAAAATATGTGGCAAACAAGTGCCGAGTATTATAGCCAACTCGCGCCGAATGTCTTCGCTTGTTTTCGCCCTCATTTTCCTTTTTCGCCAGTTTTAAGACGGTTCACAGAGCCGGAAAATCCATAACCGTAGCTGCATTTTTCATAGTGATATGAAAGCGATTACAAACTTGTGATTAACGATGTATTTACTTTTTTGAAGTGTGATGTAACGCAATCTGTTACATAACCAATTGTCTATAGTTTTTTCGCGAACATCTTTTCACCAATAATAATCACCCCGACGAGGACAACCCTATGTGGAAACGCTTACTTGTAGTCTCTGCAGTCTCGGCAGCCATGTCGTCTATGGCGTTGGCCGCTCCTTTAACCGTAGGATTTTCGCAGGTCGGCTCCGAATCCGGCTGGCGCGCAGCAGAAACTAATGTGGCGAAAAGTGAGGCCGAAAAACGCGGTATCACGCTGAAAATTGCCGATGGTCAGCAAAAGCAGGAAAACCAGATTAAAGCAGTACGTTCCTTTGTCGCGCAGGGGGTAGATGCCATCTTTATCGCCCCGGTGGTTGCAACTGGTTGGGAACCCGTTTTGAAAGAGGCAAAGGAAGCCGAAATTCCGGTCTTTTTGCTTGACCGTTCCATCGACGTGAAAGACAAATCTCTCTATATGACCACCGTCACAGCCGACAATATTCTTGAAGGTAAGTTGATTGGTGATTGGTTGGTGAAAGAGGTTAACGGCAAACCATGTAACGTGGTTGAGTTACAGGGTACCGTTGGGGCCAGCGTTGCCATAGACCGTAAGAAAGGCTTTGCCGAAGCCATTAAGAATGCGCCAAATATCAAAATTATCCGCTCACAGTCCGGTGACTTCACCCGTAGTAAAGGCAAAGAAGTGATGGAGAGCTTTATCAAAGCGGAAAACAACGGCAAAAACATCTGCATGGTATACGCCCATAACGACGACATGGTCATTGGCGCGATTCAGGCAATTAAAGAAGCGGGTCTGAAACCGGGTAAGGACATCCTGACAGGCTCTATCGACGGCGTGCCGGACATCTATAAAGCAATGATTGATGGCGAAGCGAATGCCAGCGTTGAACTGACGCCAAACATGGCCGGTCCGGCATTTGACGCGCTGGAGAAATATAAAAAAGACGGCACCATGCCTGAAAAGCTGACGCTGACCAAGTCCACCCTTTACCTGCCTGATACCGCAAAAGAAGAGTTAGAGAAGAAGAAAAACATGGGGTATTGAGGGATACCAATGTCTGATTCCGATTCGTGGGCCGGATAAGGCGTTTACGCCGCATCCGGCGATTGTGTGCTGATGCCTGATGCGACGCTGGCGCGTCTTATCAGGCCTACAAACCGATGCTGATTTGTGTAGGCCGGATAAGGCGTTCACGCCGCATCCGGCGATTGTGTGCTGATGCCTGATGCGACGCTGGCGCGTCTTATCAGGCCTACAAACCGATGCTGATTTGTGTAGGCCGGATAAGGCGT
>NZ_LFHY01000030.1:0-264 GCF_001660175.1 Escherichia sp. B1147
GCTGGCGCGTCTTATCAGGCCTACAAACCGATGCTGATTTGTGTAGGCCGGATAAGGCGTTCACGCCGCATCCGGCGATTGTGCGCTGATGCCTGATGCGATGCTGGCGCGTCTTATCAGGCCTACAAACCGATGCTGATTTGTGTAGGCCGGATAAGGCGTTCACGCCGCATCCGGCGATTGTGCACTGATGCCTGATGTGACGCTGGCGCGTCTTATCAGGCCTACAAACCGATGCTGATTTGTGTAGGCCGGATAAGGCGT
>NZ_LFHY01000031.1:0-395 GCF_001660175.1 Escherichia sp. B1147
GGATCACCTCCTTACCTTAAAGAACTGTTCTTTGCAGTGCTCACACAGATTGTCTGATGAAAAGTAAAAAGCAAGGCGTCTTGCGAAGCAGACTGATACGTCCCCTTCGTCTAGAGGCCCAGGACACCGCCCTTTCACGGCGGTAACAGGGGTTCGAATCCCCTAGGGGACGCCACTTGCTGGTTTGTGAGTGAAAGTCGCCGACCTCTGTATCTCAAAACTCACTTCCGAGTGATGTTTGAGATATTTGCTCTTTAAAAATCTGGATCAAGCTGAAAATTGAAACACTGAACAACGCAAGTTGTTCGTGAGTCTCTCAAATTTTCGCAACACGATGATGAATCGAAAGAAACATCTTCGGGTTGTGAGGTTAAGCGACTAAGCGTACACGGTGG
>NZ_LFHY01000032.1:0-541 GCF_001660175.1 Escherichia sp. B1147
GATGTGACTTATATCTGGACGGGAAAACGCTGGGCTTATCTGGCTGTTGTACTCGATTTGTTTTCCCGTAAACCGGTTGGCTGGGCGATGTCATTTTTCCCTGATTCCGCACTGACAGGTAAAGCCCTGTCGATGGCCTGGGAAGCACGGGGGAAACCGGCTAATTTACTGTATCACTCGGATCAAGGCAGTCACTATACCAGCAGGAATTTCAGACAGTTACTGTGGAGATATCAGATAAAGCAAAGCCTGAGTCGCCGGGGAAATTGCTGGGATAACAGCCCAATGGAACGGTTCTTCAGAAGCCTGAAAACAGAGTGGGTACCGGATAATGGCTACGCGAATTTTAGCGAAGCCAGCACGGCAATAACGAATTACATCACAGGATATTACAGCCAACTCAGACCTCATCAATATAATGGTGGTTTGACGCCGAATGAATCAGAACGATTGTTCTGGAAAAACTCTAAAGCTGTGGCCAGTTTTTGTTGACCACTACATCTGCCTGATGCTCCACTTGAAGACATCACCACAAAAGAAA
>NZ_LFHY01000033.1:0-4299 GCF_001660175.1 Escherichia sp. B1147
TTCAACGTGAGAAGTGTTGATGGTGATACCACGAGCTTTTTCTTCCGGCGCGTTATCGATCTGATCGAATGCGCGAGCAGCACCGCCGTAGGTTTTAGCCAGTACGGTAGTGATTGCAGCGGTCAGCGTTGTTTTACCATGGTCAACGTGGCCGATAGTACCGACGTTAACGTGCGGTTTTGTACGTTCAAACTTTTCTTTAGACATCGATTGTCCCTCTAAGACACGGATAAATCGGTGATATCACCACATCAACCAGGCAACATGCCCGACTTGTTGAATGCAATAAACAGAAGGAAAAAACAGGGAGGAGAAAAGAAGTGGTGCTGATAGGCAGATTCGAACTGCCGACCTCACCCTTACCAAGGGTGCGCTCTACCAACTGAGCTATATCAGCACATCTTGGAGCGGGCAGCGGGAATCGAACCCGCATCATCAGCTTGGAAGGCTGAGGTAATAGCCATTATACGATGCCCGCATCCTGGAACTCGGCTACCTGATTTTCATTCTGCACTGAATATCGAGAGAAGCTCTCTTTATTCGAGCCGGTAAGCGAACTTATCGTCTCGGGCTACGCCATCGCGTGGCCGAAATTGGTGGTGGGGGAAGGATTCGAACCTTCGAAGTCTGTGACGGCAGATTTACAGTCTGCTCCCTTTGGCCGCTCGGGAACCCCACCGGACTTGATGGTGCCGACTACCGGAATCGAACTGGTGACCTACTGATTACAAGTCAGTTGCTCTACCTACTGAGCTAAGTCGGCATCAAGTAGCGCGCATTCTATGGAGACATGCGTGTTCATGCAACTAAAAAATTGCATAATTTGTTTTGTTGGTCACATTTTGCGCGACACGATGAAGAAACAGCCGAATTGAGAGCAGATTAGCATACTTTTTCAGCATCATTCTGCTTAACAATGTGTGCCAGCTAAAACACAATTCTTTTTAGTAGATGGAATATCTGTCACATTGCTTTTCAACGATAGCTTCCTGGAAGAGATTTTTTCTTATTATTCCTCCCCATCTGGTGTTACCCTCCTGCGCATTAACCCATTCAACAGAACTGTGACGCGCCATGGCAAATATCGCTTTGCCGATAGAGCTATGACCGCCAGAAACATGCTTATGAGTATAAAAGAGCAAACGTTAATGACGCCTTACCTACAGTTTGACCGCAACCAGTGGGCAGCTCTGCGTGATTCCGTACCTATGACGTTATCGGAAGACGAGATCGCCCGTCTCAAAGGTATAAATGAAGATCTCTCGTTAGAAGAAGTTGCCGAGATTTATTTGCCTTTATCGCGTTTGCTGAACTTCTATATAAGCTCGAACCTGCGACGTCAGGCAGTTCTGGAACAGTTTCTTGGCACTAACGGACAGCGCATTCCTTACATTATCAGTATTGCTGGTAGCGTCGCGGTGGGGAAAAGTACAACTGCTCGTGTGTTACAGGCACTATTAAGCCGTTGGCCGGAACACCGTCGTGTTGAACTGATCACCACCGATGGTTTTCTTCATCCCAACAAAGTGCTTAAAGAGCGTGGCCTGATGAAGAAGAAAGGCTTCCCGGAATCGTATGATATGCACCGTCTGGTGAAGTTTGTTTCCGATTTGAAATCGGGCGCGCCAAACGTTACGGCTCCGGTTTACTCTCATCTTATTTATGATGTGATCCCGGATGGCGATAAAACCGTTGTTCAGCCTGATATTTTAATCCTTGAAGGGTTAAATGTCCTACAGAGCGGGATGGATTATCCGCACGACCCACATCATGTATTTGTTTCTGATTTCGTCGATTTTTCGATATATGTTGATGCTCCGGAAGACTTACTTCAGACGTGGTATATCAACCGTTTTCTAAAATTCCGCGAAGGGGCTTTTACAGACCCGGATTCCTATTTCCATAACTATGCGAAATTAACTAAGGAAGAAGCAATTAAGACAGCCATGACACTCTGGAAAGAGATCAACTGGCTGAACTTAAAGCAAAATATTCTACCTACTCGCGAGCGAGCAAGTTTAATCCTGACGAAAAGTGCTAACCATGCGGTAGAAGAAGTCAGATTACGCAAATAATTGAAAGGGGAGCTAATACTCCCCTTATTTATTTTTCTGCACTACGCAGGGATATTTCACCGCCCATCCAGGGTTTTATTATTCCATCCTGCTCAAGCAATAAAGCGCCCTGTTTGTCTATTCCGCGTGAAATGCCAAATATTTCTTTATCACCGATGATAAGTTTCACCGGGCGATTAATAAAATTATCCAGTTTTTCCCAACGTGACAGATAAGGCGTGAGCCCTTCTTGCTCAAAGAGTTCCAGCGCCGCACGTAATTCTCGTATTAGCATTGCCGCCAACGTATTACGATCGAGATTGATCCCAGCTTCCTGCAACGTGATCCACCCCTGGTTAACGACATTCTCTTCAACCCGACGCATTGCCATGTTGATCCCGGCACCAATGACAATTTGTGCCGCATCGCCTGTTTTTCCAGTAAGCTCAACAAGAATACCCGCCAGCTTGCGATCCTGCAGATAGAGGTCGTTTGGCCATTTAACACGAACTTTATCTGCTCCCAGCTTGCGTAATACTTCCGCCATCACGATACCGATAACCAGACTTAAACCAATTGCCGCAGCCGGGCCTTGCTCCAGACGCCAGAACATCGACAAATATAAGTTTGCGCCAAAAGGAGAAAACCATTTTCGACCGCGACGACCACGGCCAGCCTGCTGGTATTCTGCAACGCAGGCATCGCCAGATTTAAGCTCTCCGATACGGTCAAGGAGATACTGATTCGTGGAGTCAATAACTGGCAGCACGGCTACACTGCCGCCATCCAGCTGACTCAATATCTTTTCGGCATTAAGTAACTGGATTGGCTCGGGCAAGCTGTATCCTTTACCCGGAACGGTAAATACATCAACACCCCAGTCACGCAGTGTCTGAATGTGTTTATTAATAGCCGCCCGGCTCATTCCCAGCGTTTCACCCAACTGCTCGCCAGAGTGAAATTCACCATTCGCTAACAGGGCGATCAATTTCAGTGGCACGGTGTTATCCTTCATGAAATTGTCTCCACTGCACTTACTTCACCTGATGCGCCAATAAAGCGGACTTCAGGCTCAAGCCAGACATTAAATTTTTCACCTACTTTCTGTCTTACATGGTGCGCAAGCTGTACAACATCTTCGCTTTTTGCGTTGTGCTCATTGATGAGAACCAGCGCCTGCTGACGGTGTACCGCAGCACCACCAATCTGCGTCCCTTTAAGCTGGCACTGATCGATAAGCCAACCTGCAGCCAGTTTTACTGAACCATCTGTCTGGGGGTAATGTGGGGCTGTTGGAAATTGTGCCAGCAACGCTTTAGCCGTTTCGGCAGAAACGACAGGGTTTTTGAAGAAACTACCGGCATTGCCGTTCACTTTGGGATCGGGAAGTTTTGTAGTCCTCATATGGCACACTGCATCAAATACTTGCTGTGGTGTTACCGTTGAAGGCTCCAGGCGAGTTAAGTCACCATACGTCAGTACTGGTTGCCACTCTTTTGGCAGACGCAGACCTACAGCTACAATCGCGAAGCGATCCTGGTATTCATGTTTAAAAATACTGTCACGATAGCCAAAGCGGCACTCTTTAGCTGTTAAACGCTCTTGCTTGCCTGTCGCCAGTTCAACACAGTCAACATAAGCGCAAACTCGCTGTAATTCTACGCCATAAGCCCCAATATTCTGGATAGGTGATGAACCGACACAACCAGGAATTAGTGCCAGATTTTCCAGACCTGGCATACCTTCCTGCAAAGTGTATTTTACCAGGCGATGCCAGTTTTCTCCGGACCCTACATGTAAATACCACGCATCAGGTTTATCACTAATTTCGATACCTTTGATCCTGTTGATGATCACCGTACCGCGGTAGTCTTCCAGAAAAAGTACATTGCTTCCTTCACCCAGAATAAGAACGGGTTGTCCTTCTGCGACTGCATGCTGCCAGGCATTGAGTAGTTGCTGTTCGTCTTCGGCACATACAATGTGCTGAGCATTATGATCAATGCCAAATGTGTTCCAGGGTTTTAAGGAGTGGTTCATAGCTGCTTTCCTGATGCAAAAACGTGGCTAGTTTACCGTATCTGGGGGGGGATGGCTTGTAGATATGACGATATGAAGAATTTGAACAAACGCAAAAAGGCTCAGTCTTTCGACTGAGCCTTCTGCTTAATTTGATGCCTGACAGTTCCCTACTCTCGCATGGGGAGGCCCCACACTACCATCGGCGCTACGGCGTTTCACTTCT
>NZ_LFHY01000034.1:0-460 GCF_001660175.1 Escherichia sp. B1147
AAACAAATCGAGTACAACAGCCAGATAAGCCCAGCGTTTTCCCGTCCAGATATAAGTCACATCACCGCACCAGGCCTGATTAGGCTCGGTAACAGCAAACTGGCGATCCAGATAATTAGGGATCTCGATGTGTTCCTTAGACGCCTTCTTATAACGATGGCCAGGTTGCTGACAGCTGATAATATTGAGCGCTTTCATCAGCTTTGTTGCCCGCCAGCGGCTCAGTTTTATACCTTTGGTGGTGACCATTGCGGCAATGCTTCGCGCTCCTGCTGAACCGTTACTTTCGTGATAAACTTTACGCACAAGGCTCAGTAATGCCACTTTCGTGGCGTCAGGCTTCCTGGGCTGCCGCCAGTATTTATAACTGCTGCGATGAACCCCAAACACGTTGCACACAACGGCAACAGGAAACCGCGCCCTGAGTTTCTCAACTAATGAGAATTGTTCAGGGAGTCTG
>NZ_LFHY01000035.1:0-421 GCF_001660175.1 Escherichia sp. B1147
ACAACGGCAACAGGAAACCGCGCCCTGAGTTTCTCAACTAATGAGAATTGTTCAGGGAGTCTGACATCAAGAGCGCGGTAGCCTTTTTTAATATATCCCTTTCCATTTCAACGCGTTGAAGTCTTTTCTTCAACTCACGTATTTCAATCTGCTCAGGTGTCATGGGTGAAGCTATGGGTGATTTTCCCGCTCGCTCTTCTTTCAGTTGTCGAACCCATTTATCCATCGTGGATTTGCCGACATTCATCGCAGTGGCAGCGGCGGCAACGGTGTAATGCTGATCGAGTACAAGCTGGGCTGCCTCGAGGCGAAACTCGGGGCTAAAATTGCGTCTGTTACGTCCGGTCATAATGTCACCTGTTTTGACTATGAGGTGATGATATCACCTCTATTCAGGTGGCCAAATTCACTATGCCACTAC
>NZ_LFHY01000036.1:0-296 GCF_001660175.1 Escherichia sp. B1147
ACAGCAAACGCACAGGCCGCCCCGGTTGGGTAGTTATGTGGGATGGCTGGTTCAGACTTCAGGATATGGTTGAGGGTTACCTGGTGATGAAGTCTCTTGATCAGGAGATCTGATCAAGAGACAGTCCTCGGGAGGGGCTTTCCCGTTTCAGCATCCCGCTGAAATCTTCGGCCTACCTCCTTTCGCCCTGAATGCAGTCTACCGCTGACTTGCGGAAAAAAATAATTTCACCCGTGATTATTGCGTAACGTCTCGCAAAGAATATTTGCTGGCAGGATCGCAGACTACAAAGCCTG
>NZ_LFHY01000037.1:0-264 GCF_001660175.1 Escherichia sp. B1147
ATTTGAACCGACGACCTTCGGGTTATGAGCCCGACGAGCTACCAGGCTGCTCCACCCCGCGTCACCGTACTGCTTTACTTCGTCAAATTTTGATTGGTTGCGGGGGCCGGATTTGAACCGACGACCTTCGGGTTATGAGCCCGACGAGCTACCAGGCTGCTCCACCCCGCGTCACCGTACTGCTTTACTTCATCAAATTTTAATTGGTTGCGGGGGCCGGATTTGAACCGACGACCTTCGGGTTATGAGCCCGACGAGCTACCA
>NZ_LFHY01000038.1:0-271 GCF_001660175.1 Escherichia sp. B1147
GCTAGCTTCAGGTGTTAGTGTCCTTACGGACGTGGGGGTTCAAGTCCCCCCCCTCGCACCAAAAACCACGTTGATATTGCTCGCACTGGGCGAAGGTGGCGGAATTGGTAGACGCGCTAGCTTCAGGTGTTAGTGTCCTTACGGACGTGGGGGTTCAAGTCCCCCCCCTCGCACCAAACGAGGCGATATCAAAAAAGTAAGATAACTGTGCGAAGGTGGCGGAATTGGTAGACGCGCTAGCTTCAGGTGTTAGTGTCCTTACGGACGTGGG
>NZ_LFHY01000039.1:0-333 GCF_001660175.1 Escherichia sp. B1147
AGGTACTGGCTAAGCCGGGCACCATCAAGCCGCAAACCAAGTTCGAATCTGAAGTGTACATTCTGTCCAAAGATGAAGGCGGCCGTCATACTCCGTTCTTCAAAGGCTACCGTCCGCAGTTCTACTTCCGTACAACTGACGTGACTGGTACCATCGAACTGCCGGAAGGCGTAGAGATGGTAATGCCGGGCGACAACATCAAAATGGTTGTTACCCTGATCCACCCGATCGCGATGGACGACGGTCTGCGTTTCGCAATCCGTGAAGGCGGCCGTACCGTTGGCGCGGGCGTTGTTGCTAAAGTTCTGAGCTAATTATTCGTTAATTAGGTCC
>NZ_LFHY01000004.1:0-148439 GCF_001660175.1 Escherichia sp. B1147
GATAAATTGTTAAAGAGCAGTGCCGCTTCGCTTTTTCTCAGCGGCGCGGGGTGTGCATATTACACTTTCCCGCCACAGAGTCAAGCATTTTTTCGCTTTTCTCTGCCGGGATTCTCAGGAGAACCCCGCTGACCCGGCGGCTTGTTTGCCGTTGTTCCGTGTCAGTGGTGGCGCATTATAGGGAGTTATTCTGAGCTGACAAGAGGAAATTTAAAATAATTTTCCGAATGCGCGTTTTTTCAGCAAAACACCTGTAAGTGTGCCATAAAACAAGCAATTTGCCGTTTTTGCAACCGCAATCACACATCCAGGTGGCATACTAAAGAGGAATAAAAAGAAAAAGGAAGATAAGTAATGCCTTTAAGCGCACAACAGTTAGCTGCACAGAAAAACCTTTCATATGTTCTGGCTGAGAAGCTGGCACAACGAATCTTAAAAGGTGAATACGCACCTGGCGCCATTTTGCCAGGTGAAATTGAACTGGGTGAGCAATTTGGTGTGAGTCGTACTGCGGTACGCGAAGCGGTCAAGACGTTAACGGCAAAAGGGATGGTTTTACCGCGTCCACGAATTGGTACCCGGGTCATGCCACAATCCAACTGGAACTTTCTTGATCAGGAATTGCTCACCTGGTGGATGACAGAAGAGAACTTTCATCAGGTCATTGATCACTTTCTGGTTATGCGTATCTGTCTGGAGCCGCAAGCCTGTTTACTGGCTGCAACGGTGGGAACAGCAGAACAAAAGGCGCGTCTCAACACGCTAATGGCCGAAATGGTCGCATTAAAAGATAATTTTCGCCGAGAACGTTGGGTTGAGGTCGATATGGCCTGGCATGAGCACATCTATGAAATGAGCGCCAATCCGTTTTTGACCTCTTTCGCCTCACTATTCCATTCGGTTTATCACACTTACTTCACGTCAATAACCAGCGACACCGTGATAAAGCTGGATCTGCACCAGGCGATCGTCGATGCGATTATCCAAAGCGATGGCGACGCGGCATTTAAAGCTTGTAAGGCGCTGCTACACACTCCGGATAAGTGATAACCAGACAAAGGGACATTGAATGAGCGAGAAAAAGAAACTCAGTATGGCGGGTTTGCCATGGATTGCGGCAATGGCTTTCTTCATGCAGGCACTTGATGCCACTATCCTGAATACCGCCCTACCCGATATCGCTCATAGTCTTAATCGCTCCCCTCTCGCTATGCAATCAGCCATCATCAGTTACACGCTGACGGTGGCGATGCTTATTCCGGTCAGCGGATGGCTGGCCGATCGCTTCGGCACGCGCCGCATTTTTACCATTGCCGTTAGCTTGTTCACGTTGGGCTCTCTGGCCTGCGCACTCTCAAACTCGCTGCCACAACTGGTTGTCTTCCGTGTTATTCAGGGGATAGGCGGCGCAATGATGATGCCGGTCGCTCGCCTGGCGTTACTGCGCGCATACCCACGCAATGAACTTCTCCCCGTACTGAATTTTGTCGCCATGCCGGGTCTGGTAGGGCCGATTTTAGGGCCAGTTCTTGGGGGCATGTTGGTCACCTGGGCAACATGGCACTGGATCTTTTTAATCAATATCCCCATTGGTATTGCGGGCCTTCTCTACGCTCGCAAACATATGCCCAACTTCACCACAGCACGTCGAAAATTTGATATCACTGGTTTCTTACTGTTTGGTCTTAGCCTTGTGCTCTTCTCAAGTGGAATCGAGCTGTTTGGTGAGAAAATTGTTGAAACCTGGATTGCCTTGACAGTCATAGTAACCAGCATAGTGTTACTGCTTGTCTATATCCTCCATGCCCGACGCACACAAAACCCATTAATCTCATTAGATTTATTTAAAACACGCACCTTCTCGATCGGTATCGTTGGTAATATCGCAACCCGTCTGGGGACCGGCTGTGTACCATTTCTTATGCCATTGATGTTACAGGTAGGATTTGGTTATCAGGCGTTTATTGCCGGCTGCATGATGGCACCGATAGCGTTAGGCTCCATTATTGCAAAATCGATGGTTACGCAGATTTTACGGCGTCTGGGCTATCGCCATACGTTAGTGGGAATTACGGTGATTATTGGTCTGATGATCGCCCAGTTCTCATTGCAATCACAGGCAATGGCGATATGGATGCTAATTTTGCCGTTGTTTATTTTAGGGATGGCGATGTCGACGCAATTTACCGCGATGAATACCATAACACTTGCCGATCTGACAGATAACAACGCCAGTAGTGGTAACAGCGTCCTGGCGGTTACGCAACAGTTGTCGATCAGTCTAGGCGTTGCCGTTAGTGCAGCCGTTCTTCGCATTTATGAAGGGATGGAAGGCTCGACGATTATCGAACAATTCCACTATACGTTTATTACGATGGGGATTATCACGGTTGCTTCAGCAGCGATGTTCATGCTCCTGAAGGTTACTGATGGTAATAACTTGATTAAACGCCAGCAAAAATCTAAGCCGAGCCGCGCGCCATCAGTATCGGAGTAAGTTGTAATCGTTGTTGTTGTAAGGTTGGCTGCGCCATTCGGTGGATGAGTACATCAACCGCCAGCTCCCCCAGTTCATCTTTTGGCTGATGGATAGTGGTGAGCGGTGGCGTCATAAAGCTTGCCAATTCAATATCGTCATACCCAATCACCGCAATATCTTGCGGGACATGCAATCCAGCCTGGTACAACGCCTGGTAAACACCCACTGCCATTGCGTCATTTCCGGTAAAGACCGCCTGAGGACGCAGCGGATGTGATAACAGTTGACGCATGGCGTCAAACCCGCCGTTAAATTCAAAATCACCAGTCACTTCATAGCCATCGGGAATGTCGAGGCCAGCACGTTTCATCGCCGTCCGATAACCTTCCAGCCGCAAACGTGCAGGCGTTTTATCCAGAGGTCCGGTAATACAGGCGATACGAGTATGACCTTTGTCGATCAGATACTGCGTTGCTAAATCGCCCCCCAGCAATGAGTTATCCTGAATGAGATCGCTGTCACCATCGAACGGCGCCCAGTCCATCATCACGGTAGGCACTGTAGGATAACGTTGCATGATTTCACGCGAAGGCTGATGCGTTTCGGTGCAGAGTAACAGCAAGCCATCGACGCGTTTTTGCATCAGCGTTTCCAGATTACGATTCATTCGCTGCTCATCGCCTTCAGTATTACAAAGGACAAGACTATAGCCACGTTCGAAGCAACTGCGCTCAACACCACGCACCAGTTCAGAATAGAAAGGATTGGTACTGGCGGTGATCAACATGCCAATGGTATGTGTTTGATTAAGCTTGAGGCTACGCGCCAGGGCCGATGGCGCGTAATTGAGTTCTTTAATCGCCGCTTCAACTTTGGCGGTAATGGCTTCACTAACGAAGCGATCTTTATTGATGACGTGAGAAACTGTTGAGGTAGAAACGCCCGCCAGGCGGGCAACATCTTTCATTGTAGCCAAGCGTCACCTCTGCCTATCTAAAAACGCGTCGATCTCTTCACGCCACGGTACTGACGGTTGTGCGCCTTTACGCGTTACGGCAATAGCAGCGGCGGCATGAGCAAAACGAATCGCCTCTGGCAACGGTTTTTCTTCCAGCAACGCCGTGATTAACGCGCCGTTAAAAGTATCTCCGGCAGCAATGGTATCGACAGCCTGAACACGAAAACCAGGAACACGCTGACCTTCGCCATTCACGCTAGCCCACACGCCACGACTCCCTAAGGTAATCAGGACGGTACGGATACCTTTCTCATGCAGTACCTGCGCAGCTTTCGCCGCATCTTCATCATTTTCAACACGAATACCGGTAAGTTTTTCTGCTTCCGTTTCGTTTGGCGTAATGATGTCCACCAGCGCCAACAATTCATCGGGTAATTCGCGAGCCGGAGCCGGGTTAAGAGCAACGATAGTCTTATTTTGATGGGCAATTTTCGCTGCTGCCATCACACTTTCGAGTGGTGATTCCAGCTGCATTAATAATGCTGAGGCATTCGCAATACGCTCGCGTTGTGCTTCTACCAGCACAGGGGAAAGGGCAGCGTTAGCTCCAGAATGAATACCGATGACGTTCTCGCCTTCACTATTAACAAAAATCAGCGCTACACCTGTTGATTCACCGTTGATCACGCTTACAGGTGAAATATCAATGTTATCAGTAGCGAGCTGCTGGCGTACGCTCTCGCCAATGCTGTCATCACCAGTACAGGCTATAAACGAGATATTCGCGCCGCTACGCCCTGCTGCCACAGCCTGATTCGCACCTTTGCCGCCAAATGCGACTTGATAGTGGTTACCGGTTACGGTTTCGCCTGGAGTAGGAAAAGATTGAAGATTAAGGATATGGTCAGCATTAATGCTGCCAAGAACAACGAGGCTGCCTGCGTTTTGCATATTCGGGATGTCCATAAAATGCGCCACCGGGTTAGGGTGGCGCGTGCCCTGCTTTTCTTTATATTACACGTTCATCTGTCGATGACGTATTAATGCCACTATCAGGTTATAAAACCTGACTAAGACTACTGCTTAACAACCAGTTTCAGATCAACCGGATATTTCGCCTGAACTTTTTCGCCTTTCAGAACTTTATCAGCGGTTTCGACACCTTTTGCGCCAATCTGATCGGGTAACTGAGCGATAGTCGCTGCCAGTTTGCCATCATTTACTGCTTTTTCGCCATCAGGTGTACCGTCAAATCCGACGACCATCACATCTGATTTACCTGCAGTTTGCAGCGCACGCAGTGCGCCCAGCGCCATTTCATCGTTCTGCGCGAACACTGCCTGTACATCCGGATGAGCGGTCAGCAGGTTCTGCATTACGTTCAAACCTTTGGTGCGGTCGAAGTCTGCGGGCTGGCTGGCAAGGACGTTAAATTTGTGAGCAGCAACAGCCTGCTGGAAACCTTCGCCACGTTCACGAGCTGCGGATGTACCGGCAATGCCTTGCAGTTCGATAACTTTCGCACCTTCACCTGCTTTCTTCGCGATGTAATCACCTGCGATTTTACCGCCCAGTACGTTGTCAGAAGCAATATGGCTCACCACTTCGCCTTTCGTTGCCTGACGGTCAAGGGTGATAACCGGGATGTTCGCCTGGTTTGCCATCTTCACGGCGTTACCCACCGCGTCGGAGTCGGTCGGGTTAATCAGCAGAATTTTGGTGCCGCGAACGGTTAAGTCCTGCACGTTCGCCAGCTCTTTTGCGGGGTTGTTCTGGGAATCCAACACCACCAGGTTATAGCCGAGTTTATCTGCCTCTTTCTGCGCGCCATCTTTCAGCGATACAAAGAACGGGTTATTGAGCGTGGAAACCACCAGCGCAATGGTGTCTTTTGCCATTGCATTCGCACTAACGGTGGCGCTTAACGCAACAGCAGAAACCAGGGTAGCCAGTTTTTTCATGTTCATATTCAAGATGTCCTGTAGTCGTTATTACTGCTTTTTGTTGTCTACCAGCACCGCCAGCAAAATCACCACAGCTTTGACGATCATCTGGTAATAGGAGGAAACACCTAACAAATTCAATCCATTATTTAGGAAGCCAAGAATTAATGCGCCGATCAACGTCCCAACAATGCGACCTTTACCGCCCGCCAGACTCGTACCACCCAGAACCACTGCCGCAATGGCATCCAGTTCATAGCCCGTCCCCGCCGTCGGTTGCGCGGAGGAGAGGCGTGCCACTTCAATAATCCCAGCCAGCGACGCCAACAGACCACAAAGAGAATAGACGATGATTTTGATTTTATTGACGTTGATACCAGAAAGACGCGTTGCCGCTTCATTGCCGCCCAGCGCGTAGATGTAACGTCCCAAACGCGTGTGGTGCAGCATGTACCAGGCCGCGAGGAAGACAATCCCCATGATCCATACAGGCGTAGGTACACCCAGCGGACGACCAATACCAAACCAGCCAAACAGATCGGCGTTCTCGGTAAAGCCTGTATTCACCGGGCTACCGTTGGTGTAAACCATGGTCACACCACGCAGTAAAAGCATCATAACCAGCGTGGCGATAAACGCCTGGACGCGACCTTTCGCCACTATCACCCCGGTTACCGCGCCAATTGCGGCACCTAACGCGAGAGCGGCTGCGACAGCCACCAGTGCGTTAACTTCAATACCGACGATAGATGCAGCGACAGCGCCGGTCAGCGCCAACAGAGAACCTACAGACAGGTCGATGCCCGACGTCAGGATCACCAGCGTCATCCCGACCGCCATTATGGCGTTCACCGAGGTTTGCTGGAGAATATTGAATAAGTTATTGATGGTGAAAAAGTTCGGGCTTAACGTCGAGACAATCGCGATCAGCACCAGCAGAGCGATAAGCGATTTCTGCTCCATCAGCCACGCTTTCGTGAAATAACGGCGACCAGAGACAGTCTGGGTTGTCATTTTTTTACTCCTGATTCACGCGATTAAGCTTGCCCACAGCGGCAGCCATTAACACTTCCTGGGTGGCCTGCTCACGAGTAAATTCCCCGCTGAGATGCCCTTCATGCATGACGATGATGCGATCGCTCATGCCTAATACTTCTGGCATTTCCGATGACACCAGAATGATACTCAGGCCATCGGCTTTGAACTGGTTAATCAGCTGATAGATCTCTTTTTTCGCGCCGACATCTACGCCACGGGTAGGTTCATCAAGGATAAGCACTTTTGGGCGCGTCATCAGGCCACGGGCAATCGCCACCTTTTGCTGATTGCCACCGGAGAGCAGGCCAATCGCCTGTTCCATTGACGGCGTTTTCACATTGAACAGGCGAATAAAATCACTCACGGCCTGCTGTTCATCGGCATGCTTCAAACTGCCGCCAGTACGGCTGAAGTAGCGCAGCGCAGTCAGCGACATATTTTCTTTTACTGACATGCCCAGCACTAAACCGTCGCGTTTACGGTCTTCAGAGATATACACAATGCCGTTCGCCAGGCCATCCTGCGGTGAACGGGTAATAACTTCATGCCCATCCAGCGTGACATAGCCGCTGGTGCGCGGGAGGGCGCCGTAGAGCACTTTCATCAATTCGGTACGCCCCGCGCCCATCAAACCAGAGACGCCAAGGATTTCGCCATTGCGTAGGGTAAAAGAGACATTGTTAACACCAGGTCCGCAGAGATTATCGACTTTCAGGCGGATATCTCCCGGCACTTTGTCCAGGTGTGGATACTGCTCTTCCAGTTTGCGGCCCACCATCATCTCAATCAGCGAATCTTCGGTCAGTGATGCCACTTCACGCTCGGCAATAAATTGCCCGTCACGAAAAACGGTAACGTCATCGCAAATCTCGAAGATTTCTTTCATGCGGTGGGAAATATAGACAATGCCGCGCCCTTGCGATTTCAGCTCGCGAATGACCCGGAACAGGGATTCGGTTTCGGTATCAGTCAGCGCATCTGTCGGTTCATCCATAATGATGACTTTCGACTCAAAGCTTAATACCTTCGCGATTTCAACCATTTGCTGGTCACCGATCGAAAGATCACCCACCAGCTTGTCGCTTTTAAAACGCAGGTTAAGTTTTGCCAGCAATTTATCCGCTTCGGCATACATGGTTTTCCAGTCAATTTTGCCAAAGCGATTCACAAACTCACGACCGAGGAAAATGTTTTCCGCAATGGTCAACTGCGGGATCAGGTTCAGTTCCTGATGGATAATACCAATTCCGGCTTCCTGGGAAGATTTCGGCCCGGTAAACGTCGTTTCTTTACCCAACCATAAAAGCGTACCGGCATCGCGAGTATAGATACCGGTAAGCACTTTCATCATGGTGGATTTACCCGCGCCGTTTTCGCCTACCAGCGCCATCACGCGGCCCGGATAGACATTTAACGCGGCGCCCGAGAGGGCTTTTACGCCCGGGAAGGCTTTATCAATACCTTTAAGCTGTAGTAATGCTTCCATGACGGCCTCAGAACGTCACGCCAGCACAGAGAATGATATTCGCATACGGAGAACATTCTCCGCTGCGAATTACCGCCTGACTTTCGGCAGTTAGTTGTTTGAATTTTTCATGCGTGGTGTAACGAATTTCAATGGTGTTTCCCTGGTGTTGTTGCAGCTGCTCAAGGTGAGTGAGCAACGTTTCGTGGAGTTGCGGATTATGTTGTTTGATCTCTTCCGCAATAATGGCTGCCTCAACCTGCATTTCACTCGTAACAACTTCCAGCACCTGCATAAAAGAAGGTACACCCTGGGTTAATGCCATATCGATACGCGTTGTCGTTTTAGGGATGGGTAAACCAGCATCACACACCACCAGCGTATCGGTATGCCCCAGACGGGAGATCACCGATGAAATATCAGAATTAAGAACGGCGCCTTTTTTCATTTTTTTCTCCATCAGCGAAACGTTTCGCTGACCAGCAGTTTAATCCTGACTGAACAGAGAAAACCATCGCAACGTTACTGAAATGTGATCAACATCGAAACGTTTTACATCGTGATTAAGCATGAAAAACAAAAACGCCTCCTTTATGGAGAAAGGAGGCGTCTGGCGTTAGATTTCGACCTGAGTACCCAGCTCGATAACCCGGTTTGGTGGGATTTCAAACTGATCCGGTGCGCGCAGTGCATTACGCTGCAACAGCAAGTACAGTTTGCCACGCAAACGTAAGTACCACGGGCGTTTGCCGAGGATCAGCGACTCATGGGACATAAAGAATGAGGTTTCCATCATCCGGCAACTTAACCCTTCCAGGCCACAGCGGTGGAAGACTTCTTCCACGTTTGGTGTTTCCCGCCAGCCGTAGCTTGCCACCACGCGCCAGAAAGTGGGCGACAGTTGTTCAATCTGTACCCGACGGACATTATGGACATATGGCGCGTCTTCGGTACGCAGAGTTAACAGAATCACCCGCTCATGCAATACCTTGTTATGTTTCAAGTTATGCATCAGCGCAAAGGGAATGACATTGATTGCACGCGACATATACACCGCTGTTCCGGGAACGCGAACAGGCGGTGATTTCTCCAGCGAAGCAATCATCGCTTCCAGAGAATTACCATGTTCGTGCATCCGCCGCAGCAGGCGGAAACGCTCGCTCTTCCAGGTGGTCATCACGATAAACATCACCGTACCGAGGCTCAATGGCAACCAGCCGCCGGAAAGCAGTTTATCGAGGTTAGCGGTGAATAGCGGAATATCGACACAAAGGAAAGCAATCAGGATCAGCGCAACAAAATACTTGTTCCAGTGCCAGTTCTGACGCGCCACTGTCGTCGAAAGAATAGACGTCAGTACCATTGTTCCGGTCACCGCAATCCCGTACGCCGCCGCCAGGTTACTGGAGTGCTCAAAGCTAACAATCACAATCACTACTGCGACATAGAGCATCCAGTTCACAAACGGAATGTAGATTTGCCCTGACTCCATTTCAGAAGTGTGAATGATGCGCATCGGCGACAGATATCCCAGACGTACAGCCTGACGCGTCAACGAGAAGACGCCAGATATAACCGCCTGCGAAGCTATTACCGTCGCCAGTGCGGCGATTATCAGCAGCGGGATCAGCGCCCAGTCCGGAGCCAACAGGAAAAACGGGTTCTTAATCGCTTCCGGATTCTTTAGCAGCAATGCTCCCTGACCAAAGTAGTTAAGGGTCAAAGACGGCAATACGACAGTGAACCACGCCAGACGAATCGGGAACTTACCAAAATGCCCCATATCGGCATACAGCGCCTCGACACCGGTAATCGACAGCACCACCGCCCCTAATGCAATAAAGGAAACGGTTTTATATTCAAGGAAGAAATGCACCGCCCACATCGGATTCAGCGCATGCAGCACTTCCGGGTTAGCAATAATGCTACGTAACCCCAGCCCTGCCAGAATCAAAAACCAGGTCAGCATGATTGGCGCAAACAGCTTACCAACCATAGCAGTGCCATGTTTTTGAATCATAAACAGTAACGTGAGAACAATTATTGAGAGGGGAACTATCCAGGTATCCAGTTGCGGGGCGACGATTTCCAAACCTTCGATGGCAGACATCACCGAAATGGCGGGTGTTATGACGACTTCGCCATAGAAAAAGCTGCCGCCGATCAGCCCCATAATCACTAACATTGAGGTCGTTCGAGCCGACGTATTACGCCCGGCAAGCGACATCAACGTCAGAATCCCCCCTTCTCCGGCGTTATCCGCGCGCATCACGAAGGTAAGATATTTGATGGAAACCACAAAGATTAACAGCCAGAAAATCAGCGATAGAAAGCCAAACACGGCATCGCGTTCAACGCCAAAACCAAACTGGCCAGACAAACATTCACGAAGCGTATATAACGGGCTGGTACCAATATCGCCGTAGACAACTCCAATCGCCGCGAGGGTAATCGCGGGCAACGATTGCTTATTATCAGTGCTCATAGACTAGTCTTTCGTTGAAATATGAAATGTGTGCGTAGTCCCTTGGCCCACAAAAAAGCGTTCAGTATGCACGATTAACGGCAAAATCGTACTCCTAAATGCGGCCACATTAACCTGGCTCAAAGAAAAATAGCCGTCCTTTGAGACTATTTTTGCCACCAGCAAGAAACGTCTATACTCGCAGTTTACGCAGAACTTTTGACGAAAGGATGCCACTTCATTATGGCTCACCCTCACTTATTAGCGGAAAGAATTTCCCGTCTAAGCAGTTCGCTGGAAAAGGGGCTTTATGAGCGTAGTCACGCCATCCGCCTTTGTTTGTTAGCGGCATTAAGTGGTGAAAGCGTGTTCCTGCTTGGCCCACCAGGTATTGCTAAAAGTTTGATTGCCCGACGCTTAAAATTCGCCTTTCAGAATGCGCGCGATTTTGAATATCTGATGACCCGCTTCTCCACCCCGGAAGAAGTTTTTGGCCCCCTTTCCATTCAGGCGTTAAAAGATGAGGGACGCTATGAACGCTTAACCAGCGGTTACCTGCCGGAAGCAGAAATCGTCTTTCTGGATGAAATCTGGAAAGCTGGCCCTGCGATTCTTAATACCTTGCTAACCGCCATTAACGAACGTCAATTCCGTAACGGCGCCCATGTCGAAAAAATCCCGATGCGCTTGCTGGTGGCGGCCTCCAACGAATTGCCAGAAGCAGACAGCAGCCTGGAAGCATTATATGACCGAATGCTGATTCGTCTGTGGTTAGATAAAGTGCAGGATAAAGCGAATTTCCGCTCCATGCTGACCAATCAACAAGATGAAAATAACAATCCGGTTCCTGCCGCCTTGCAGGTCACAGATGAAGAATATGAACGCTGGCAGAAAGAGATTGGTGAAATTACGCTACCCGATCATGTATTTGAGCTGATTTTTACGCTTCGCCAGCAACTGGATAAACTACCGGATGCGCCTTACGTCTCCGATCGTCGCTGGAAAAAAGCGATCCGTTTATTACAAGCCTGCGCCTTTTTTAGTGGTCGTGAGTCAGTAGCCCCGGTTGATCTTATCTTGCTGAAAGATTGCCTGTGGTATGACGCACAAAGCCTGAATTTGATTCAACAACAGATAGACGTATTGATGACCGGTCACGCCTGGCAACAGCAAAGTATGTTGACGCGCCTGAGCGCGATTGTGCAGCTTCGCCTGCAACTCCAGCAACAGCAAAGCGATAAAACGGCCTTCACGGTGATTCGTCAGGGCGGCATGTTCACCCGTCGTCCGCAATACCAACTTCCAGCCGACGTTACCGCGTCCACGCTGACGTTGCTGCTGCAAAAACCATTAAAACTGCATGACATAGAAGTGGTTCATATTTCCTTTGAGCGCAGTGCACTGGAACAGTGGTTGAACAAAGGCGGTGAAATTCGCGGCAAACTGAACGGTATCGGTTTTGCCCAGAAGCTGAATTTAGAAGTTGATAGCGCCCAACATCTTGTTGTACGCGATGTGAGTTTGCAGGGGGCAACTCTGGCGCTGCCCGGCACATCGACGGAAGGTCTGCCTGGCGAAATAAAACAACAACTGGAAGAGCTTGAAAGCGACTGGCGTAAGCAACACGTTTTATTTAGCGAACAGCAAAAATGTCTGTTTATCCCTGGCGACTGGTTAGGTCGTATTGAAGCCAGCCTACAGGATGTCGGCGCCCAGATTCGCCAGGCGCAACAATGCTAACTCTGGATACGCTTAATGTAATGCTGGCCGTCAGCGAAGAGGGGTTGATCGAAGAAATGATCATCGCGCTGTTGGCATCACCGCAACTGGCGATCTTCTTTGAAAAATTCCCGCGCCTCAAGACTGCAATCACGGATGATATTCCCCGCTGGCGTGAGGTGCTGCGTAGCCGTCTGAAAGATGCGCGTGTCCCGCCAGAACTCACTGAAGAGGTCATGTGCTACCAGCAAAGCCAGCTTCTCTCCACGCCGCAGTTTATTGTGCAGCTACCGCAGATTCTGGACTTACTGCATCGTCTAAATTCTCCGTGGGGCGAACAAGCCCGACAGCTGGTTGATGCTAACAGCACTATCACTCCGTCATTGCACACGCTTTTTCTCCAGCGTTGGCGCTTAAGTCTGATCGTGCAAGCAACGACGTTAAATCAACAGTTATTAGAAGAAGAACGCGAACAACTGTTGAGCGAAGTTCAGGAACGCATGACGCTAAGTGGGCAACTAGAACCGATTCTGGCAGAAAACAACACCGCAGCCGGTCGTCTGTGGGATATGAGCGCCGGTCAGCTTAAACGCGGCGACTATCAGTTGATTGTAAAATACGGTGAATTTCTTAACGAACAGCCAGAACTGAAACGCCTGGCGGAACAGCTGGGACGTTCGCGGGAGGCCAAATCAATACCCCGCAACGATGCACAGATGGAAACCTTCCGCACCATGGTGCGCGAACCGGCAACCGTTCCTGAGCAGGTTGATGGCCTGCAACAAAGCGATGATATTTTACGCCTTCTGCCGCCGGAACTGGCGACGCTGGGCATCACTGAACTGGAATATGAATTTTATCGTCGGCTGGTGGAAAAACAGTTGCTCACCTATCGTCTGCACGGTGAAGCGTGGCGTGAAAAAGTGATCGAGCGTCCGGTGGTGCATAAAGATTACGACGAACAGCCGCGCGGGCCGTTTATTGTCTGCGTGGATACTTCCGGATCAATGGGCGGTTTTAATGAACAGTGTGCGAAAGCGTTCTGCCTGGCATTAATGCGCATAGCCCTCGCTGAAAATCGACGCTGCTATATTATGTTATTTTCCACCGAGATCGTCCGTTACGAGCTTTCAGGCCCGCAAGGTATTGAACAAGCGATCCGCTTTTTAAGTCAGCAGTTTCGTGGCGGCACCGATCTTGCCAGTTGTTTTCGCGCCATTATGGAACGCTTGCAAAGTCGGGAATGGTTTGACGCCGATGCGGTGGTGATTTCTGATTTTATCGCCCAGCGGTTGCCTGACGACGTGACAAGTAAAGTGAAAGAGTTGCAGCGGGTACATCAGCATCGCTTTCATGCCGTGGCGATGTCGGCACACGGCAAACCCGGCATCATGCGCATTTTCGATCATATCTGGCGCTTTGATACCGGGATGCGAAGCCGCCTGCTCAGACGCTGGCGGCGATAGACAATTACAGCAGGGAAGGGACGCTCTCGCGAACAGCTGCTGGCCATACACCGCACTGAACCTGGCCGATATGTGGCAGTTGCAGCAGCAGCATGGTCAAACGAGACTGGCCGATACCGCCGCCGATGGTCTGCGGCATTTCACCACGCAGCAGCGCCTGATGCCACTCCAGCTGCAGACGATCTTCATCCCCGGTCAGCGCCAGTTGATGCTTCAGCGTGTCGGCATCCACACGGATCCCCATGGAAGAAAGTTCAAACGCATCTTCCAGCACCGGGTTCCACACCAGAATATCGCCGTTCAGCCCTGCATGACCCAGCTCTGACGGAGTGCTCCAGTCATCATAATCCGGTGCGCGCACGTCGTGACGATGACCATCGCTCAACTTGCCGCCAATCCCGACGAGGAATACCGCGCCAAGATCTTTCGCAATCGCCCGCTCACGCCCTTTGGCGTCGAGATCCGGATAACGAGACAGTAATTCCTGGCTGTGTACGAAGTGGATCTGATCCGGCAGGAACGGTGCCAGACCAAACTCTTCGCTAACAGCTGCTTCGGTTGCTTTAATTCCCGCCCAGATCGCCTCTACTGTGCTTTTCAGAGTGGAGAATTGACGCTCACCGTCGCCCATTACGCGTTCCCAGTCCCACTGGTCAACATAGACCGAGTGAAGCGGGGAAAGACGGTCTTCATCGGGGCGAAGGGCTTTCATGTGCGTGTACAGCCCTTCGCCCACGCTGAAGTCGTGTTGCCCTAATGTCTGACGTTTCCACTTCGCCAGTGAATGAACCACTTCGAACTGGGCATCAGGCAGAGCTTTCACTTTTACCTGTACCGCTTTTTCACAGCCCGACAAGTTATCCTGCGTGCCATCCCCCACACGGCTAAGAATAGGCGCCTGGACTTCAATCAGCCCTAAGCGTTCTTCCAGTTGACGAGAAAAGTGAGATTTCACGAAGCTAATTTGACGTTGTTTGGCAATGTAAGCGGTTTTCATTTTTTATACTCCTGCGTCCTGTTGATTATGATTAAGCAACAAAAACCAGCACGCATGCAATATTCATTCAATAAAAAGCCTCACTCACTTTTGATTCATTAAAAAAGAAAGCTAAAATAGAGTGAATAATCAATACACATAAGAAAATCCTATGGAAAATTATCTGATCGACAATCTGGACCGCGGCATCCTGGAAGCGTTAATGGGTAATGCACGCACTGCTTACGCTGAACTGGCGAAACAATTTGGCGTCAGTCCGGGAACAATTCACGTTCGTGTAGAGAAAATGAAGCAGGCGGGGATCATTACCGGCGCCCGTATCGACGTCAGCCCGAAACAGCTCGGTTATGACGTAGGCTGTTTTATCGGCATTATCCTGAAGAGCGCAAAAGACTATCCTTCCGCGCTGGCAAAGCTGGAAAGTCTCGACGAAGTCACCGAAGCCTATTACACAACCGGCCACTACAGCATCTTTATAAAAGTAATGTGCCGCTCGATCGACGCTCTCCAGCATGTACTTATCAACAAGATCCAAACAATTGATGAAATTCAGTCCACTGAGACATTGATCGTTCTGCAGAACCCGATCATTCGTACCATCAAGCCATGATCAGCTTTTTTAATCCCATACTTTTCCACAGGTAGATCCCAGCGCGTTCACAGCGTACAATACGCCACTCTTAATAAAGGTGGCGGTTTATGGCAGATATCACTCTTATCAGCGGCAGCACTCTCGGCGGTGCCGAATATGTAGCAGAACACCTGGCTGAAAAGCTGGAAGAGGCAGGTTTTACCACCGAAACGCTGCACGGTCCGCTGTTAGAAGATTTATCTGCCTCTGGGATCTGGCTGGTTATCAGCTCAACCCACGGTGCCGGAGACATTCCAGACAACCTTTCTCCTTTCTATGAAGCATTGCAGAAACAAAAGCCCGATCTTTCTGCGGTACGCTTTGGCACAATCGGTATTGGCAGTCGTGAATACGACACTTTTTGTGGGGCTATCGATAAACTCGAGGCTGAACTCAAAAATTCCGGTGCAAAACAGATTGGCGAAACACTGAAGATCAACATCCTTGATCATGACATTCCGGAAGATCCGGCAGAAGAATGGCTGGGATCGTGGATTAATTTACTCAAATAAGTATACAGATCGTGCGATCTACTGTGGATAACTCTGGTAGGAAGCTTGGATCAACCGGTAGTTATCCAAAGAACAACTGTTGTTTAGTTTTTGAGTTGTGTATAACCCCTCATTCTGATCCCAGCTTATACTGCCCAGGATCACCGATCATTCACAGTTAATGATCCTTTCCAGGTTGTTGATCTTAAAAGCCGGATCCTTGTTATCCACAGGACAGGGCGATCCTAATAAGAGATCACAATAGAACAGATCTCTAAATAAATAGATCTTCTTTTTAATACCCAGGATCCCGGGGCTTTCTCAAGCCGACAAAGTTGAGTAGAATCCACGGCCCGGGCTTCAATCCATTTTCATACCGCGTTATGCGAGGCAATCACCATGTTTTATCCGGATCCTTTTGACGTCATCATCATTGGCGGG
Source organism: Escherichia sp. B1147 (assembly GCF_001660175.1). Taxonomy (NCBI): domain Bacteria; kingdom Pseudomonadati; phylum Pseudomonadota; class Gammaproteobacteria; order Enterobacterales; family Enterobacteriaceae; genus Escherichia; species Escherichia sp. B1147. Next base: position 16,093 of record NZ_LFHY01000004.1, read on the forward strand.
GGTCATGCAGGCACCGAGGCCGCGATGGCTGCGGCGCGTATGGGTCAACAGACTCTGCTTTTGACACACAATATCGACACTCTGGGGCAGATGAGCTGCAACCCGGCGATCGGCGGTATTGGGAAGGGACATCTGGTAAAAGAAGTGGATGCACTCGGCGGTCTGATGGCGAAAGCGATCGATCAGGCTGGTATCCAGTTTAGGATACTAAACGCCAGCAAAGGGCCGGCGGTTCGCGCCACCCGAGCTCAGGCGGATCGCGTGCTCTATCGTCAGGCAGTACGTACTGCGCTGGAGAATCAACCAAATCTGATGATCTTCCAGCAGGCGGTTGAGGATCTTATTGTCGAAAACGATCGCGTAGTCGGCGCTGTCACCCAGATGGGTCTTAAGTTCCGTGCTAAAGCTGTCGTGCTCACTGTCGGAACTTTCCTTGACGGTAAAATTCATATCGGTCTGGATAATTACAGCGGTGGCCGTGCTGGCGATCCGCCGTCCATTCCGCTCTCACGCCGTTTGCGTGAGCTTCCGCTGCGTGTTGGTCGCCTGAAAACCGGGACGCCGCCGCGTATCGATGCGCGCACTATCGACTTCAGCGTGCTGGCGCAACAGCATGGCGATAACCCAATGCCGGTGTTCTCGTTCATGGGCAATGCGGCCCAGCATCCCCAGCAGGTACCGTGTTATATCACCCATACCAACGAGAAAACCCATGACGTGATCCGTAGTAACCTTGATCGCAGTCCAATGTACGCAGGGGTGATCGAAGGTGTTGGCCCACGCTACTGCCCGTCGATCGAAGACAAAGTCATGCGCTTCGCCGACAGAAATCAGCATCAGATCTTCCTTGAACCGGAAGGGCTGACGTCTAACGAAATTTATCCGAACGGTATCTCCACCAGCCTGCCGTTCGATGTGCAGATGCAAATCGTCCGCTCCATGCAGGGGATGGAAAATGCGAAGATCGTGCGTCCTGGTTATGCCATCGAATATGACTTCTTCGATCCGCGTGACCTGAAACCAACGCTGGAGAGCAAGTTTATCCAGGGGCTGTTCTTTGCCGGGCAGATTAACGGCACTACTGGTTACGAAGAAGCCGCTGCGCAAGGTTTGCTGGCCGGTCTTAACGCCGCTCGCCTGTCTGCTGACAAAGAAGGTTGGGCTCCGGCTCGTTCTCAGGCGTATCTCGGCGTACTGGTCGATGATCTGTGCACTTTAGGAACCAAAGAACCGTATCGTATGTTTACCTCGCGCGCAGAATATCGTCTGATGCTGCGCGAAGATAACGCGGATCTGCGTTTGACTGAAATCGGTCGTGAACTGGGTCTGGTGGATGACGAGCGCTGGGCGCGCTTTAACGAAAAGCTTGAGAACATCGAGCGTGAGCGTCAGCGTCTGAAATCGACCTGGGTAACCCCGTCGGCGGAAGCTGCAGCCGAAGTGAATGCTCACCTGACTGCGCCGCTTTCCCGTGAGGCCAGTGGTGAAGATCTGCTGCGTCGTCCGGAAATGACGTATGAAAAATTAACCATGCTGACGCCGTTTTCCCCTGCGTTGACAGACGAACAGGCGGCGGAACAGGTTGAGATTCAGGTTAAATACGAAGGTTATATTGCGCGCCAGCAAGATGAGATCGAAAAGCAACAGCGTAACGAGAAGACGCTGCTGCCTGCGACGCTGGATTACTGCCAGGTATCTGGTCTGTCCAACGAAGTGATCGCCAAACTCAACGATCACAAACCGGCCTCTATTGGTCAGGCTTCGCGTATTTCTGGCGTCACACCTGCGGCCATCTCCATTCTACTGGTGTGGCTGAAAAAACAGGGTATGCTGCGTCGTAGCGCATAACGCATTAAAAATGCCTGGTAAGCACCCGCTTACCGGGCAACGCATCAAGAACAGGTAATCACCGTGCTCAACAAACTCTCTTCACTGCTGAAAGACGCAGGAATTTCGCTTACCGATCACCAGAAAAATCAGCTTATTGCCTACGTAAATATGCTGCATAAATGGAATAAGGCATACAACCTGACTTCGGTCCGCGATCCTAACGAGATGCTGGTACGCCATATTCTCGACAGCATTGTCGTTGCACCATATCTGCAAGGTGAGCGTTTTATCGATGTGGGAACCGGACCGGGACTGCCTGGCATACCGCTTTCCATCGTGCGTCCTGAAGCCCATTTCACGCTGCTGGATAGCCTCGGTAAACGTGTGCGTTTCCTCCGTCAGGTGCAACATGAACTGAAACTGGAAAACATTGAACCGGTACAGAGCAGGGTAGAAGAGTTTCCGTCAGAGCCGCCATTTGATGGCGTAATTAGTCGTGCTTTTGCCTCTCTGAACGATATGGTGAGCTGGTGCCACCACCTTCCTGGTGAGCAGGGCCGTTTCTATGCGCTGAAAGGCCAAATGCCAGAAGATGAAATCGCTTTGTTGCCCGAAGAATATCAGGTCGAATCAGTGGTTAAACTTCAGGTTCCAGCCCTGGATGGCGAACGTCATCTGGTGGTGATTAAAGCAAATAAAATTTAATTTTTATCAAAAAAATAATAAAAAATTGACCGGTTAGACTGTTAACAACAACCAGGTTTTCTACTGATATAACTGGTTACATTTAACGCCACGTTCACTTTTTTGCATCAACAAGCTAACGTGGCTTTTTTTGGTAAGCAGAAAATAAGTCATTAGCGAAAATATCAGGCTGCTAAAAATCGGCGCTAATAACCATAATTTGCTGTTAAAATTTTATTAAGAATGTCAATGGCTGGTTTTTGTTGTGTAAATGTCATTTATGAAAACAGTATCTGTTTTTAGACTGAAATATCAGAAGCTTGCAATGGCATCATTTGCCAAGTAAATAAATATGCTACGAGTGAACATACTCGATATGTGATCTGAAGCACGCTTTACCACTAGTGTTTACGCGTTATTTACAGTTTTTCATGATCCACCACGGTTAGCAGAAAAGTCGCAATTGTATGCACTGGAAAAATATTTAAACATTTATTCACCTTTTGGCTACTTATTGTTTGAAATCACGGGGGCGCACCGTATAATTTGACCGCTTTTTGATGCTTGACTCTAAGCCTTAAAGAAAGTTTTATACGACACGCGGCATACCTCGAAGGGAGCAGGAGTGAAAAACGTGATGTCTGTGTCGCTCTTGAGTCGAAACGTTGCTCGGAAGCTTCTGCTCGTTCAGTTACTGGCGGCGATAGCAAGTGGATTGCTGTTCAGCCTCAAAGACCCCTTCTGGGGCATCTCTGCGTTAAGTGGAGGCCTGGCAGTCTTTCTGCCTAACGTTTTTTTTATGATATTTGCCTGGCGTCACCAGGCGCATACACCAGCGAAAGGCCGGGTGGCCTGGACGTTCGCTTTCGGCGAAGCTTTCAAAGTTCTGGCGATGTTGGTGTTACTGGTGGTGGCGTTGGCGGTTTTAAAGGCGGTATTCTTGCCGCTGATCGTTACGTGGGTTTTGGTGCTGGTGGTTCAGATACTGGCGCCGGCTGTAATTAACAACAAAGGGTAAAAGGCATCATGGCTTCAGAAAATATGACGCCGCAGGATTACATAGGACACCACCTGAATAACCTTCAGCTGGACCTGCGTACATTCTCGCTGGTGGATCCGCATAACCCCCCAGCCACCTTCTGGACAATTAATATTGACTCCATGTTCTTCTCGGTGGTGCTGGGTCTGTTGTTCCTGGTTTTATTCCGTAGCGTAGCCAAAAAGGCCACCAGCGGCGTGCCAGGTAAGTTTCAGACCGCGATTGAGCTGATAATCGGCTTTGTTAATGGTAGCGTGAAAGACATGTACCATGGCAAAAGCAAGCTGATTGCTCCGCTAGCCCTGACGATTTTCGTCTGGGTGTTCCTGATGAACCTGATGGATTTACTGCCTATCGATCTGCTGCCGTACATTGCTGAACATGTACTGGGTCTGCCGGCACTGCGTGTGGTTCCGTCTGCGGACGTGAACGTAACGCTGTCTATGGCACTGGGCGTATTTATCCTGATTCTGTTCTACAGCATCAAAATGAAAGGCATCGGCGGCTTCACGAAAGAGTTGACGCTGCAGCCGTTCAATCACTGGGCGTTCATCCCTGTCAACTTAATCCTTGAAGGGGTAAGCCTGCTGTCCAAACCAGTTTCACTCGGTTTGCGACTGTTCGGTAACATGTACGCTGGTGAGCTGATTTTCATTCTGATTGCTGGTCTGTTGCCGTGGTGGTCACAGTGGATCCTGAATGTGCCGTGGGCCATTTTCCACATCCTGATCATTACGCTGCAAGCCTTCATCTTCATGGTTCTGACGATCGTCTATCTGTCGATGGCGTCTGAAGAACATTAATTTACCAACACTACTACGTTTTAACTGAAACAAACTGGAGACTGTCATGGAAAACCTGAATATGGATCTGCTGTACATGGCTGCCGCTGTGATGATGGGTCTGGCGGCAATCGGTGCTGCGATCGGTATCGGCATCCTCGGGGGTAAATTCCTGGAAGGCGCAGCGCGTCAACCTGATCTGATTCCTCTGCTGCGTACTCAGTTCTTTATCGTTATGGGTCTGGTGGATGCTATCCCGATGATCGCTGTAGGTCTGGGTCTGTACGTGATGTTCGCTGTCGCGTAGTAAGCGTTGCTTTTATTTAAAGAGCAATATCAGAACGTTAACTAAATAGAGGCATTGTGCTGTGAATCTTAACGCAACAATCCTCGGCCAGGCCATCGCGTTTGTCCTGTTCGTTCTGTTCTGCATGAAGTACGTATGGCCGCCATTAATGGCAGCCATCGAAAAACGTCAAAAAGAAATTGCTGACGGCCTTGCTTCCGCAGAACGAGCACATAAGGACCTTGACCTTGCAAAGGCCAGCGCGACCGACCAGCTGAAAAAAGCGAAAGCGGAAGCCCAGGTAATCATCGAGCAGGCGAACAAACGCCGCTCGCAGATTCTGGACGAAGCTAAAGCTGAAGCAGAGCAGGAACGTACTAAAATCGTGGCCCAGGCGCAGGCGGAAATTGAAGCCGAGCGTAAACGTGCCCGTGAAGAGCTGCGTAAGCAAGTTGCTATCCTGGCTGTTGCTGGCGCCGAGAAGATCATCGAACGTTCCGTGGATGAAGCTGCTAACAGCGACATCGTGGATAAACTTGTCGCTGAACTGTAAGGAGGGAGGGGCTGATGTCTGAATTTATTACGGTAGCTCGCCCCTACGCCAAAGCAGCTTTTGACTTTGCCGTCGAACACCAAAGTGTAGAACGCTGGCAGGACATGCTGGCGTTTGCCGCCGAGGTAACCAAAAACGAACAGATGGCAGAGCTTCTCTCTGGCGCGCTTGCGCCAGAAACGCTCGCCGAGTCGTTTATCGCAGTTTGTGGTGAGCAACTGGACGAAAACGGTCAGAACCTGATTCGGGTTATGGCTGAAAATGGTCGTCTTAAAGCGCTCCCGGATGTTCTGGAGCAGTTTATTCACCTGCGTGCCGTGAGTGAGGCTACCGCTGAGGTAGACGTCATTTCCGCTGCTGCATTGAGTGAACAACAGCTCGCGAAAATTTCTGCTGCGATGGAAAAACGTCTGTCACGCAAAGTTAAGCTGAATTGCAAAATCGATAAGTCTGTAATGGCAGGCGTTATCATCCGAGCGGGTGATATGGTCATTGATGGCAGCGTACGCGGTCGTCTTGAGCGCCTTGCAGACGTCTTGCAGTCTTAAGGGGACTGGAGCATGCAACTGAATTCCACCGAAATCAGCGAACTGATCAAGCAGCGCATTGCTCAGTTCAATGTTGTGAGTGAAGCTCACAACGAAGGTACTATTGTTTCTGTAAGTGACGGTGTTATCCGCATCCACGGCCTGGCCGATTGTATGCAGGGTGAAATGATCTCCCTGCCGGGTAACCGTTACGCTATCGCACTGAACCTCGAGCGCGACTCTGTAGGTGCGGTAGTTATGGGTCCGTACGCTGACCTTGCCGAAGGCATGAAAGTTAAGTGTACAGGTCGTATCCTGGAAGTTCCGGTTGGCCGTGGCCTGCTGGGCCGTGTGGTTAACACTCTGGGTGCGCCAATCGACGGTAAAGGTCCGCTGGATCACGACGGCTTCTCTGCTGTAGAAGCAATCGCTCCGGGCGTTATCGAACGTCAGTCCGTAGATCAGCCGGTACAGACCGGTTATAAAGCCGTTGACTCCATGATCCCAATCGGTCGTGGTCAGCGTGAATTGATCATCGGTGACCGTCAGACCGGTAAAACCGCACTGGCTATCGATGCCATCATCAACCAGCGCGATTCCGGTATCAAATGTATCTATGTCGCTATCGGCCAGAAAGCGTCCACCATTTCTAACGTGGTACGTAAACTGGAAGAGCACGGCGCTCTGGCTAACACTATCGTTGTGGTAGCAACCGCGTCTGAATCCGCTGCACTGCAATACCTGGCACCATATGCTGGTTGCGCAATGGGCGAATACTTCCGTGACCGCGGTGAAGATGCGCTGATCATTTACGATGACCTGTCTAAACAGGCTGTTGCTTACCGTCAGATCTCCCTGCTGCTCCGTCGTCCGCCTGGACGTGAAGCATTCCCGGGCGACGTATTCTACCTCCACTCTCGTCTGCTGGAGCGTGCTGCGCGTGTTAACGCCGAATACGTTGAAGCCTTCACCAAAGGTGAAGTGAAAGGGAAAACCGGTTCTCTGACCGCGCTGCCGATTATCGAAACTCAGGCAGGTGACGTTTCTGCGTTCGTTCCGACCAACGTAATCTCCATTACCGATGGTCAGATCTTCCTGGAAACCAACCTGTTCAACGCCGGTATTCGTCCTGCGGTTAACCCGGGTATCTCCGTATCCCGTGTTGGTGGTGCAGCACAGACCAAGATCATGAAAAAACTGTCCGGTGGTATCCGTACCGCTCTGGCACAGTATCGTGAACTGGCAGCGTTCTCTCAGTTTGCATCCGACCTTGACGATGCAACGCGTAAGCAGCTTGACCACGGTCAGAAAGTGACCGAACTGCTGAAACAGAAACAGTATGCGCCGATGTCCGTTGCGCAGCAGTCTCTGGTTCTGTTCGCAGCAGAACGTGGTTACCTGGCGGATGTTGAACTGTCGAAAATCGGCAGCTTCGAAGCCGCTCTGCTGGCTTACGTCGACCGTGATCACGCTCCGTTGATGCAAGAGATCAACCAGACCGGTGGCTACAACGACGAAATCGAAGGCAAGCTGAAAGGCATCCTCGATTCCTTCAAAGCAACCCAATCCTGGTAACGTCTGGCGGCTTGCCTTAGGGCAGGCCGCAAGGCATTGAGGAGAAGCTCATGGCCGGCGCAAAAGAGATACGTAGTAAGATCGCAAGCGTCCAGAACACGCAAAAGATCACTAAAGCGATGGAGATGGTCGCCGCTTCCAAAATGCGTAAATCGCAGGATCGCATGGCGGCCAGCCGTCCTTATGCAGAAACCATGCGCAAAGTGATTGGTCACCTTGCACACGGTAATCTGGAATATAAGCACCCATACCTGGAAGACCGCGACGTTAAACGCGTGGGCTACCTGGTGGTGTCGACCGACCGTGGTTTGTGCGGTGGTTTGAACATTAACTTGTTCAAAAAACTGCTGGCGGAAATGAAGACCTGGACCGACAAAGGCGTTCAATGCGACCTCGCAATGATCGGCTCAAAAGGCGTGTCGTTCTTCAACTCCGTGGGCGGCAATGTTGTTGCCCAGGTCACCGGCATGGGGGATAACCCTTCCCTGTCCGAACTGATCGGTCCGGTAAAAGTGATGTTGCAGGCCTACGACGAAGGCCGTCTGGACAAGCTTTACATTGTCAGCAACAAATTTATTAACACCATGTCTCAGGTTCCGACCATCAGCCAGCTGCTGCCGTTACCGGCGTCAGATGATGATGATCTGAAACATAAATCCTGGGATTACCTGTACGAACCCGATCCGAAGGCGTTGCTGGATACCCTGCTGCGTCGTTATGTCGAATCTCAGGTTTATCAGGGCGTGGTTGAAAACCTGGCCAGCGAGCAGGCCGCCCGTATGGTGGCGATGAAAGCCGCGACCGACAATGGCGGCAGCCTGATTAAAGAGCTGCAGTTGGTATACAACAAAGCTCGTCAGGCCAGCATTACTCAGGAACTCACCGAGATCGTCTCGGGGGCCGCCGCGGTTTAAACAGGTTATTTCGTAGAGGATTTAAGATGGCTACTGGAAAGATTGTCCAGGTAATCGGCGCCGTAGTTGACGTCGAATTCCCTCAGGATGCCGTACCGCGCGTGTACGATGCTCTTGAGGTGCAAAATGGTAATGAGCGTCTGGTGCTGGAAGTTCAGCAGCAGCTCGGCGGCGGTATCGTGCGTACCATCGCAATGGGTTCCTCCGACGGTCTGCGTCGCGGTCTGGATGTAAAAGACCTCGAACACCCGATCGAAGTCCCGGTAGGTAAAGCGACTCTGGGCCGTATCATGAACGTACTGGGCGAACCGGTCGACATGAAAGGCGAGATCGGTGAAGAAGAGCGTTGGGCGATTCACCGCGCAGCACCTTCCTACGAAGAGCTGTCAAACTCTCAGGAACTGCTGGAAACCGGTATCAAAGTTATCGACCTGATGTGTCCGTTCGCTAAGGGCGGTAAAGTTGGTCTGTTCGGTGGTGCGGGCGTAGGTAAAACCGTAAACATGATGGAGCTTATTCGTAACATCGCGATCGAGCACTCCGGTTACTCTGTGTTTGCGGGCGTAGGTGAACGTACTCGTGAGGGTAACGACTTCTACCACGAAATGACCGACTCCAACGTTATCGACAAAGTATCCCTGGTATATGGCCAGATGAACGAGCCGCCGGGAAACCGTCTGCGCGTTGCTCTGACCGGCCTGACCATGGCTGAGAAATTCCGTGACGAAGGTCGTGACGTACTGCTGTTCGTTGACAACATCTATCGTTATACCCTGGCCGGTACGGAAGTATCCGCACTGCTGGGCCGTATGCCTTCAGCGGTAGGTTACCAGCCGACCCTGGCGGAAGAGATGGGCGTTCTGCAGGAACGTATCACTTCCACCAAAACCGGTTCTATCACCTCCGTACAGGCAGTATACGTACCTGCGGATGACTTGACTGACCCGTCTCCGGCAACCACCTTTGCGCACCTTGACGCAACCGTGGTACTGAGCCGTCAGATCGCGTCTCTGGGTATCTACCCGGCCGTTGACCCGCTGGACTCCACCAGCCGTCAGCTGGACCCGCTGGTGGTTGGTCAGGAACACTACGACACCGCGCGTGGCGTACAGTCCATCCTGCAACGTTATCAGGAACTGAAAGACATCATCGCCATTCTGGGTATGGATGAACTGTCTGAAGAAGACAAACTGGTGGTAGCGCGCGCTCGTAAGATCCAGCGCTTCCTGTCCCAGCCGTTCTTCGTGGCAGAAGTATTCACCGGTTCTCCGGGTAAATACGTCTCCCTGAAAGACACCATCCGTGGCTTTAAAGGCATCATGGAAGGCGAATACGATCACCTGCCGGAGCAGGCGTTCTACATGGTCGGTTCCATCGAAGAAGCTGTGGAAAAAGCCAAAAAACTTTAACGCCTTAATCGGAGGGTGATATGGCAATGACTTACCACCTGGACGTCGTCAGCGCAGAGCAACAAATGTTCTCTGATCTGGTCGAGAAAATCCAGGTAACGGGTAGCGAAGGTGAACTGGGAATTTACCCGGGCCACGCGCCGCTGCTCACCGCCATTAAGCCTGGTATGATTCGCATCGTGAAACAGCACGGCCACGAAGAGTTTATCTATCTGTCTGGCGGCATTCTTGAAGTGCAGCCTGGCAACGTGACCGTTCTGGCCGACACCGCAATTCGCGGCCAGGATCTCGACGAAGCGCGAGCCATGGAAGCGAAACGTAAGGCTGAAGAGCACATTCATAGCTCTCACGGCGACGTAGATTACGCTCAGGCGTCTGCGGAACTGGCCAAAGCGATCGCGCAGCTGCGCGTTATCGAGTTGACCAAAAAAGCGATGTAACACCGGCTTGAAAAGCACAAAAGCCAGTCTGGAAACAGGCTGGCTTTTTTTTGCGCGCCGCAGCGAGATTTGTTCTGCTATATCCTGCGCATTTTTATATCCCGCAATTAAACTCGTTTTTATAACTCCTCGAAATCCTTTGCTGGTTTCCCTGTTTATTCATTGATCGAAATAAGAGCAAAAACATCAGCCTGACGCTTAAATGAAGGTGGTGTCTTACTTTTATGAAGACAAAAGGCGTGACGATGGTCGAAAATGGCTCTTTCGCCAGTGGGGATAATCCGTTATTGAGCAATTTATCCCCTGTCCATTTCACGATGAAAAAAATGTAGTTTTTTCAATGTGAAGCGGTTTAAATTCGTTCTCAAATTACAGTCAGGACGCGTATGTTGAATAATGCTATGAGCGTAGTGATCCTTGCAGCAGGCAAAGGCACTCGCATGTATTCCGATCTTCCTAAAGTGCTGCACACCCTTGCCGGGAAAGCGATGGTTCAGCATGTCATTGATGCTGCGAATGAATTAGGCGCTGCGCACGTTCACCTGGTTTACGGCCACGGCGGCGATCTGCTTAAACAGGCGCTGAAAGATGACAACCTGAATTGGGTGCTTCAGGCAGAGCAACTGGGTACTGGCCATGCAATGCAGCAAGCCGCACCTTTTTTCGCCGATGACGAAGACATTTTAATGCTCTACGGCGACGTGCCGCTGATCTCTGTTGAAACACTCCAGCGCCTGCGTGATGCTAAACCGCAGGGCGGCATTGGCTTGCTGACAGTGAAACTGGATGACCCGACCGGTTATGGTCGTATTACCCGCGAAAACGGCAAAGTTACTGGTATTGTTGAGCATAAAGATGCCACCGACGAACAGCGTCAAATCCAGGAAATCAACACCGGCATTCTGATCGCCAACGGCGCAGATATGAAACGTTGGCTGGCGAAGCTGACCAACAATAACGCTCAGGGCGAATACTACATCACCGACATTATTGCGTTGGCGTATCAGGAAGGACGTGAAATCGTTGCCGTTCATCCGCAACGTTTAAGCGAAGTTGAAGGCGTGAATAACCGCCTGCAACTCTCTCGTCTGGAGCGCGTTTACCAGTCCGAACAGGCTGAAAAACTGCTGCTGGCGGGCGTTATGTTGCGCGATCCGGCGCGTTTTGATCTGCGCGGTACGCTTAACCACGGGCGTGATGTTGAAATTGATACTAACGTTATCATCGAGGGCAACGTTACTCTCGGTAATCGCGTGAAAATCGGCACCGGTTGCGTGATTAAAAACAGCGTGATTGGCGATGATTGCGAAATTAGTCCGTATACCGTAGTGGAAGATGCTAATCTGGCAGCGGCCTGTACCATCGGCCCGTTTGCTCGTCTGCGCCCCGGTGCTGAGTTGCTGGAAGGCGCACATGTCGGTAACTTCGTTGAGATGAAAAAAGCGCGTCTGGGTAAAGGCTCGAAAGCTGGCCATCTGACTTACCTAGGCGATGCGGAAATCGGCGATAACGTTAACATCGGTGCGGGAACCATTACCTGCAACTATGACGGTGCGAATAAATTTAAAACCATTATTGGTGACGATGTTTTTGTTGGCTCTGACACTCAGCTGGTCGCCCCGGTAACGGTAGGCAAAGGCGCGACCATTGCTGCGGGTACAACTGTGACGCGTAATGTCGGCGAAAACGCATTAGCCATCAGTCGAGTGCCGCAGGCACAAAAAGAAGGCTGGCGTCGTCCGGTAAAGAAAAAATAATTCTGGCTGGGTAAATCCGGCCTCCTGGGATGAGGAGATAACATAATCTCCCTCCCACAGCAGTAACTATAAAAATAACCCCACTCTCTACAAGGCTCGGGGCGCCCGAAAAAACGGGCATACAGGTTGACCGACAACGATATAAACCGGAATCAAAAACTATGTGTGGAATTGTTGGCGCGATCGCGCAACGTGATGTAGCAGAAATCCTTCTTGAAGGTTTACGTCGTCTGGAATACCGCGGTTATGACTCTGCTGGTCTGGCGGTTGTTGACGCAGAAGGTCATATGACCCGTCTGCGTCGTCTCGGTAAAGTACAGATGCTGGCTCAGGCTGTGGAAGAACATCCTCTGCATGGCGGTACGGGGATTGCTCATACTCGCTGGGCGACGCACGGCGAACCTTCAGAAGTGAATGCGCATCCGCATGTTTCTGAACACATTGTGGTGGTGCATAACGGCATCATCGAAAACCATGAACCGCTGCGCGAAGAGTTAAAAGCGCGTGGCTATACCTTCGTTTCTGAAACCGACACCGAAGTTATTGCCCACCTGGTGAACTGGGAACTGAAACAGGGCGGCACCCTGCGTGAAGCCGTGCTGCGCGCTATTCCGCAGCTGCGTGGCGCGTATGGCACAGTAATTATGGATACCCGTCACCCGGATACCCTGCTGGCGGCACGTTCTGGTAGTCCACTGGTGATTGGCCTCGGTATGGGCGAAAACTTTATCGCTTCTGACCAGCTGGCGCTGTTGCCGGTGACCCGTCGCTTTATCTTCCTCGAAGAGGGCGATATTGCTGAAGTGACTCGCCGTTCGGTAACCATCTTCGATAAATCTGGCGCGGAAGTGAAACGTCAGGATATCGAATCCAATCTGCAGTATGACGCGGGCGATAAAGGTATTTACCGTCACTACATGCAGAAAGAGATCTACGAACAGCCTAACGCGATCAAAAACACCCTTACCGGACGTATCAGCCACGGCCAGGTAGATTTAAGCGAGCTGGGACCGAACGCCGACGAACTGTTGTCGAAGGTTGAGCATATTCAGATCCTCGCCTGCGGTACTTCTTACAACTCCGGTATGGTTTCCCGTTACTGGTTTGAATCGCTGGCAGGTATTCCGTGCGACGTTGAAATCGCCTCTGAATTCCGCTATCGCAAATCTGCTGTACGCCGCAATAGCCTGATGATCACCTTGTCGCAGTCTGGTGAAACGGCGGATACCCTGGCGGGTCTGCGTCTGTCGAAAGAGCTGGGATATCTCGGCTCGCTGGCAATCTGTAACGTTCCGGGTTCTTCTCTGGTTCGTGAATCCGATCTGGCGCTGATGACCAACGCAGGTACTGAAATTGGCGTGGCGTCTACCAAAGCCTTCACCACTCAGTTAACTGTGCTGTTGATGCTGGTGGCGAAACTGTCTCGCCTGAAAGGTCTGGATGCCTCCATTGAGCATGACATCGTCCATGGTCTGCAGACGCTGCCGAACCGTATTGAGCAGATGCTGTCTCAGGACAAACGTATTGAAGCTCTGGCAGAAGATTTCTCTGACAAACATCACGCGCTGTTCCTGGGTCGTGGCGATCAGTATCCAATCGCGCTGGAAGGCGCATTGAAGCTGAAAGAGATCTCTTACATTCACGCTGAAGCCTACGCTGCGGGCGAGCTGAAACACGGCCCGCTGGCGCTGATTGATGCGAATATGCCGGTTATCGTCGTTGCGCCGAACAACGAACTGCTGGAAAAACTAAAATCCAACATTGAAGAAGTTCGTGCGCGTGGCGGTCAACTGTACGTATTCGCCGATCAGGATGCTGGTTTTGTCGGTAGCGATAACATGCACATCATCGAGATGCCGCATGTGGAAGAGGTTATTGCACCGATCTTCTACACCGTTCCGCTGCAGTTACTGGCTTATCATGTCGCGCTGATCAAAGGCACCGACGTTGACCAGCCGCGTAACCTGGCGAAATCGGTTACGGTTGAGTAATAATATTCATTCGCTGAACGAAGGGCTGCCTTTTGGCGGCCCTTTTTATCAATAACGTCAATAATTGTTTTATCTATAAACTCAGGGATATGAATTTATTCTGATTTTTTATTAATGTCTGATTACACACTTGAAAAATTATCGATTTAATAATATTTAAATAATAAAAATATATTTAAATTTTAGTTTTTAATTTTATTTTTAGATAATTATATTTCGTTGATGTATTATATCCGCGAATCATAAGTACACTTATTAATATAAGTGATGATTCAGGATAAAGGATATATCATATCAATGGAGTTTCTATGAAGCGTAATATTATAGGCGGTGCATTCACTCTGGCATCTTTAATGCTAGCTGGACATGCACTGGCAGAAGATGGTGTTGTTCACTTCGTCGGTGAAATTGTCGACAGTACTTGTGAAGTTACCTCCGATACAGCGGATCAAACCGTTCCTCTTGGGAAAGTCAGTAAAAATGCATTTTCAGGCGTAGGCAGTATGGCATCGCCACAGCAGTTCAGTATTAAACTGGAAAAATGTCCGGCAACTTACACGCAGGCTGCGGTTCGTTTTGACGGTACTGAAGCGCCTGGCGGCGACGGTGACCTGAAAGTGGGTACCCCGATAACAGCTGCCGATCCGGGTGATTATACAGGCACAGGGGCAGCGATTGTGGCAACAGGTGTCGGTATCCGTATCTTTAACCAGACTGACAACTCTCAGGTCAAACTTTATAACGACTCAGCTTATACCTCTATCGCAGCTGACGGCACCGCAGAAATGAAGTTTATTGCACGCTATGTTGCAACAAATGCGGTCGTAACAGCGGGTACAGCGAACGCTGATTCACAATTTACTATCGAATATAAGAAATAATTTATCAGAGCCTTTTTATTCAGTTGGCTTTGGCCAGGGAGTTTTTATGTCCAGAAAAAGTTGTTTAATTAGGCTCTTTAAAACAACCATTTTGTACAAATTATTTATCGCGATTATGTTAAGCCTTTTTTTAGGCCAGTCAACACTAACCTATGCAGGCGTTGTCATTGGCGGTACACGGGTTGTTTACTTGAGTAATAATGCAGATAAATCCATTTCTGTATTCAGCAAGGAAGAGAAGATCCCTTATCTCATCCAGTCATGGGTAGACCCGTTTAATAAAGATGATAAAAGTAAAGCGCCCTTTACTGTTATACCTCCTGTATCCCGACTTGAACCCGGACAAGAAAAAGTATTACGTATTATTCACACCAAGGGAATGTCATTACCCGACGACCGTGAATCCGTCTTCTGGCTGAATATCAAAAATATTCCGCCTGCAGCAACCAATAAAGCGGCTAACTCTTTGGAAATTGCTGTTAAAACTCGTATCAAGCTGTTCTGGCGACCAGCAACTATTCGCCTTATTCCTGAAGATGCCGCGCCAAAGGTTAAGTGGCGTCGTGAAGGGAAAAATCTGATTGCTGAAAATCCAAACCCGATTCATATCAGTGTGATGGATGTCATTGTTGATGGCCATGATGTGCCTCTCAATATGATCCGTCCTTTCGAAACGCTCTCTTTACCGCTGCCTGCCAATTCTGCGGGTAACCAAATGACCTGGCGATTCATAAATGATTACGGTGCGATAAGCGAACCGATAAAAAACGCGCTGTAAGCATTGTATAAGGATAGGCATATTATGGTTACGACCAGAATAGCGGTTGGCCTGACGGCGGGGATGAGTCTGATATTCTCACCTGGTCTGATGGCTCAGGTCAGCGTATTTAATCCGGCGCTACTGGAAATAGACCATCAATCCGGGGTCGACATTCGTCAGTTTAACCGGGCAAATATGATGCCTCCCGGCGTTTATAGCGTTGATATTTTTATCAATGGGAAAATGTTTGAACGTCAGGATGTTACTTTTGTTCAGGATAATCCGGATTCTGATCTGCACGCCTGTTTTGTTGCCATTAAAAAAACACTGACTTCCTTTGGAGTAAAAGTTGACGCGCTGAAATCGCTCAATGGGGTGGATGAAACGGCCTGCCTGGATCCTGCGCCACGTATTGAAGGTTCATCCTGGCAACTGGACAGCGATAAACTTCAGCTGAATATCTCTATTCCCCAAATCTACATGGATGCGATGGCTTACGATTACATAAGCCCAACCCGTTGGGATGAGGGGATTAATGCGCTCACCATCAACTACGATTTTTCTGGTTCGCATACTCTCCGCTCGGATTATGGTTCACAAGAGACAAATACAAGCTATCTCAATCTGCGAAATGGGTTGAATATTGGACCGTGGCGATTACGCAATTACAGCACTTTAAACACCACCGATGGTCGTGCGGAATACAATTCCATCAGTACCTGGATACAGCGGGATATTGCGGCATTAAGAAGCCAGATTATGATCGGCGATACCTGGACGGCGAGCGATATTTTCGATAGTACGCAAATCCGCGGTGTTCGCTTGTATACCGATAACGATATGTTGCCTGCCAGCCAAAACGGATTTGCGCCCGTTGTGCGTGGTATTGCGAAGTCCAATGCTACCGTCATCATTCGTCAAAACGGCTATGTTATTTACCAATCTGCTGTTCCACAAGGTGCTTTTGAAATTACCGATCTGAATACCGCCAGCACAGGTGGTGATCTGGACGTAACCATCAAGGAGGAGGATGGTAGCGAGCAGAGATTTACCCAACCTTACGCCACTTTGGCAATCCTCAAACGTGAAGGTCAAACTGATGTAGATATCAGTGTGGGTGAATTACGCGATGAAGAAGGATTTACGCCGGACGTCCTTCAGGCGCAGATCCTTCATGGCCTACCGCACGGGTTTACATTGTATGGCGGCTTACAGGCTGCCGAAAATTATGGTTCAGCAGCTTTAGGGATGGGTAAAGATCTCGGTTCTCTGGGCGCTATTTCGTTCGATGTGACTCATGCTCGAGCGAAATTTAGTGATGATGATTCTGAAACCGGTCAGTCCTATCGCTTTCTTTATTCGAAACGTTTTGACGATACCGACACCAGCTTGCGCCTTGTTGGCTATCGTTATTCCACGGAAGGCTACTATACCCTCAACGAATGGGCATCACGACGCAATAGCCCTGATGATTTCTGGGAAACAGGTAACCGCCGCAGTCGCGTGGAAGGAACGCTAACACAGTCTCTGGGCAGAGATTATGGCAATTTATACCTGACATTAAGCCGCCAGCAGTACTGGCATACCGATGATGTCGAGCGATTAATGCAATTTGGCTACAGCAGTAGCTTGAAGCGTCTCTCTTGGAATGTCTCCTGGAGTTATTCCAATACCGCTCGTCAGGGGACGAGTAATAATCATGCCAGTGATAACACCAGCGAACAGATCTACATGCTCTCTTTATCTGTTCCTTTATCGGGCTGGTGGGGGAATAGCTATGCCACTTATTCCCTGTCGCAAAATGATAACTCCGGCAGTTCACATCAAGTTGGGCTAAGCGGAACGGCCCTGGAAAGAAATAATCTGTCCTGGAATTTAATGCAGTCTTATAACAGCCGTGATGATGAGGTTGGCGGTAATATGTCGCTGACCTATGACGGCACCTATGGCACGGTGAATGGCAGTTATAACTACAGCCAAAATTCTCAGCGACTCAATTACGGTATTAAGGGCGGCATTCTGGCACACAGCGAAGGGGTCACATTAAGCCAGGAGTTAGGTGAAACCATCGCGCTCGTTAAAGCCCCCGGTGCTGCAGGGCTGGAAATCGATAATATGCGAGGTGCCACAACTGACTGGCGTGGCTATACGGTCAAGACACAACTAAACCCATATGATGAAAACCGTGTGGCAATCAGTGATAACTATTTCTCGAAGTCAAATATCGAACTCGATAATACCGTCGTCACGATGATTCCTACGCGTGGCGCAGTGGTTAAAGCCGAGTTTGTTACGCATGTGGGTTACCGCGTTTTATTCAGAGTCATTAATGTAAAAGGTAAGCCAGTGCCATTTGGCGCGATTGCATCAGTACAAAATGCGTCCTCTGCAGATTCAGGGATTGTGGGAGAACATGGCGAGCTTTATCTCTCCGGTCTTCCTGAAAAGGGACTGGTGACATTATCCTGGGGCGAAAACGCGACCACAAAATGTACCTTCGATTACACCCTCTCATCACCTGCAAGTGAAAGTGGATTAATTGAGCAAGGTGTGACATGTCATTAAAAGGATTTTTATGAACAAGAATATTATACGATGGTGGCTGGCGGTTCTTATTATCTCTTTTAGTAGCACAATACTAGCTGCGCCTAAAGGTATTTGTACTTCAGATAATGGGGTTTTCCATAGTACGCTTAATTTTTCAGGCTATCTTATTACAGCGAACCAGAATAAGGTTGGATCGATATTTAATACCAGAGTGACCAATGGTGCCTCTTATCCTGGTCACTGCCATTGTGATACAGGGAACATAGGTCGATATCCCTATATTTACTATACGGCCAGAATAAATGATGCCTTAAGCTACGCTGGTGTTCATTCAAGTTTGAATTATTATAATCTTAATCCTAATCTCGATGTGGGCATTGCAATAGATATTCTCGGAGTTGGAATGGTTAATGCGCCTTTTGAATATCAGGCTAATCGGCCTTCTACCAGCTATGATTGCAGTCGTACTTCCCCTTTAAATGTTTCCAGTGGTGCTACAGCACAAATATATTTTTATATCAAAAAAACATTTGCAGGAAAAATAGTTATACCTGAAACACGAATTGTGTCCTTGTATGGTACTATAAGTCGTGATACACCTGTTGACTATTCTCAACCGATGGCCGATGTTTACATTCGTGGTGATATCACGGCGCCGCAAAGCTGTGAGATTAATAGTTTGCAGCCGATTTATTTTGATTTTGAAGACATACCAGCCGCAGATTTTTCATCTGTTGCCGGGAGTGCGGTAACAACGCATAAAATCACTAAAACCGTCACTATTGAGTGTGAAAACTTAGGATTACTGAATACAGACGATATCACCACATCATTTTATGCTACAGAATCCAGTACCGATAACTCAATGGTTGTAACGTCAAACCCCAACGTGGGGGTAAAAATCTACGATAAAAATAATAAGGAAATCAAAGTAAACGGAGGCGAATTGTCGACAGATATGGGCAAAACAACCGTCTATGGCGAGAAAGCTGGCAACGTCACTTTTTCTGCCGCACCTGCAAGCCTCACTGGAGCTCGCCCTGCGCCAGGAACATTTACCGCGACTGCAACCATAACAATTGAGATTGTTCGCTAACCGAACTGACAGCGGTGCTCCTCACACCGTTGTCATTTTACGCATTTTTGCTTGCATATTTTCATTCGACATGACAAAACGATGACATCGCTTTTCTTTTTCTTCTTCAAATAAATCAAATAGTTAAATAATAACTCTGATTTGTCATAAAACTGTCATATTCCTTACATATAACTGTCACCTGTTTGTCCTATTTTGCTTCTCGTAGCCAACAAACAATGCTTTATGAATCCTCCCAGGAGACATTATGAAAGTTATGCGTACCACCGTCGCAACTGTTGTCGCCGCGACCTTATCGATGAGCGCTTTCTCTGTATTTGCAGAAGCAAGCCTGACAGGCGCAGGTGCAACCTTCCCTGCGCCGGTGTATGCCAAATGGGCTGACACTTACCAGAAAGAAACCGGTAATAAAGTTAACTACCAGGGTATCGGTTCTTCCGGTGGCGTAAAACAGATCATCGCCAATACCGTTGATTTCGGTGCTTCTGACGCGCCGCTGTCTGACGAAAAACTGGCTCAGGAAGGTCTGTTCCAGTTCCCGACCGTAATTGGCGGCGTGGTGCTGGCGGTTAACATTCCAGGGCTGAAGTCTGGCGAACTGGTGCTGGATGGTAAAACCCTCGGCGACATCTACCTGGGCAAAATTAAAAAGTGGGATGATGAAGCCATCACCAAACTGAACCCGGGTCTGAAACTGCCTTCACAGAACATCGCCGTAGTGCGCCGCGCAGATGGCTCCGGGACTTCCTTCGTCTTCACCAGCTACCTGGCGAAAGTGAACGAAGAGTGGAAAAACAACGTTGGTACTGGCTCTACCGTAAAATGGCCGATCGGTCTGGGCGGTAAAGGTAACGACGGTATCGCCGCGTTCGTTCAGCGTCTACCGGGTGCAATTGGTTACGTTGAATATGCTTACGCGAAGCAGAACAACCTGGCGTACACCAAACTGATCTCCGCTGATGGCAAACCGGTTAGTCCGACCGAAGAAAACTTCGCCAATGCGGCAAAAGGCGCAGACTGGAGCAAAACATTCGCTCAGGATCTGACTAACCAAAAAGGCGAAGATGCGTGGCCTATCACCTCTACCACGTTCATTCTGGTCCACAAAGAACAGAAGAAGCCAGAGCAGGGCGCAGAAGTGCTGAAGTTCTTCGACTGGGCGTACAAAACCGGGGCTAAACAGGCGAATGACCTGGATTATGCCAGCCTGCCGGATAGCGTAGTTGAACAAGTTCGCGCTGCGTGGAAGACCAATATTAAAGACAGTAGCGGTAAGCCGCTGTACTAATAAAACTCCAGGCCGGATAAGGCGTTAACCCCTTATCCGGCATTACAAAATGACTTTGTAAACGCGTTTAACTGAAGAGTAACTTATGGCTGCAACCAAGCCTGCTTTTAACCCACCGGGTAAAAAGGGCGACATAATTTTCAGCGTGCTGGTAAAACTGGCGGCGCTGATTGTGCTATTGATGTTGGGTGGCATTATTGTCTCTCTGATCATCTCCTCCTGGCCGAGCATTCAGAAATTTGGTCTGGCATTCCTGTGGACCAAAGAGTGGGATGCGCCGAACGATATCTACGGGGCACTGGTGCCAATCTACGGTACGCTGGTGACCTCGTTTATCGCGCTGCTGATTGCCGTTCCGGTGAGTTTCGGTATCGCCCTGTTCCTGACCGAGCTTGCTCCTGGTTGGCTGAAACGCCCGCTGGGTATCGCTATTGAGCTGCTGGCGGCTATTCCAAGTATCGTTTACGGCATGTGGGGCTTGTTTATCTTCGCACCGCTGTTTGCCGTCTATTTCCAGGAACCGGTCGGCAATATCATGTCGAATATCCCTATTGTTGGCGCGCTGTTCTCCGGCCCGGCATTTGGTATCGGTATCCTCGCGGCAGGCGTGATCCTCGCCATCATGATTATTCCGTACATTGCGGCGGTAATGCGCGATGTATTCGAACAAACTCCGGTGATGATGAAAGAGTCGGCCTACGGTATCGGCTGCACCACATGGGAAGTTATCTGGCGTATCGTTCTTCCGTTCACCAAAAATGGTGTTATTGGCGGCATTATGCTGGGTCTGGGGCGCGCGCTCGGTGAAACCATGGCGGTGACCTTTATCATCGGTAACACCTACCAGCTCGACAGCGCCTCGCTGTACATGCCGGGCAACAGTATCACCTCTGCGCTGGCCAATGAATTTGCTGAGGCGGAATCTGGTCTGCACGTTGCTGCACTGATGGAACTCGGCCTGATCCTGTTTGTGATTACCTTCATCGTCCTCGCCGCATCGAAGTTTATGATTATGCGCCTGGCTAAGAATGAGGGGGCACGCTAATGGCTATGGTTGAAATGCAAACCACTGCGGCGCTGGCAGAATCTCGCCGCAAAATGCAGGCGCGTCGTCGCCTCAAAAACCGTATTGCGCTGACGCTCTCAATGGCGACGATGGCCTTCGGTCTGTTCTGGTTGATCTGGATTTTAATGTCCACCATCACTCGCGGTATCGACGGTATGTCGCTGGCGCTTTTCACCGAAATGACGCCGCCGCCAAATACCGAAGGCGGTGGTCTGGCGAACGCCCTGGCGGGCAGCGGCCTGTTAATTTTGTGGGCTACGGTATTCGGTACGCCGCTGGGCATTATGGCGGGGATTTATCTGGCGGAATATGGCCGTAAATCCTGGTTGGCAGAAGTTATTCGCTTCATTAACGACATTCTGCTCTCCGCACCGTCGATTGTGGTTGGTCTGTTTGTTTACACCATCGTGGTGGCGCAGATGGAGCACTTCTCCGGTTGGGCTGGCGTGATTGCCCTGGCGCTGTTGCAGGTACCGATTGTTATCCGCACCACCGAGAACATGCTGAAACTGGTGCCGGACAGCCTGCGTGAAGCGGCTTATGCGCTGGGTACGCCGAAGTGGAAGATGATCTCCGCGATTACGCTGAAAGCGTCGGTGTCCGGGATCATGACCGGTATCCTGCTGGCGATTGCTCGTATTGCCGGTGAAACCGCACCGCTGCTGTTTACCGCGCTCTCCAACCAGTTCTGGAGCACGGACATGATGCAGCCGATCGCCAACCTGCCGGTGACTATCTTTAAATTTGCGATGAGCCCGTTTGCAGAATGGCAGCAGCTGGCCTGGGCCGGGGTGTTGATCATTACCCTGTGCGTCCTGCTGCTGAACATTCTGGCGCGCGTTGTTTTTGCGAAGAATAAACACGGTTAACACTTTGCCGGATGTGGCGTGAGCGCCTTATCCGGCCTACGGTAAGCCTGATTAGCGAAGTGCATCAGGCACGATGAGGAAAAGATTGCAATGAGTATGGTTGAAACTGCCCCGAGTAAAATTCAGGTTCGTAATTTGAACTTCTACTACGGCAAATTCCATGCCCTGAAAAACATCAACCTGGATATCGCCAAAAACCAGGTTACGGCGTTTATCGGGCCGTCCGGCTGCGGTAAATCGACGCTGCTGCGTACCTTCAACAAAATGTTTGAACTGTATCCGGAGCAGCGCGCGGAAGGTGAGATTCTGCTCGATGGCGACAACATCCTGACCAACACCCAGGATATCGCCCTGCTGCGTGCAAAAGTGGGCATGGTGTTCCAGAAGCCTACGCCGTTCCCGATGTCCATTTACGACAACATTGCCTTTGGTGTGCGTCTGTTTGAGAAGCTCTCCCGTGCTGACATGGACGAGCGCGTACAGTGGGCATTGACCAAGGCCGCATTGTGGAACGAAACCAAAGATAAATTGCACCAGAGCGGTTACTCTCTCTCTGGTGGTCAGCAACAGCGTCTGTGCATCGCGCGTGGTATCGCCATTCGCCCGGAAGTGCTGCTGCTCGACGAACCGTGTTCGGCGCTCGACCCCATCTCCACTGGGCGTATTGAAGAGCTGATCACCGAACTGAAGCAGGATTACACCGTGGTGATCGTTACCCACAACATGCAGCAGGCTGCGCGTTGTTCCGACCACACGGCGTTTATGTATCTGGGCGAATTGATTGAGTTCAGCAACACGGACGATCTGTTCACCAAGCCAGCGAAGAAACAAACAGAAGACTACATCACCGGTCGTTACGGTTGATTCAGGAGTGCGTTATGGACAGTCTCAATCTTAATAAACATATTTCCGGCCAGTTCAATGCCGAACTGGAAAGCATCCGCACGCAGGTGATGACCATGGGCGGCATGGTGGAGCAGCAGCTAACTGATGCCATCACCGCCATGCACAACCAGGACAGCGATCTGGCGAAGCGCGTGATCGAAGGCGACAGAAACGTCAACATGATGGAAGTGGCGATCGATGAAGCCTGCGTGCGCATTATTGCCAAACGTCAGCCGACGGCGAGCGATCTGCGTCTGGTTATGGTTATCAGTAAAACCATTGCTGAACTGGAACGTATTGGCGATGTGGCGGACAAAATCTGCCGCACTGCGCTTGAGAAATTCTCCCAGCAGCATCAGCCGCTGCTGGTGAGTCTGGAATCGCTGGGCCGTCACACCATTCAGATGCTGCACGACGTGCTGGACGCGTTTGCGCGCATGGATATTGACGAAGCGGTGCGAATTTATCGTGAAGATAAAAAAGTCGATCAGGAGTACGAAGGTATCGTGCGCCAGTTGATGACATACATGATGGAAGATTCACGCACGATTCCGAGCGTTCTCACCGCGCTGTTCTGTGCGCGTTCAATCGAACGTATCGGTGACCGTTGCCAGAATATCTGCGAATACATCTTCTACTACGTGAAGGGGCAGGATTTCCGTCACGTTGGCGGTGATGAGCTGGATAAACTGCTGGCAGAAAAAGATCCGAAAGCGTAACGCTAACCGTTGGCCGGATAAGGCGTTTACGCCGCATCCGGCAACCTGCGAGTACGAAATCAGCCCGGTGAAATACGTCACCGGGTTTCTTTATTTATCGCGTAATATCCCAACCTCGCGCCTTCCACAGTTCCGGTAACTGTGAAAGATGGGTAAAAGTAGTGACTTTCGGATGAACGATCGGCTTATTGTGCGGATCAGCGCAGAAGTAGAACACTTCCATGCCCGCATCGATTCCTGACTGCGCACCGGCGCTGGAATCATCGACCAGAATGCAGTTTTCAACGTTCACATTCATCGCTTTTGCCGCATGGAACATTAACGCCGGATCGGGCTTCCAGCGTTGGATGTCATAGCCGCTGAACAACTTTTCCGGGAAATAGTGCAGCATATTGAGTTTACCAAGCGAATGCTGCATCTTGCTGACCGGACCGTTAGAGACGACGCACATCGGCACTTTTACGCTTTCCAGCAAAGCATTTGCGCCTGCAATCACCTCAAGTTCGCTATCAAACAAGCGCACCACTTCCGCACGGTAAACGTGCTCGGCATCGGCACGGACTATTTCTACGCCCTGTTCTTTGCTAATGATGTCGATGATTTCGTAGAGTTTTACGCCTTTAAAGCGGGTAAAAATTTCTTCAAGGTCAACGTTAATGCCAAATTCCCTGAACATCGTGACATAGGCACGAGAGCAAATGACCTCACTGTCGACAAGCGTACCGTCGCAGTCGAAAAATACCGCTTCTATCTGGGACATGTCTTTCCTTTATCGTTAGTTTAACGTTTTCGTCAGGCATATTCGCATGACGCAATCGTTGCCGTATAAGCAAATACAATGAAAAAAAGTTATCTTCAGCCGTCCATATTGTCTCATTTTGGTATACGATAGCGACGTATTTTCCCTCCTTGTTCGGAAATAGATAATGAGTCAACAACACACAACCCAGGCTTCTGGCCAGGGGATGCTGGAACGCGTGTTTAAACTGCGCGAACATGGCACGACGGCACGGACCGAAGTGATCGCCGGTTTTACCACCTTCCTGACGATGGTTTACATCGTTTTTGTTAACCCGCAAATTCTCGGCGTTGCTGGCATGGACACCAGCGCCGTCTTCGTCACCACCTGTCTGATTGCTGCGTTCGGCAGTATTCTGATGGGGCTGTTTGCTAACCTGCCAGTCGCGCTGGCTCCCGCAATGGGTCTGAATGCGTTCTTCGCTTTTGTCGTTGTGCAGGCGATGGGCTTGCCATGGCAGGTCGGGATGGGCGCCATTTTCTGGGGCGCGATTGGTTTGCTGCTGCTGACTATTTTCCGCGTTCGCTACTGGATGATTGCCAACATTCCGGTGAGTCTGCGAGTGGGCATTACCAGCGGTATCGGCCTGTTCATTGGTATGATGGGGTTGAAAAACGCAGGTGTCATTGTCGCTAATCCGGAAACGCTGGTGAGCATCGGTAATCTGACGTCTCACAGTGTGCTGCTGGGTATCCTCGGCTTCTTCATCATCGCCATTCTGGCCTCACGCAACATTCACGCCGCAGTGCTGGTTTCCATTGTGGTGACTACGCTTCTGGGCTGGATGCTGGGTGATGTGCACTACAACGGCATCGTCTCCGCACCGCCGAGCGTGATGACCGTGGTGGGGCATGTAGATTTAGCCGGGTCGTTTAACCTCGGACTGGCAGGCGTGATTTTCTCTTTCATGCTGGTCAACCTGTTTGACTCCTCCGGTACACTGATCGGCGTGACCGATAAAGCGGGTCTGGCGGATGAAAAAGGTAAATTCCCGCGCATGAAGCAGGCGCTGTATGTCGACAGTATCTCTTCTGTAACCGGTTCGTTTATCGGTACATCTTCCGTTACTGCGTATATTGAATCTTCTTCCGGCGTTTCTGTTGGCGGTCGTACCGGTTTGACGGCAGTGGTTGTTGGCCTGCTGTTCCTGCTGGTTATCTTCCTGTCGCCGCTGGCGGGGATGGTGCCTGGCTATGCCGCGGCTGGCGCGCTGATTTACGTTGGCGTATTGATGACCTCAAGTCTTGCGCGCGTGAAATGGCAGGATCTTACTGAATCTGTTCCGGCGTTTATAACCGCGGTGATGATGCCGTTCAGCTTCTCGATTACTGAAGGTATTGCGCTGGGCTTTATCTCTTACTGCGTGATGAAAATCGGTACAGGCCGTCTGCGCGACCTTAGCCCGTGCGTGATTATCGTGGCGTTGCTGTTTGTGTTGAAAATTGTCTTTATCGACGCCCATTAAAATCGATAGCACGCTAAAAAACCCGCCATGCGTTATTGCTGGCGGGTTTTTTATTTAGATTTTCACCCGCTGAATAAACTCGCCAAATGCGGTCAACTGCCCGGTCAGGTGGTCCAGCGTTCCCTGATCAATCACTTCTCCGATTTGTGGATCGACTTTGTTCTGAATCACGCCGCCCATAAACTCTGGTTTGTTCATTACCATGGCATCGAGGAAAACCAGAATCTGGCGCAGGTGATACTGACAGCGCGCGCCGCCAATCACGCCCATTGAGCTGGTCTGAATCAACACCGGTTTACCGGCCAGCGGTTGATCCGGCAGACGGGAAAGCCAGTCGATGGCATTTTTCAGTCCACCCGGCACCGAGTAGTTATATTCCGGCGTCACGATCACCACACCATCCGCCTGACGAATCTGTTCCGCCAGAGCTTCAACCGTTGCTGGAAAACCGTCTTCCTGCTGTACGTCTGCGTCATATAAGGGAATGTCAGCAATGGATGGCAACGCGTTAACTTCCATACCCGCCGGGGCTATTTTCGGCAGCGTACGTGCAACCATGCCATTAAATGAACCTTTGCGCAGGCTTCCCAATAACGTAACCACCTTCAATTTTTCAGACATGATGACTCCTGTGGTTGTCTATCAATTTGGCAAAAATGACTTCACGGTAGAGAGCTGGGCAAAACGCATCATCCGACTGGTAGGATTATTGGCGCGGCTGTGAATATCCGGCAGGCTTTTCCAGCCTTGTTTGCCATCAAACGCCCAGACATTGAGCTTTTCAATCGCTGGGCTGACCGCCACGGACCATACCAGCACCTCCTCTGCGTCGCATATCGCTTCTACATGATTTACATGGGCACATTTCAGGCGTCCCGCAATGGGCATCAACTGCAGATTACGCGGGTCGTCATTCAAAACATCACCGGTAAGTTTTAGCACGCTTCGGCGCAGCGTGATGAGCTGCGCTCGCGCTTCGTTGGGATCATTTTGCTTACTGATCCATAGTGATTCATTGCTGGAAAAAGCATGGTTATCGGGCGCGTGAGGGCTATGAAACCCGCGAGTCGCGCGCTGTAGTTCCATATCGAGGCCACATTCACCTTCGGTTGTTAATGCTATTCCGACCATGTTTCCGGCATAAGATATTGAAAATGATGGTAAATTTTTATCGTGGAAAACCGGCTTTCCTTTAGCCTGGGTGACGATTTCCGGCAATTCGCTAATGCCGTACAGCAAGAACATCAGTTCTGCGAGTAAACCTCTGGACGCCAGGAAACGACTTTGACGATGAGGGGGAAGATTTAGGGCTTCTTGATGACACTGGGAGGGTAGACGAACAGATATCAGGTGTCCTTCCGTTAAAATCCCTCGGGCAAAGTGAGTCGCCATTTTTCGCTCCATGCTTAATGGTCCATTATGAATACAGAGTAATCATTTACTGAATTTATGGACAGACTAAAGCAGCGAAAAGTTCGATTCAGACAAGATTATTACATGCTTTTTACATTTAATCGCGAAATGTGGTCATGTTTCATACGAATTAATTATGCCATCGAGGCGTAAAGATTTTTAATGGTTTCCCGTAACCAGACGATCTTCGGGTTATGGCTGTTCCGTTTGTGCCACAGCAGAGTAAACGGCACTTCCAGCTTTTTTTGCTGGATTTCGTCAAACGGGAGAGGGAGTGCAACCAGCGGAAGCTGGTGGAGTTGGTTGTAGTACTGACAGTAGCGCGGTGCGGTCGCCAGTAGCAGATTGTCAGGTTGTGCCGCCATAAACAGCGACTGCTCGAATTCCGGCAGACTCATGGCAATCGTGCGTTCGCGTCCTGATTCCTGCAACACATTGTCCAGCGCCCAGGTATCGCTCTGTTCCCAGCAAATGCTGATATGCGGATAACGTAAAAAAGTCTCCAGATCCCATGCTTCACGCAGCGCCGGATGATCTTTGCGCAACCAGACGCACGGTAAGTCTGTAAATAAGACTTCATAATCAATAGACAACGGCAGAAGACTAAGCTGTTCTCGCGAGCGTGGGTGGCTTTCTCGTCCGGTAAAACCGATATCCACTTCGCCACGAATAATTGCATCCAACGAGTCGTAATCCCAGTTGCGCAGTTTAATCGTCGCCTGTGGGTAACGCTGGTAAATATGTGTCGACAGCGCATTAAACATGATCATCATCAGCGGCGATTCTGCTGCCAGCTCAAACTTCAGGCCGCGCGGCGTTTGGTGGTGCGGTTTATCCAGCAGCAGATTGCTCATTTGCATCCACTCCGCCAGATTTTGCTCCATGCTGACCATTAGCGGCGTTGGCATCAGGCCCAGCGGTGAGTTCACAAAGAGCTGGTCATCAAACCATATCCGAAGCTTTGCCAGAGATTTACTCACCGCCGAAGGTGTCACGTTCATCCGCTTCGCCGCTTTGGTCACGCTGCGCTCCTGCATCAGCAGTTGCAGGCAGAGCAGCAAATTCAGATCAAGTGTGGTGATGGATTTCTTCATGAGCGGCAACGGGGCGTCCAGGCGCGACGAGCATAATCAGCAACAGGCTCACTATGCTACAGGCAATCAGAATCCCGATCAGCATATTCCATGCGCCTACGCCGACTACCGCCGCCAGCCAAATCCACAGTGATGAACCGCAAACCTGTGCAATGCCCAGGGTCGAACTGGCCACGCCAGCGCGCAATGAAAACGGCCCTAATGCCTGACTCATTGCCACGCCGAATCCCACCGAAAAACCAGCGCAAATCAATGTGATGCCAAACAGCGAGACAGCATGGGAAGGTGAAACCGCAAGGATGATTCCCGCCGCCAGAAATAACACTTGCGAGGCTATCATCAATGTACGTGGCTTAAAAATCCCCAACGCAAATGGCGTGGAGAACGATACGGTCATGCTGACACCCGCGGTCAACGCCATAATGGTGGCGTATTCTCCGCGCGCAAAGCCCATGATTTCCATCAGCAATACTGGCGACGTATTCACGAAGGTAAGGATGACGGAGACGCTGAGAGTGGTGATAAGCACTCGGCTGAGGAAAAAGCGGTTAAGCAGCGACTCGGTATTCTCTCGTGGGTTGCCCGAAGCAGCAGGTGTCACAGGGCGGGTTTCTTTTAAAATAAACAATGACAACATGAGTACTGCGACACCCATCAGCGCCATTACCCAGAACAGGCTCTGCCACGGGAACTTAAGCATAATCAGGTGGCCGAGCACTGGCGCTAACACCGGAATGATGCAGGTAATGCCGTTGAGTAACGACAGCACTTTTGCCCGACGTCGATCGTCCAGCGTGTCGCGTAAAATCGCGAACGCCACCACGTAACAACAGCCCGCGCCGAGTCCCTGCAGAAAGCGTCCTGCAAGAAATAACGTGCTGGTTTCAGCCAGTAAGCAGAGCACAGAGGCGATAATAAATAGCGCCGCGCCGGGTATGGCGACCGGTTTTCTTCCTGAATGATCGGCCACTTTACCGGCAAATAACATTGCTGCCGCCATCCCCGCAAGGTAAACGGAGAACGCAATATGCAATTGCGCCTCGCTGGCATTGAGATCAGCGGCGATGCGCGGTAAGCCAACCAGGTACATATCAATACCTGCGGGATAAAGTAAAACCAGGGCAAAACTACAAATTAAAAAGCGGGACATGGGATAAAGCGTCCTGACGGGAAGGTGACGCAAAGCATACGTGGTGAAGGAGAATCAGGCGAGTTGCCATTTGGACAAAAGAGATTTCCTGTCAGGAAAGAAGCCAGCGAATGACCGCTGGCTTCTTTAAGGACTTAGCCAAATTTAGGTAACACGTTAAAGACGTTGCCGAACCAGCACAAAATTACGGTTATGCCAAAGAGAATAACAATCGCCGGAATAATATTACCGCCCCAAACCGTGAACATCTGATTGGGAAACTTATTACGGGCTTTGATTGCCAGCACCGCGGGGATAATGACCGCCCAGATGGTGGCGCACAGTCCTGCACCGCCAATCCCGTAAATAAAGCCATTAGGGAAGACGAGATACAACAACGCGGGTGGCAGGAAGGTTAACAGCACGGTTTTGAAGCGCCCGCCGTGGGAGTTATCAATCTTAAACAGATCCGCCAGGTAATCGAACAGCCCAAGCGTGACGCCAAAGAACGAACTGGCGACAGCTAAGTTGGAGAATACCAGTAGGCAAAACTCGATAATGCCATGCTGTTTGGTGCCGAGGAACGTTTTTACCAGTGAATCAACGTTGCCGCCCGAGGAGATTATCGCTTTGAAACTTTCTCGCGAGATATTCCCCATCGTGCAATAGAGCCAGAAGAGATAAATCACCAGTGCCAGCAGCGAACCGAAGACCACGCTTTTGATTAGTTTATCTTTCTTTTTTCCATAGCAAATAATCAGACTGGGAATATTGCCGTGGAAACCAAATGACGCCAGACACACCGGCAAAGCCATAAAGATATACGGGAAGTAAGACGTTCCCGCAGTCGTGCTGGTGGAATCGCGTAGAATGGAATAATCGACCTGGAAGAAGAAAGAACCAAATACGATCACAAAGGAGATAATCTTCAGCCCGAGGAACAAAGAGGTAATACGACTGGCGGCTAAAGAGCTTATCCACAATACGCTGGCAACGAAAATGGCCGTACAGATCCCGACAATGCGTGGATTAGCGTGATAGCCCAAATTCATCGATATCGTTTCGCTAATGATTGCGCCGTTAGCAGAGATATAGGCATAAGTGAGAATATAGAGAACGAAGGCAACGGTAATGCCGCTAATAATGTTCCAGGTGTTACCAATTAAATCTTTGGTGATGGTGTTAAAACTGGAGCCGACGGGATAATTTAAGTTTGCTTCTAATAATAATAGCCCTGAATGCAACATTGAAAACCAGGCGATAATAAGAATAAAAGCGCCCCAAAAAAACCAGGCACCGGCAAGGTCAACAGGTAAAGCAAACATCCCACCGCCAATTACTGTACCCGCTATAACCATAACACCCCAAAATGCAGAGTGCTTTTTTTCTGATTGATCAGTCATGATGCCACCTTTAGAGGAAGGCTATTTTTGTTATTGAGGATGTAGGGGAAATAGAGTGGCTATTTTCCCTCTAGCCACTCTGTAGTATTAATTAAACTTCTTTCAGTTTTGCGGTGAAATGACGCAATACTTTTGGTTCGTAGGTAAAGGTTAATCCTTTAATATTCGCCGCGTTCTCTTTTACATGCTTGAAGGCTTCAATAATGAAGTCCATATGCGTTTGCGTGTAAGTTGCGCGTGGAATGGTTAAACGCAGCAGTTCTGCCGGACAAGGCAGTTGTTTACCGGTTTTCGGATCGCGACCTAACAGGAAGGAACCAATTTCTACCGCACGGATACCGGCAACTTTATACAATTCGCACGCCAGCGCCTGTGCCGGGAATTGATCTGCCGGGATATGCGGCAACAGTTTACCTGCATCAACGAACGCCGCGTGGCCGCCCGCCTGCTGGCATACTACGCCAATTTCCTCCAGACCATCGACCAGATACTGCACCTGCGCAATACGATAAGCCAGCCAATCATGGTTCATGCCGTCATACAGACCCACCGCCAGACGTTCCATCGCACCGCCTTCCAGACCACCATAAGTCGGGAAGCCTTCCTGCACTACGCACAGCGTTCTGCATTCGGTGTACACATCGAAGAAGCTGTCGTCTTTTACACACAGCAAGCCGCCCATTGGTACCATCGCATCTTTCTTGGCGGACATTGCCAGCATATCGGCATATTTATAGGTTTCGCGAGTGATTTGCTCGATAGTCCAGTCTTTATATTCCGCTTCACGCTGTTTGATGAAATAGGCGTTTTCGGCAAAGCGCGCGGAGTCCATCACTACCGGAATATCGTATTTCTTCGCAATGCTGTACATCGCTTTCATATTTGCCAGTGAAACCGGCTGACCGCCTGCGGAGTTGCTGGTAATGGTCGCAACGATATACGGCACGTTATTCGGGCCAACTTCTTCAATACCGCGTTCTAATCCCTCGAGGTCAAAGTTGCCTTTAAAGTCGTAACGTACGCCAGTATCGAAGGCTTCTTTAATATAGACGTTACGCACGGTACAGCCGTTAATCTGGCTATGGCCCTGAGTGGTATCGAAGAAATAGTTAGAGAACGCCACCATTTTGCTGCGATCCAGACCTTTTTCCTGCTCGCGTTTTTTAATCAGTACCGGAATATAGATTTGCTCTGCGCCACGGCCCTGGTGAGTTGGAATGGTGTATTGATAACCAAAGATATTTTTTACTGACTCGGCTAACGCGTAGTAGCTGCGGCTGCCACTGTAGGCTTCGTCGCCGCGCATCATCGCTGCCTGCATACTTTGAGTTACCGCCCCGGTGCCGCTGTCAGTCAGTAAATCGATAAACACATCTTCGCTATCCAGCAGGAACGGGTTCATACCAGATTTAATAATCGCTTCTTCACGGTAAGCGCGGGTCGTACGTTTTACTGGCTCAATAACACGAATGCGGAACGGTTCAGGGAGATGTTTAAAGTTTTCCATTGCATAATCCTTCATTTATTTTAATTACAGTGATCCCTGTGAATATTGCGTCTGCAATAACCATTAATTCACCATGTTTATGTATGCGAGTACATTTATTTAGACGAGCAAATAGATAAAGCAATAATGGCTTGTCTAAAAGGCAAAATTAAGGCATGGCAAACTAATAGAGCACATTGAATCTAATTGGTTTGGCTCTGGTGATGACTACAGAAGGGCAAATTAAGGGCGGTGATCGACAATCTTATTGTCAATATTGAACCACTTTGAGGTCACACATATATGTAAGATATTCATAATGCACTTATCCTCGAAAGACATGTTGCTACACTATTACATTAAGATTTTTATATCTATTCCTAAGTTTATTAAATGTGAATCGAATCACAATCGTTCGAGAGGCATTATTTAATGCTTTTTTCAGAAAAATACGCCGCATTAAAATTTTAATGTTTATAAGATGAATTGATTAATAAAAAGTATGCAAACAGGAAAACAAAGCCGCATCCTGATTACCAGATGCGGCTTCGTAAGTGCGGTTACTTACCGATACAGAAGCTGGAGAAAATCCGCCCCAGTAGGTCGTCAGAGGTAAACTCCCCGGTGATCTCGCTTAAGTTCTGCTGCGCCAGGCGCAGCTCTTCCGCCAGCAATTCGCCCGCCCATGCGCCTAACAGTTGTGCTTTACCCTGTTGCAGGTGCTCCGCCGCCTGTTCCAGCGCCTGTAGGTGACGACGGCGCGCCAGGAAGCCGCCTTCCATATTGGTGTCAAAGCCCATGCTCTGTTTGAGATGGTTACGCAGCACATCCACGCCTTCGCCAGTCCTTGCCGAGAGACGAATTAACGCGTGACCGTTCACTTCGCTCATCCCCAACGTTTCGCCGGTGATATCGGCTTTATTGCGCACCACGGTGATTGGCAGTTTTGCAGGCAGACGGGCGATAAATTCCGGCCAGATCTCTGCCGGATCAACGGCATCTGTCGTGGTGCCATCGACCATAAACAGCACGCGATCGGCCTGCTCAATTTCCTGCCACGCGCGTTCGATACCAATACGTTCAACTTCGTCGCTGGCTTCACGTAGCCCGGCGGTGTCGATGATATGCAGAGGCATCCCGTCAATGTGGATATGCTCACGCAGCACGTCACGCGTGGTTCCGGCGATATCCGTCACGATTGCCGCTTCACGCCCCGCCAGCGCGTTTAACAGGCTCGATTTACCGGCGTTTGGACGCCCGGCAATCACCACTTTCATCCCTTCGCGCAACAGGCTGCCCTGACGAGCTTCGGCGCGTACCGCATCGAGATCGGCAATCACGTCATTGAGCTGGGCTTCAATTTTGCCGTCAGAGAGGAAATCGATCTCTTCATCGGGGAAATCAATCGCCGCTTCGACGTAAATACGCAAGTGGGTGAGGGCTTCTACCAGATGATTAACCCGTGCGGAGAACGCGCCTTGCAGCGAATTAAGCGCCGAACGGGCCGCCTGTTCCGAGCTGGCATCGATCAGATCGGCAATCGCTTCGGCCTGGGCTAAATCGAGTTTATCGTTAAGAAACGCGCGTTCTGAAAACTCACCAGGGCGGGCAATCCGCAGGCCGGGAATGGTCAGAATACGTTTTAACAGCAGGTCGAGGATCACCGGACCGCCATGACCTTGCAGTTCCAGCACATCTTCGCCAGTGAACGAGTTCGGGCCAGGGAACCATAGCGCAATCCCCTGATCGAGCACGCTGCCGTCTGCGTCTTTAAATGGCAAATAGTCGGCGTAGCGTGGCTTAGGCAGTTTACCCAGCACGATTTCGGCAACTTCGCGTGCTTTGAGGCCGGAGATGCGCAGGATGCCAACGCCGCCACGTCCTGGAGGCGTGGCCTGGGCTACGATAGTGTCATTATCGCTCATGATGTTCCTGTTGCTTTGTTTGGCGGATGCACTGTGCTTATCCGCCCTACGAAAAGAAAAAAGGCGGTCAACTGACCGCCCTTATTTTAGCGAAAACTCACCGAATCAGGATTTTTTCTTCTCGCGGCTATGCAGGCCACGTTTTTCCAGACCACGGTAAATCAGCTGCTGCTGAATAATGGTTACCAGGTTGCTGACGATATAGTACAGCACCAGACCTGACGGGAACCACAGGAAGAACACGGTGAAGATGACCGGCATAAAGGTCATGATCTTCTGCTGCATCGGGTCGGTCACAGTGGTCGGCGACATCTTCTGAATGAAGAACATCGTTACGCCCATCAGGATCGGCAGGATGTA
Organism: Escherichia sp. B1147; assembly: GCF_001660175.1. Classification (NCBI taxonomy): domain Bacteria; kingdom Pseudomonadati; phylum Pseudomonadota; class Gammaproteobacteria; order Enterobacterales; family Enterobacteriaceae; genus Escherichia; species Escherichia sp. B1147. Next base: position 51,065 of record NZ_LFHY01000004.1, read on the forward strand.
GTACGGGTCCTGTGCAGACAGGTCGTGGATCCACAGTGCAAACGGCGCCTGACGCAGTTCAACGGAACCCATCAGCATGTAGTACAACGCCAGGAAGATTGGCATCTGGATAATCAGCGGGAAGCAGCCGCCCAGCGGGTTAACCTTCTCAGCTTTGTACAGCGCCATCATTTCCTGGCTGATACGCTGTTTGTCATCGCCCAGACGCTCACGCATGGCCTGAATCTTCGGCTGCAGCATACGCATCTTCGCCATGGAGGTGTACTGCGCTTTGGTCAGCGGGTACATGATGCCACGAACGATAAAGGTGATGATGATAATGGAGAAGCCCCAGTTACCCACGAAGCTATGGATCCATTTCAGCAGTTTGAACAGCGGCTGAGAGATGAACCACAACCAACCGTAATCAACGGTCAGATCCAGGTGCGGAGCAACGGCCGCCATTTTGTCCTGGATTTCCGGGCCAACCCACAGGGTGCTGTTCATCGCGCCAGTCTGACCAGGCTGAACCAGTACCGGCTGAGATTTATAGCCGATAGCGGCGATGCCGTTACCCAGATTAGCGGTGTAGAAGTTGTTGGTACCGTCGTTATGCGGGATCCACGCAGTCGCGAAATACTGTTGCAGCATCGCTACCCAACCACCTTTCGAAGAGATGTTCAGGTTTTCGTTATCGGCAATGGTATCGAACTTGTATTTCTCGTACTTCTCGTCAGGCGTGGAATATGCCGCGCCACGGAAAGTATGCAGCGCAAAGTTGCTGCTTCCGGTGTCGAGATGCGGTGGCAAATTGATGGATTGCTTCAACTGACCAAAGGTGGAGATTTCCAGCGGTTTTTCGCCAGCGTTCTGCACGTTGTAGTTGACGTTGACAGCGTAATCACCACGTTTCAGGACAAACGTTTTGGTAAACGTGTTGCCTGCCGCGTCGGTATACGTCATCGGCACCTGCAGTTCGTTTTGGCCTTCAGCCAGCACATAAGCATCTTTTTCAACGTTATACAGCGGACGCGGGCCGTTAGCCGGGTTATCCGGGCCATCACGACCGGTCAGACCGCTCTGTGCCTGATAAATAAACTGCGGTGAAGTTTCCAGCAGCTGGAACGGCTGGGTAGAGTTCAGCTCTTTCGGGTAAGCCGGCAGCAGAGCCTGTTCAACATCACCACCACGGGTGTTGATGGTCAGATCAAGCACGTCGGTCTTAACAGAAATCAGTTTCCCCTGGCCACTGGCCGGTACGCCCTGGTCGGCGGCGCTACCCGCTGCGGTGGTCGTTGTCTGCGTGGTCTGTTGAGCTTGAGGTTGCGGATTTTTATCCTGCTCCCAGGCTTGCCAGATCATGAAAGACACGAACAGCAAAGCGATGACTAAAAGATTGCGTTGCGAATCCATCGTTAGTGTTCTCTGGTATCAAATGGTCCGGGCGGGACGGGATCGTCACCACCAGGGTGTAAAGGGTGGCATTTTAATACGCGTTTCACCGTCAACCAACTGCCTTTTATCACTCCAAACCTGCGCAATGCCTCAATTCCGTAGCTTGAACAGGTTGGAGTGAAACGACAATGCGGCCCGAGTAGCGGACTAATCAGGCGTTGATAGACCCGAATGAGGGCTATCAGGACCCGCGAGCCAGGCGACAGTGGCGGCGCCATAATTTTTCCAACGCTTCCGAGAGAGCACGGTTATCGAGGTCGGCAACCCCTTTTTTCGCCACCACCACGAAATCCATAGCCGGGAGTTCATGTTGGCGCAGACGGAAGCTTTCACGCGTCAGACGTTTAATCCGATTGCGTTCATGGGCGCGTCGAACGTTTTTCTTGGCGACTGTAAGACCGATACGGGGATGCCCCAGCGAATTCAGGCGGCCGAGAATAGTAATTTGCGGCGTGCCAGCCCGTTGTGGCTGCTGGAAGACGAATGTGAATTGACTGGGAGTTAACAAACGTAACTCCCTGGGAAATGCGAGCTTAACCACGCAGGGGTTAGCTATATTACTTAGAAACGGTCAGACGAGCGCGGCCTTTAGCACGACGACGTGCCAGAACCTGACGACCATTTTTAGTAGCCATACGAGCACGGAAGCCGTGAGAACGGTTGCGCTTCAGTACAGACGGTTGAAAAGTGCGTTTCATGGCGATTTCTACCTAAACTTGAATAAATTCAATGGCTTTATTGGATATCCGCCGAAAAATGAAACGATGGACACCGAAGCCATGGGTGATTAAAGAGGCCGGATTGTAATAATTGTACACTCCGGAGTCAATTCTCTTTCCTTATTTACCGCGCTTTTCCGCACCTTTTCGCTGGGAAAATGTACGGCCTCACACCAGTTAAAACCAGCATGGCGCGCCGGGGGGAGGATTATACGGGCTACCGGGTAAAGCGCAAGGATCGTCCAGGATCTTTATTAGATCGATTAAGCCTAATTTTGTCTAAGGTCATTAAATTTTCCAATATGCGGCGTAAATCGTGCCCGCCTTGCGGCAGGATCGTTTACACTTAGCGAGTTCTGGAAAGCCCTGTGGATAAATCGGGAAAATCTGTGAGAAACAGAAGATCTCTTACGCAGTTTAGGCTATGATCCGCGGTCCCGATCGTTTTGCAGGATCTTGATCGGGCATATAACCGCAGACAGCGGTTCGTGCGTCACCCTCATGCAGGGTCTTTTCGACGTGCGTCAACAATCATGAATGTTTCAGCCTTAGTCATAATCGACTTTTGTTCGAGTGGAGTCCGCCGTGTCACTTTCGCTTTGGCAGCAATGTCTTGCCCGATTGCAGGATGAGTTACCAGCCACAGAATTCAGTATGTGGATACGCCCGTTGCAGGCGGAACTGAGCGATAACACGCTGGCCTTGTACGCGCCAAACCGTTTTGTCCTCGATTGGGTACGGGACAAGTACCTCAATAATATCAATGGACTGCTAACCAGTTTCTGCGGAGCGGATGCCCCACAGCTGCGTTTTGAAGTGGGTACAAAGCCCGTGACACAAACGCTGAAAGTCCCTGCCAGCAACACAGTTGCACCGGCTCAGGCTGCTCAGGTGCAACCGCAACGTGCTGCGCCTTCTACGCGCTCAGGTTGGGATAACGTTCCGGCTCCGGCAGAACCGACCTATCGTTCCAACGTTAACGTCAAACATACGTTTGATAACTTCGTCGAAGGTAAATCTAACCAACTGGCGCGCGCGGCGGCTCGCCAGGTGGCAGACAACCCGGGCGGCGCCTATAACCCGCTGTTCCTTTATGGCGGCACGGGGCTGGGTAAAACTCACCTGCTGCATGCGGTGGGTAATGGCATCATGGCGCGCAAGCCAAATGCCAAAGTGGTTTATATGCACTCCGAACGCTTTGTTCAGGACATGGTAAAAGCCCTGCAAAACAATGCGATCGAAGAGTTTAAACGCTACTACCGTTCCGTTGATGCGCTGCTGATCGACGATATTCAGTTTTTCGCCAATAAAGAACGATCCCAGGAAGAGTTTTTCCATACCTTTAACGCCCTGCTGGAAGGTAATCAGCAGATCATCCTCACATCGGATCGTTATCCGAAAGAGATCAACGGTGTTGAAGATCGTTTGAAATCTCGCTTCGGTTGGGGGCTGACTGTGGCGATCGAACCGCCAGAGCTGGAAACCCGCGTGGCGATCCTGATGAAAAAGGCAGACGAAAACGACATTCGTTTGCCAGGCGAAGTGGCGTTCTTTATCGCCAAGCGTCTACGATCTAACGTACGTGAGCTGGAAGGGGCGCTGAACCGCGTCATTGCTAACGCCAACTTTACCGGACGGGCGATCACCATCGACTTCGTACGTGAGGCGCTGCGCGACTTACTGGCTTTGCAGGAAAAACTGGTCACCATCGACAATATTCAAAAGACGGTGGCGGAGTACTACAAGATCAAAGTTGCGGATCTCCTTTCCAAGCGTCGTTCTCGCTCGGTAGCGCGTCCACGCCAGATGGCGATGGCGCTGGCGAAAGAGCTGACTAACCACAGTCTGCCGGAGATTGGCGATGCGTTTGGTGGTCGTGACCACACGACGGTACTTCATGCCTGCCGTAAGATCGAGCAGTTGCGTGAAGAGAGCCACGATATCAAAGAAGATTTCTCTAATTTAATCAGAACATTGTCATCGTAAACCTATGAAATTTACCGTAGAACGTGAGCATTTATTAAAACCGCTACAACAGGTGAGCGGTCCGTTAGGTGGTCGTCCTACGCTACCGATTCTCGGTAATCTGCTGTTACAGGTTGCTGACGGTACGTTGTCGCTGACCGGTACTGATCTCGAGATGGAAATGGTGGCACGTGTTGCGCTGATTCAGCCGCATGAACCAGGGGCGACGACCGTTCCGGCGCGCAAATTCTTTGATATCTGCCGTGGTCTGCCTGAAGGCGCGGAAATTGCCGTGCAACTGGAAGGTGAGCGAATGCTGGTGCGCTCCGGGCGTAGCCGTTTTTCGCTTTCTACCCTGCCAGCGGCGGATTTCCCGAACCTTGATGACTGGCAGAGCGAAGTTGAATTTACCCTGCCGCAGGCGACGATGAAGCGTCTGATTGAAGCAACCCAGTTTTCAATGGCGCATCAGGACGTTCGCTATTATTTAAACGGTATGCTGTTCGAAACCGAAGGTGAAGAGCTGCGCACCGTGGCGACTGACGGCCACCGCCTGGCGGTCTGTTCCATGCCAATTGGTCAGTCTTTGCCAAGCCATTCGGTGATCGTTCCGCGTAAAGGCGTGATTGAACTGATGCGTATGCTCGACGGCGGCGATAATCCGCTGCGCGTGCAGATTGGCAGCAACAACATTCGCGCCCACGTCGGTGACTTTATCTTCACTTCCAAACTGGTGGACGGTCGCTTCCCGGATTACCGTCGCGTTCTGCCGAAGAACCCGGACAAACATCTGGAAGCTGGCTGCGATCTGCTCAAGCAGGCGTTTGCCCGTGCAGCGATTCTCTCTAACGAGAAATTCCGCGGCGTGCGTCTGTATGTCAGCGAGAATCAGCTGAAGATCACTGCCAATAACCCGGAACAGGAAGAAGCGGAAGAGATCCTCGACGTCACCTACAGCGGTGCGGAGATGGAAATCGGCTTCAACGTCAGCTATGTGCTGGATGTCCTGAACGCGTTGAAATGCGAAAACGTCCGCATGATGCTGACCGATTCAGTTTCCAGCGTGCAGATTGAAGATGCGGCCAGCCAGAGTGCGGCTTACGTTGTCATGCCAATGAGACTGTAATGTCGCGCAGCACCCGTAATACAAGGCACGAGGGGCGTTAATGCACTCGTTCGATATCCAGGTTGTCAAACCGCAACGCGAGGTGCGAGCCTGCGCCTCACGGTATATCGGTGAGACAAATAACGGCGCTGGCTTACATAATATGGCGTTCTGGATCATTGATCGCGCTATAGAAGAAGCACGCACGGGCGGTGAGAGAAATATTTTTATCACCATTCATGAAGATAACTCGGTTGCAGTACGTCATTACGGACATATTGTTGTCAACTCGTTCCTTCAGGAAGAGGGTACGCTCGCAGTGGAAGCTACCCTGACCCAGTTTTGTGCCGGTGTGAAACAGCCGCTTTTCGTGGTGAATGTGTTATCACAAAAACTGGATATCGAAATCCATTATGCAGGCAGGGTTTATCGGCAGAGTTATGAAAACGGTGAACCAAAAACGCCGTTGATGCTTTCAGCCTGTGGCGAGAAAACAGGCACCATGATACGTTTCTGGCCCGCCAGGGAGATCTTTACCCATGTCGTTGATTTTGACTTTGCGACTCTGGCAACACGCTTGCATGAATCTTCCCGCCTTAATCCTGACGTGGCGCTTTTTTTGCAGGACCGGCGTGTCGGTAAAGAAGCCCATTTTTGCGGTATCAGTAACAATGCGCTGCCTCTTGCGAAATCGTTGAGTCACTGATGTCGCTCTCCCGATTACTTATTAAAGATTTCCGCAACATTGAAAACGCGGATCTCGCTTTATCTCCCGGCTTTAACTTTCTGGTGGGGGCCAACGGCAGTGGCAAAACCAGCGTACTGGAAGCCATCTATACGCTCGGCCACGGTCGGGCGTTTCGCAGTTTGCAGATTGGTCGCGTCATTCGCCACGAGCAGGAGGCGTTTGTTCTCCACGGGCGGTTACAGGGCGAAGAGCGCGAGACGGCGATTGGTTTAACCAAAGACAAACAGGGCGACAGCAAAGTCCGCATTGATGGTACTGACGGGCATAAAGTCGCGGAGCTGGCGCACCTGATGCCGATGCAGCTGATAACGCCAGAAGGGTTTACTTTACTCAACGGTGGCCCCAAATACAGAAGAGCATTCCTCGACTGGGGATGCTTTCACAACGAACCTGGATTTTTCACCGCCTGGAGCAATCTCAAGCGGTTGCTCAAGCAGCGTAATGCGGCGCTGCGCCAGGTGACACGTTACGAACAGCTACGTCCGTGGGATAAAGAACTGATCCCGCTGGCGGAGCAAATCAGCACCTGGCGCGCCCAGTATAGCGCCGGTATCGCGGCTGATATGGCCGATACCTGTAAGCAATTTCTCCCTGAGTTTTCTCTGACTTTCTCTTTCCAGCGCGGCTGGGAGAAAGAGACAGAGTACGCTGAGGTGCTGGAACGTAATTTTGAACGCGATCGCCAGCTAACCTACACCGCGCACGGCCCGCATAAAGCGGACTTACGCATTCGCGCCGACGGTGCGCCGGTGGAAGATACCTTATCGCGTGGGCAGCTAAAGCTGCTGATGTGCGCCTTACGTCTGGCGCAAGGAGAGTTCCTCACCCGTGAAAGCGGGCGGCGGTGTCTCTACCTGATAGATGATTTTGCCTCTGAGCTTGATGATGAACGTCGCGGACTGCTTGCCAGCCGCTTAAAAGCGACGCAATCACAGGTCTTTGTCAGCGCGATCAGTGCTGAACACGTTATAGACATGTCGGACGAAAATTCGAAGATGTTTACCGTGGAAAAGGGTAAAATAACGGATTAACCCAAGTATAAATGAGCGAGAAACGTTGATGTCGAATTCTTATGACTCCTCCAGTATCAAAGTCCTGAAAGGGCTGGATGCGGTGCGTAAGCGCCCGGGTATGTATATCGGCGACACGGATGACGGCACCGGTCTGCACCACATGGTATTCGAGGTGGTAGATAACGCTATCGACGAAGCGCTCGCGGGTCACTGTAAAGAAATTATCGTTACTATTCATGCCGATAACTCTGTCTCCGTACAGGATGACGGGCGCGGTATTCCGACCGGTATTCACCCGGAAGAGGGCGTATCGGCGGCGGAAGTAATCATGACCGTCCTGCACGCAGGCGGTAAATTTGACGATAACTCCTATAAAGTGTCCGGCGGTCTGCACGGCGTTGGTGTTTCGGTAGTAAACGCCCTGTCGCAAAAACTGGAGCTGGTTATCCAGCGCGAGGGTAAAATTCACCGTCAGATCTACGAACACGGTGTACCGCAGGCTCCGCTGGCGGTTACCGGCGAGACTGAAAAAACAGGCACCATGGTGCGTTTCTGGCCAAGCCTCGAAACCTTCACCAATGTAACCGAGTTCGAATATGAAATTCTGGCGAAACGTCTGCGTGAGTTGTCGTTCCTTAACTCCGGCGTTTCCATTCGTCTGCGCGACAAGCGTGACGGCAAAGAAGACCACTTCCACTATGAAGGTGGTATCAGGGCGTTCGTTGAGTATCTGAACAAGAACAAAACGCCAATTCACCCGAATATTTTCTATTTCTCCACCGAAAAAGACGGTATTGGCGTCGAAGTGGCATTGCAGTGGAACGATGGCTTCCAGGAAAATATCTACTGCTTTACCAACAACATTCCACAGCGTGACGGCGGTACTCACCTGGCAGGCTTCCGTGCGGCGATGACCCGTACTCTGAACGCCTACATGGACAAAGAAGGCTACAGCAAAAAAGCCAAAGTCAGCGCCACCGGCGACGATGCGCGTGAAGGCCTGATTGCGGTTGTGTCCGTGAAAGTACCAGACCCGAAATTCTCCTCCCAGACCAAAGACAAACTGGTTTCTTCTGAGGTGAAATCGGCGGTTGAACAGCAGATGAACGAACTGCTGGCGGAATACCTGCTGGAAAACCCAACCGACGCGAAAATCGTGGTTGGCAAAATTATTGATGCTGCCCGTGCGCGTGAAGCTGCACGTCGTGCCCGTGAAATGACCCGTCGTAAAGGTGCGCTGGACTTAGCAGGCCTGCCGGGCAAACTGGCGGACTGCCAGGAACGCGACCCGGCGCTCTCCGAACTGTACCTTGTGGAAGGGGACTCTGCGGGCGGCTCTGCGAAGCAGGGGCGTAACCGCAAGAACCAGGCGATTCTGCCGTTGAAAGGTAAAATCCTCAACGTTGAGAAAGCCCGTTTCGATAAGATGCTGGCTTCCCAGGAAGTGGCGACGCTTATCACCGCGCTTGGCTGCGGGATTGGTCGTGACGAATACAACCCGGATAAACTGCGTTATCACAGCATCATCATCATGACCGATGCGGACGTCGACGGCTCGCACATTCGTACGTTGCTGTTGACCTTCTTCTATCGTCAGATGCCGGAAATCATCGAACGCGGTCACGTCTATATTGCCCAGCCGCCGCTGTACAAAGTGAAGAAAGGTAAGCAGGAACAGTACATTAAAGACGATGAAGCGATGGATCAGTACCAGATCTCCATCGCACTGGATGGTGCTTCTTTACACACCAACGCTAGTGCACCTGCCCTGGCTGGCGAAGCGTTAGAAAAACTGGTGTCTGAGTACAATGCGGCGCAGAAAATGATCGTGCGTATGGAGCGTCGTTACCCGAAAGCAATGCTGAAAGAACTTATCTATCAGCCGACGCTGACGGAAGCCGACCTTTCCAACGAGCAGACTGTTACCCGTTGGGTGAATGCGCTGGTCAGCGAACTGAACGACAAAGAACAGCACGGCAGCCAGTGGAAGTTTGATGTCCACGCTAATGTCGAACAAAACCTGTTCGAGCCGATTGTTCGCGTGCGTACTCACGGTGTGGATACTGACTATCCGCTGGATCACGAGTTTATCACCGGCGGCGAATATCGCCGTATCTGCACGCTGGGCGAGAAACTGCGTGGTTTGCTGGAAGAAGATGCGTTTATCGAACGTGGTGAGCGTCGTCAGCCGGTAGCCAGCTTCGAGCAGGCGCTGGACTGGCTGGTGAAAGAGTCCCGTCGCGGCCTCTCCATCCAGCGTTATAAAGGTCTGGGCGAGATGAACCCGGAACAGTTGTGGGAAACCACCATGGACCCGGAAAGCCGCCGTATGCTGCGCGTTACCGTTAAGGATGCGATTGCCGCCGACCAGCTGTTCACCACGCTGATGGGCGACGCCGTTGAACCGCGTCGTGCGTTTATCGAAGAAAACGCCCTGAAGGCGGCGAATATCGATATTTAATGGCATTAGCAATGCGCTTTTGCCTGATGCGCTACGCTTATCAGGCCTACGAAATTCCTGCAATATATTGAATTTGCACGATTTTGTAGGCCGGATAAGGCGTTCACGCCGCATCCGGCATGAACAAAGCGCACTTCGTCGACAACCTGATCGTTCCCTTATATAAGGGAACGGTTTTTTTATTAGTAACGCATTGCGGGTAGCGAGTGTAATAAAATGGCGTAGCCAATCCCTAATATAACGGCCACTATAAATATTATTAAAATCAATATATCTATAAACTTTTTCATACGATATCCTTGATGAGTTTCCATGTTTGGCATTTAATCTTGTTTTTAGAATGACTAATATAGTTACACCGCTATATTAGTAGCGCATTGCCGGTAGTGAGTTAATGATAATAAGATACCCAATAGCCTGAAATGGTGCAGTGATAACATCAGCAACCACAGAAAATGGCACAAGTAAATATTTGGCAGAAAAAGACGATTTATCTTTATTAATTACAAGAGTACTTTTGTTTTTAAACGGGATAACGACAGCATTATCTTCATTATTAGATTTTATCGAACCTGATAGAAGAAGCATTACGCTAGTACCAGGATCGTTTTTATTTAGATTAAAAGCTTTTTTTAAACTGTTTTTTTGCTGTGGTGTGACCTCGTCTGGATAACGATAGAAGATATTAACGTCGTAGCACATGAAATCATTGCTATGATTCTTTTGGCTGTAACATTGAATCCACGAAGAAATTTCTATTGCCTGAGGCGAAAGTTCGGGATTGTTTAGAAAGGTGGTAAAGTTCCTGTTGATTTTGCCTTGGCTGGTTTCATCGCTAAGTTGATAGTTATTGTTTTTACCGATGAGTGTCCAGGTTTTAACACCAGTATTTGTTGTTGATTGGCTTACACCGCGGATTTCATCTTTTTTCCAGATTACTGTACCGCTCTGGTCTTCATCTATACTCTTTATAAGAGATTTTGTAACGCAGCCAGTTAAACCAAATCCAGAGAAACAACTCACTATTGTTATAGAACATAGTGCTTTAATAAATTTCTTCATGGCAATCATCCTGATAGTATTATTACCTCTTGGTAGTCGCAATGTGATAATACATTTGCATTATGATTAATAGTCTGTTTGTGGACATTTCATAAAAGAAAAACAATTAAAAATATTATAAAATTATTCACATTATTAAATTTACAACTATCAAATAGAACTTTACATAAATATTAGTGTGTAAACATATAAGCTGAAGTAATAAAAAATATTGATGCTATAAGAAAACGTCAGACTCAGCGTTTGGTTGGCAAAAAATTACTGATGATATTGAGTATAATATCTTGAAAAGATGAATAAAATAAAAAACGGCGGAGAACATCTGTACCTTTTTGCTTTCACAATTCCAACAATTGTCCCGCAGAACTATACTTTTTGAGTCAACACGTAACGCTTTACAGGTGATTATCATGGGGCTTTTTGATGAAGTTGTAGGTGCCTTTCTGAAAGGCGATGCGGGGAAATATCAGGCTATTTTAAGTTGGGTTGAGGAGCAGGGCGGCATTCAGGTGCTGCTGGAAAAACTGCAAAGTGGCGGTTTAGGTGCCATTCTCTCAACCTGGTTGAGTAATCAACAGGGCAATCAGCCCGTTAGCGGCGAGCAACTGGAGTCGGCGCTCGGCACAAACGCAGTGTCCGATCTCGGGCAAAAACTCGGCGTGGATACCAGTGCTGCTTCTAACATGCTGGCGGAACAATTGCCGAAGATTATTGATGCTCTCTCGCCACAGGGCGAAGTTTCGCCGCAAGCCAATAACGATCTGCTTTCCGCAGGTATGGAACTGCTGAAAGGGAAACTTTTCCGTTAAGCAAAAGGGGAGCACGCCGTGCGCGTTGCATCCCCCTTTTCCCTCAGGTGTTGTACTGATTTTTGAGCGGAATCGCGTTAGCATGGGTCAGGAACCAATCTACCTGGGGAACTCATGGCTATTAAACTCATTGCTATCGATATGGATGGCACACTTCTGCTGCCCGATCACACCATTTCACCCGCCGTTAAAAATGCGATTTCCGCAGCTCGCGCCCGTGGCGTGAATGTTGTGCTAACGACGGGCCGCCCTTATGCAGGCGTTCACAGCTACCTGAAAGAGCTGCATATGGAACAACCTGGCGACTACTGCATTACTTACAATGGCGCGCTGGTGCAGAAGGCCGCCGATGGCGGCACCGTGGCGCAAACAGCATTGAGCTATGACGACTACCGTTTCCTGGAAAAACTCTCTCGCGAAGTCGGTTCCCATTTCCACGCGCTGGATCGCACCACGCTGTACACCGCCAACCGCGATATCAGCTATTACACGGTGCATGAATCTTTCGTTGCCACCATTCCGCTGGTGTTCTGCGAAGCGGAGAAAATGGACCCCAATACCCAGTTCCTGAAAGTGATGATGATTGATGAACCGGCCATCCTCGACCAGGCGATCGCGCGCATTCCACAGGAAGTGAAAGAAAAATACACCGTGCTGAAAAGCGCGCCGTACTTCCTCGAAATTCTCGATAAACGCGTCAATAAAGGTACGGGCGTGAAATCGCTGGCTGACGTGTTGGGCATTAACCCGGAAGAAATCATGGCGATTGGCGATCAGGAAAACGACATCGCAATGATTGAATACGCAGGCGTCGGTGTGGCGATGGATAACGCTATTCCTTCGGTGAAAGAAGCGGCGAACTTTGTCACCAAATCCAACCTTGAAGATGGCGTGGCGTTTGCTATTGAAAAGTATGTGCTGAATTAATTAGTGGGCGGGCAAAGTGTGTTGTTGCATTTGCCCGTTTCTATGATTATTTGCTTACTGAGCTGGCAACGATTAATTGCAGCGGTGAAGTGATGATATCCAACGTCAAAGTCACTGGCAGCAAAGCATTGACGGCGCCTTTGGGAATACCGCCTGACGAATAGCGTTTATAAAAAACCACTTTAAATGGATGGTAAAACGCCATCACATTTGAGTAATTCATTTTTTTGTTTTTCTCATGGATTGTTCCTTTCAGGTTTTCCAGTGTCCAGGTACAATTCTGAACGCCACAGGCAAATCCATAATGTATTGCCAGAGCTTTTTCTTCTTCCGTGGTCCAGTTGTAATAGAGTGATATCTTGCCGGTAAATTTCTTTTCCCCGCTTTCAATGACAAATATCGCATCATCGGCGGTATGAATATTATGCCGATTAATTGCTGGATCATTGAGCATAACGACGACATCGTCCCCTCCGTCGGTTATCAAATAATCCAGAGATTCCCCTACAAAAACATAACCTTTGGTCCCATTACTATCTTTTGCCAGCGATAACCCTCTGATGGTGTCGGACTGATACTGATACGTTCCGGATGTTCTTTTACCCGTATTAGAAACAAGAGCATAAGATAGACACCCCGAAAGCATTAGCGCTAGTGAAAACAAACCGAAAAATTTAAATAATCCCTTAAAATTCAACTTCATGATTAATCCTTTAAACGAGTAGCTAAACCATTGAAAGCATACTCTTCTTTCCCTCCTTATTAGCGCCTGACATCCCTTTTCAGATTTCTGCCTGATGCATGTCATCTTTTCACTTGTTGTTCTTTTTGTGATCTAAATTGTAGTACAACAACAATAAATTGTACTACATTATGGCTATGGAAATGGCGAACGGTTTCACGCTGGTACTACAAAGTTGCCGTATTGTGCAGCGATCAAGGTAAAGTAGAGAAGAACATACAGAGCACAAGGACTCTCCATGACTCTCAATAAAACCGATCGCATCGTCATTACGCTGGGTAAGCAGATTGTGAGCGGCAAATACGTACCCGGTTCGCCGCTTCCGGCTGAGGCAGAACTCTGTGAGGAGTTTGAAACCTCGCGCAACATCATTCGCGAAGTATTCCGCTCGCTGATGGCGAAGCGGCTGATTGAAATGAAACGCTATCGCGGCGCGTTTGTGGCACCGCGCAACCAGTGGAATTACCTCGACACTGACGTACTGCAATGGGTTCTGGAAAACGACTACGACCCACGGCTTATCAGTGCAATGAGCGAAGTACGAAATCTGGTGGAACCAGCGATTGCCCGTTGGGCGGCGGAGCGCGCGACCTCCAGCGATCTGGCGCAGATTGAGTCCGCGCTGAACGAGATGATTGCCAACAATCAGGATCGCGAGGCGTTTAACGAAGCGGATATTCGCTACCACGAAGCGGTGCTGCAGTCGGTGCATAACCCGGTGTTACAGCAACTTAGCATTGCGATCAGTTCGCTGCAGCGGGCGGTTTTTGAACGAACCTGGATGGGCGATGAAGCCAATATGCCGCAAACGCTTCAGGAACATAAGGCGCTGTTCGATGCGATACGGCATCAGGACGGCGATGCGGCAGAGCAGGCGGCACTCAGCATGATTGCCAGTTCGACACGAAGATTAAAGGAAATCACATGACAGTGTGCTACATCGCAATTGACCGGGGAATATCTCCATAATCCCCAGCGAGTGCCTCTCTCATGACGATAACCACAATGTTATGCGTGGTGAAGAAAGCCAATTGCACGGTGCGCAAGCGCCGGGCAAACAGTAGAACGTATCACGCAGCAGGCAGCAGCATTTGTTAAGGCGTATCGAGAGGCAGAGCAATGAAAATCACCAAAATTACCACGTATCGTTTACCTCCCCGTTGGATGTTCCTGAAAATTGAAACCGATGAAGGTGTGGTCGGTTGGGGCGAGCCAGTGATTGAAGGCCGCGCGCGCACGGTTGAAGCGGCAGTTCATGAGCTGGGCGACTATCTGATTGGTCAGGACCCTTCGCGCATCAATGACTTATGGCAAGTGATGTATCGCGCCGGTTTTTATCGCGGTGGCCCGATTCTGATGAGCGCTATCGCCGGAATCGACCAGGCGTTATGGGATATCAAAGGCAAAGTGCTGAATGCGCCGGTCTGGCAACTGATGGGCGGCCTGGTTCGCGACAAAATTAAAGCCTACAGTTGGGTCGGCGGCGATCGTCCGGCGGATGTTATCGACGGTATTAAAACGCTGCGTGAAATCGGCTTCGATACCTTCAAGTTGAATGGTTGCGAAGAACTGGGGCTGATTGATAACTCCCGCGCGGTGGATGCGGCGGTCAACACCGTGGCACAAATTCGTGAAGCTTTTGGCAATCAGATTGAGTTTGGCCTTGATTTCCACGGTCGCGTCAGCGCGCCGATGGCGAAAGTGCTGATTAAAGAACTGGAACCGTATCGTCCGCTGTTTATTGAAGAACCGGTATTAGCAGAACAAGCCGAATACTACCCGAAACTGGCGGCACAGACGCATATTCCACTGGCGGCGGGCGAACGAATGTTCTCACGCTTCGAGTTTAAGCGCGTGCTGGAAGCGGGTGGGATTTCGATTCTGCAACCGGATCTCTCCCACGCAGGCGGTATTACCGAATGCTACAAAATTGCCGGAATGGCAGAAGCCTATGACGTAACTCTTGCGCCGCACTGCCCACTCGGGCCGATTGCACTGGCGGCTTGCCTGCATATCGACTTTGTTTCCTATAACGCGGTACTTCAGGAGCAAAGTATGGGCATTCACTACAACAAAGGCGCGGAGTTACTCGACTTTGTGAAAAACAAAGAAGACTTCAACATGGTCGGCGGTTTCTTTAAACCATTGACGAAACCGGGCTTAGGCGTGGAAATCGACGAAGCCAAAGTCATTGAGTTCAGTAAACATGCCCCGGACTGGCGTAATCCGCTCTGGCGTCATGAAGATAACAGCGTAGCAGAGTGGTAATTCCTGCAACGTAAGCCCCTCATCGGGCAATAAAACTTTAATACAAAAATATAACCCTCTGTACATTACAGGGCATGGTGAGCGGCTTCGCTATGCCCAAAATCTGGAGACAGCTCGCTATGGATATTCCCGTTAATGCAGCAAAGCCGGGGCGTCGGCGCTATCTGACGCTGGTGATGATCTTTATTACGGTGGTCATTTGTTATGTCGACCGCGCCAACCTGGCCGTGGCTTCCGCCCATATTCAGGAAGAGTTCGGTATTACTAAAGCGCAAATGGGCTATGTATTTTCGGCCTTCGCCTGGCTTTATACACTATGCCAGATCCCCGGTGGTTGGTTTTTAGATCGCGTAGGTTCACGCGTGACTTATTTTATTGCGATATTTGGCTGGTCAGTGGCGACTTTATTCCAGGGCTTTGCCACGGGATTAATGTCATTAATTGGGCTGCGTGCGATAACCGGTATTTTCGAAGCGCCCGCTTTTCCGACCAATAACCGTATGGTGACCAGTTGGTTCCCGGAACATGAACGCGCTTCAGCCGTTGGTTTTTATACCTCTGGCCAGTTTGTCGGTCTGGCGTTTCTGACCCCGCTGCTGATCTGGATTCAGGAGATGTTGAGCTGGCACTGGGTGTTCATTGTCACTGGTGGTATCGGCATTATCTGGTCGCTGATTTGGTTTAAAGTTTATCAGCCGCCGCGCCTGACCAAAGGCATCAGCAAAGCTGAACTGGATTACATTCGTGATGGCGGCGGCCTGGTGGATGGTGATGCGCCGGTGAAAAAAGAGGCGCGTCAGCCGTTAACAGCAAAAGACTGGAAGCTGGTGTTTCATCGTAAACTGATTGGCGTCTATCTCGGGCAATTTGCGGTGGCTTCTACACTGTGGTTCTTCTTAACCTGGTTCCCGAACTATTTAACCCAGGAAAAAGGAATAACGGCGCTAAAAGCGGGCTTTATGACCACGGTGCCATTTCTTGCCGCATTTGTTGGCGTATTGCTCTCCGGCTGGGTAGCGGATCTGCTGGTGCGTAAGGGATTTTCGCTGGGCTTTGCGCGTAAAACACCAATTATCTGCGGTTTGCTGATCTCTACCTGCATTATGGGCGCTAACTACACCAATGACCCGATGATGATTATGTGCCTGATGGCGCTGGCTTTCTTCGGCAACGGTTTTGCTTCTATTACCTGGTCGCTAGTGTCTTCTTTAGCACCGATGCGCCTGATTGGTTTAACCGGCGGCGTGTTTAACTTCGCCGGTGGTTTGGGCGGTATTACTGTACCTTTGGTGGTCGGTTACCTGGCACAGGGTTACGGTTTCGCACCTGCACTGGTTTATATCTCCGCCGTCGCGTTGATTGGCGCACTTTCTTACATCCTGCTGGTGGGCGATGTGAAGCGCGTTGGGTAATCCTTTATCTGTGGAATATGCGCTATGCCACTGCGCATAATCCACTTTCTTAAGGCCGGTGCAGTTAAGCATCGGCTTTTTACTATCTTGCCGTAGAGCTTTAACCGCAGTTTGCGAGTGGCGCGCCAGTAAGCGGCGTTGATCTTCTCTGGCTGCTTCAGTAACACTGAACGCAGAATATCTGCGCTATCCAGCGCATAGCTAATCCCCTCCAGCGAGCTGGCGCTGATAAATCCCGCCGCTTCGCCAATAAGAAAGGCATTGTCCTTACCACAGATAAAATCCTGCCAGCGTGAGGGAAACAACACGGTGCATTTCTCGCTTTTTACCGCTTTGCCAAACTGGAACTGAAAGGCAGTCATTTTCTCTTTCAGCGCTGCGAAACGCGTCTGGCCGTCTTTCATCGGATAGGCGCCGCCAAAAATAAAATAACCGTCTTTGCTAATACTCCATGAATAACAGTCGGTTATTTCATTATCAAAGATGCAGGAGTAGAACGGTACCGGATGTTTCTCGGCGAACCACTGCTGGATAGCGACATATTTACGTATCTGGTGATCCGGGTAGAGATGTCGCCGCACCATCGAGTTTGCACCGTCAGCACCAACCAGATAGCGGGCAGTAATGTGCTGCTCCCAGCCGTCCGCCCGGAAGATGACATGCCATTTATCATCCTCACGCCAGATTTTCCGGCACAGACTATCGTGGTAAACGTCAACGCTCGCGGGGATCAGCGACTTCATCCACAAGTCGAAGGCATGGCGATTGATATTGATATAACTTCGCTGGTAGTTACGTGTGAGCGATGCTGCTACATCAACGGTTTTCACGCTGAAAATCTGCGGGTTGGCGATCACATCGACAGGAAGCGTCAGCCCATCACGAATAAAAGAACGCTGCGCGTCCGGTGCCAGCAGACCACCACAAGGCTTGCTGAAGCCTTCTGTACCGTACTGGTGTTTTTTATCCAGCGCGATCACCTGCATTTTGCCTGCTAACTGCCGCGCCAGAGCAGAACCAGCCGGGCCGAGGCCAATAATCGCCACGTCGAAATGTTCCATCTTTTCACTCACATTCATCACGATGGCAAAAGACTATTGTCTGAAAGTGAAGTCCTTGTGAAGTATGATGGCGGGAATCGTTTTGTATCAGGACCGCGCCATGAAACAGATAACCTTTGCTCCCCGTAATCACTTGCTCACCAATACCAACACCTGGACACCCGACAGCCAGTGGCTGGTGTTTGACGTGCGGCCTTCTGGCGCGTCGTTTACCGGTGAGACAATTGAGCGCGTGAATATCCATACTGGCGAGGTCGAGGTTATCTACCGGGCGTCAGAGGGAGCGCACGTCGGCGTGGTGACCGTTCATCCGAAGTCAGAGAAATATGTCTTTATCCACGGACCTGAAAATCCTGATGAAACATGGCATTACGATTTCCATCACCGTCGCGGCGTGATTGTTGAAGGCGGCAAGATGAGCAATCTCGATGCAATGGATATTACCATTCCGTACACATCAGGGGCGTTGCGTGGCGGCAGCCATGTGCATGTTTTTAGCCCGAACGGCGAAATGGTGAGTTTTACCTATAACGACCACGTGCTGCATGAACGCGATCCTGCGTTGGATTTGCGTAACGTCGGGGTTGCGGCGCCGTTTGGTCCGGTCAATGTGCAAAAGCAGCATCCGCGTGAATACAGCGGTAGCCACTGGTGCGTGCTGGTCAGCAAAACAACGCCCACGCCGCAGCCGGGCAGTGATGAAATCAATCGCGCTTATGAAGAAGGATGGGTAGGAAACCACGCTTTGGCGTTTATTGGCGATACGCTTTCGCAAAAGGGTGAGAAAGTGCCGGAGCTGTTTATTGTCGAGTTGCCGAAAGATGAAAACGGCTGGAAATTGCCGGGCGACGCGCCGTTAAGCGGAACAGAATCAACTCTGCCCGCGCCGCCGCGTGGCGTTATGCAGCGACGATTAACCTTTACGCACCATCGTACTTATCCGGGCTTAGTCAACGCCCCGCGCCATTGGGTGCGGTGTAACCCTCAAGGAACGCAAATCGCGTTTTTGATGCGGGATGATAACGGCATTGTGCAACTGTGGCTTATCTCGCCACAGGGCGGCGAACTGCGCCAGTTAACCAATAACAAAACGGATATTCAGTCGGCGTTTAACTGGCATCCGTCAGGAGAATGGCTGGGCTTTGTGCTGGATAATCGGATTGCCTGCGCACACGCGCAAAGCGGTAAGGTTGAATATTTAACCGAAAATCACGCCAACTCACCTTCGGCGGACGCGGTGGTCTTCTCGCCGGATGGTCAATGGCTGGCGTGGATGGAAGCCGGCCAGCTGTGGATCACCAAAACTGGCCGCTAAATCAGTTCACGGGCATTCTGGCGGGGGGAATAACGGCATTGGTGGCTTGCGTATCGGTCTCGCTTTTTTCAACGCGAGAGCGCAACGAACTGTCTTTACGGAACATATCCCATGGCAGAAGTAGCGTATCCACGACTGCGGTAAATGGCATGTCGAGAACTGCCAGCGATTTCGTACCCCAGTTGGTGTCACTGTCGCCAATCATGGTGGCACTGGCGCGGGTGCCGGGATACGTTCCCTCCTTCCCCCCGGTATGGGACATTACGCTGGAGCATCCTCCGAGTAATGTCATTCCGCTGCATATCATGAGCGCTAACAACACATTTCTTATCATAATAAATTCATCTGTTGATCGTGGGTGTTGGCATGATGTGTTATAGCGATCCCTTGCTGAAAATAACATCATCATCATGTCGCACTGTGGCGGCTATCGCACTTTAACGTTTCGTGCTGCCCCTCAGTCTATGCAATAGACCACAAACTGCAAAAAAAAGTCCGTCGAAAAGACTTGAAAAGTGCATATCCAGACCCATTTTTATACCGTAGCCAATGAGAACGCGCCTGATGGGTGTTCTGGCTATCCGACCTGTCCATTGTGGAAGGTCTTACATTCTCGCTGATTTCAGGAGCTATTAATTATGCGTAACTTTGATTTATCCCCGCTTTACCGTTCTGCTATTGGATTTGATCGTTTGTTTAACCACTTAGAAAACAACCAGAGCCAGAGTAATGGCGGCTACCCTCCGTACAATGTTGAACTGGTAGACGAAAACCATTACCGCATTGCTATCGCGGTGGCTGGCTTTGCCGAAAGTGAACTGGAAATTACCGCCCAGGACAATCTGCTGGTGGTGAAAGGTGCTCACGCCGACGAACAAAAAGAGCGCACCTATCTGTACCAGGGCATCGCTGAACGCAACTTTGAACGTAAATTCCAGTTAGCCGAGAACATTCATGTTCGTGGCGCTAACCTGGTGAACGGCCTGCTGTATATCGATCTCGAACGCGTGATTCCAGAAGCGAAAAAACCGCGCCGTATCGAAATCAACTAATTCTCTAAGGCCGCAGTGCGCGGCCTGACATTTGATGCTCGCCGTCAGGGAGCATATGCGAATCTTCGGATTTGCAGGTACTTACTCGCTTCTTAGAAGGAGAAATGATTATGCGTAATTTCGATTTATCCCCACTGATGCGTCAATGGATCGGTTTTGACAAACTGGCCAACGCACTGCAAAACGCCGGTGAAAGCCAGAGCTTCCCGCCGTACAACATTGAGAAAAGCGACGATAACCACTACCGCATTACCCTTGCGCTGGCAGGTTTTCGTCAGGAAGATTTAGATATTCAACTGGAAGGTACCCGCCTGAGCGTAAAAGGCACGCCGGAGCAGCCAAAAGAAGAGAAAAAATGGCTGCATCAAGGGCTTATGAATCAGCCGTTTAACCTGAGCTTTACGCTGGCTGAAAATATGGAAGTCTCTGGCGCAACCTTCGTTAATGGTTTACTGCATATTGATTTAATTCGTAATGAGCCTGAACCCATCGCAGCGCAGCGTATCGCTATCAGCGAACGTCCCGCGTTAAATAGCTAATTAGCTATTCTCTTTGCCCCGCCAGTTTGGTGGGGCTTTTTTTGTCTGCAATCTTCAGCAATGTTTTAATTTTCGCCAGTTTAAGAGGTTCCGGCACTCTCTTTCCCGTGATAATGTGCGCCATAAGGCAAATCTGCTTCACCGATTCAGCCATAATCCCCGGTAATTAAAATGTTATTTCAAGAGAAATGGACGATGAGTGATATAGCATTAACAGTCAGTATTCTGGCTTTGGTGGCGGTCGTCGGTTTGTTTATCGGCAACGTCAAGTTTCGCGGCGTTGGATTGGGCATTGGCGGCGTACTGTTCGGCGGGATTATCGTCGGTCATTTTGTGTCACAGGCGGGGATGACATTAAGTAGCGATATGCTGCATGTTATCCAGGAATTTGGTCTTATCCTTTTCGTGTATACCATCGGGATTCAGGTGGGGCCGGGCTTCTTTGCCTCGTTGCGTGTCTCCGGGTTGCGCCTCAATTTGTTTGCTGTTTTGGTTGTTATCCTCGGTGGTCTGGTCACGGCCATCTTACATAAACTGTTCGATATCCCACTTCCAGTGGTGCTGGGGATTTTCTCTGGCGCGGTTACCAATACGCCAGCACTGGGGGCAGGTCAGCAAATCTTACGCGACCTGGGCACACCGATGGAGATGGTTGACCAGATGGGGATGAGTTAC
Source organism: Escherichia sp. B1147 (assembly GCF_001660175.1). NCBI lineage: Bacteria > Pseudomonadati > Pseudomonadota > Gammaproteobacteria > Enterobacterales > Enterobacteriaceae > Escherichia > Escherichia sp. B1147. The sequence goes on from NZ_LFHY01000004.1 coordinate 72,372, forward strand.
GCGATGGCGTATCCATTTGGGATTTGTGGGATTTTGTTCACCATGTGGATGCTACGGGTTATTTTCCGTGTCAATGTTGAGACGGAAGCCCAGCAGCACGAGTCCACGCGAACCAACGGCGGTGCGCTAATCAGGACGATTAACATCCGTGTTGAGAACCCTAATTTGCATAATTTAGCCATTAAAGATGTGCCGATTCTCAATGGCGATAAAGTTATCTGCTCACGATTGAAACGAGAAGAAACCTTAAAAGTGCCTTCGCCAGAGACCGTTATTCAACTGGGCGATTTGCTGCATCTGGTGGGGCAGCCTGCAGATTTGCATAATGCACAATTGGTGATTGGGCAGGAAGTGGATACTTCGCTATCAACGAAAGGCACAGATTTACGCGTCGAACGCGTGGTGGTCACCAATGAGAATGTGCTCGGTAAACGTATTCGCGACCTGCACTTTAAGGAGCGCTATGACGTCGTTATCTCGCGCCTGAACCGTGCTGGAGTTGAATTAGTTGCAAGTAGCGATATTAGCCTGCAATTTGGCGATATTCTCAACCTGGTTGGACGCCCGTCCGCGATTGATGCCGTGGCTAATGTATTAGGTAATGCGCAGCAAAAATTACAACAGGTGCAGATGTTACCGGTGTTTATTGGTATTGGGCTTGGCGTATTGTTGGGCTCCATTCCGGTGTTTGTGCCTGGATTCCCGGCTGCATTGAAGTTGGGGCTGGCGGGGGGGCCGCTAATTATGGCGCTTATCCTCGGGCGTATCGGCAGCATTGGTAAGCTTTACTGGTTTATGCCGCCAAGTGCCAACCTGGCGCTGCGCGAACTGGGTATCGTACTGTTTCTCTCGGTAGTTGGTCTGAAATCCGGCGGCGATTTTATCCATACACTGGTGGATGGTGAAGGGTTAAGCTGGATAGGCTATGGTGCATTGATTACCGCAATTCCGCTGATCACGGCTGGCATTTTGGCGCGGATGTTAGTCAAAATGAATTATCTCACGATGTGCGGGATGCTCGCGGGTTCAATGACCGATCCTCCGGCGCTGGCGTTTGCCAATAATCTTCATCCTACCAGTGGCGCGGCGGCGCTCTCTTACGCCACGGTGTATCCGTTAGTCATGTTCCTGCGCATTATCACACCGCAATTACTGGCGGTGCTTTTCTGGAGTATCGGTTAACGCCTTTTTGGGTGGAGTTACCGTCAATGGTACTCCACCTGGTATTTCTGAACATCATCGAGTCATTTACACACTCGCCATTCTGGTTATGACTGGTTTGTATTCTTCAGTACGGCTGACGGCGCATAACCAAATTTATGCTTAAAGGCTTTGCTAAAATGAAAGGAGTCGAAGAAGTTGAGCGTATCAGCGACTTCGCCAACCGAGTTCCCTTCTTGCTTTAATAGTGAGAGCGCCAGATCCAGACGTGCATCAAGGTAATATTCTTTCGGTGTCTTGCCGGTGTAGCGTAAAAACAGGCGACGCAACCAGGTTTCGCTACAGGGGATGGTGGCGGCCATATCGGCAACACTCCAGCGTTGTTGCAGGCTGGCATGTAAAGTGGCAATTAATTTTTCAATTTGCCGCCGTTGTGGATCTTTTTTGCCGTCTGCGTGCATAAGACAAATCCACTGATAAATAATTTTCGTCAGAAAAGCGACTGCCAGATTATTTTTTATCGCCTCTACCGAAGTAATTAATTCAGCAACTTCTGTGAGTTCTTGATTATAAACTTCGCCATTATAAATAACGCTCTGTTGACCGACAGGAATATCCATCATGCTGGTGGGGGTAAATTCCATCCAGTACTGTTCCCAGACTAAACCTTCACAGTGATAAGAGTGAATATCCATCGGTTTTAAAAATATAATACAGTTGCCATGCAGTGTTATTTGCTCACCATTCTTTAAAAGAATTTTTCCACATCCTTGTACGGTATACACCGCCACCCAGGAGTTGGCGATAAGCGGTTTCTTCTTGTCTCGCGGCCAGATTACGCGGTAATGCTCATCGGCATAGGTATGCCAGAGTGAGATCAGAGAAATTCCGCTGGAGATCACATTTTCGTTAATCAATAAGGGAATATTGTATGGAGTATCGTTTTTTACATCCGAACTTTGCAATTTTCCATTCATTTTAATATCCCTCCGGCGAATTATGCTCACAACCTGAACTTAACAGAAAAGAATCCGTTCAGGGATATGACGTTTGTATTTTAAGAATCTGACTGCCTGACCCGACGCATTTTACCTCTCCCTATATTCATGCGTCCGGGACATAAACATAAATAAGGGCTATGAGATGAATTCGTTACAAATCTTGAGTTTTGTCGGTTTTACGCTGCTGGTGGCGGTCATCACCTGGTGGAAGGTCCGCAATACAGATACTGGATCGCAACAAGGCTATTTTCTTGCCGGACGTTCACTAAAAGCGCCGGTCATCGCCGCTTCGTTAATGTTAACCAACCTTTCCACGGAACAACTGGTCGGCCTTTCCGGGCAGGCCTACAAAAGTGGCATGTCTGTGATGGGCTGGGAAGTCACTTCTGCGGTGACGCTGATCTTCCTTGCGCTAATCTTTTTGCCGCGCTACCTGAAGCGCGGAATTGCCACCATCCCCGATTTCCTTGAGGAACGTTATGATAAAACTACGCGTATTATCATCGACTTCTGCTTCCTCATTGCCACCGGTGTCTGCTTTCTGCCGATTGTTCTCTACTCCGGCGCGTTGGCGCTCAACAGCTTGTTTCACGTGGGTGAATCGCTACAACTTTCCGATGGCGCGGCTATCTGGTTGTTGGTGATTTTGCTCGGTCTGGCGGGGATTCTGTATGCGGTGATTGGCGGGCTGCGCGCAATGGCGGTGGCGGACTCCATCAACGGTATTGGGCTGGTTATCGGTGGATTGATGGTACCGATATTCGGCCTGATCGCGATGGGCAAAGGTAGCTTTTTGCAAGGTATTGAACAACTCACGACTGTCCATGCCGAGAAATTAAACTCAGTAGGCGGCCCGACCGATCCCTTGCCGATAGGTGCCGCATTTACCGGTTTGATTCTGGTAAATACCTTTTACTGGTGTACTAATCAGGGCATCGTGCAACGCACGCTGGCGTCAAAAAGTCTGGCGGAAGGGCAGAAAGGGGCGCTGTTAACGGCGGTACTGAAAATGCTCGACCCGCTGGTGTTGGTGCTGCCTGGGCTGATTGCGTTTCACCTGTATCAGGATTTACCGAAAGCTGATATGGCTTATCCAACGCTGGTAAATAACGTTCTGCCGGTACCGTTGGTGGGTTTCTTCGGTGCAGTATTGTTTGGAGCGGTGATCAGTACCTTCAACGGTTTTCTGAATAGCGCCAGTACGTTATTCAGTATGGGCATTTACCGGCGCATCATTAACCAGAATGCCGAGCCACAACAACTGGTTAGCGTCGGGCGTAAATTTGGCTTTTTTATTGCCATCGTTTCGGTGCTGGTCGCGCCGTGGATCGCCAATGCGCCGCAAGGGCTATATAGCTGGATGAAGCAACTCAACGGCATCTACAACGTACCGCTGGTCACCATCATCATTATGGGGTTTTTCTTCCCACGTATTCCGGCACTGGCGGCAAAAGTGGCGATGGGGATTGGCATTATCAGCTACATCACCATTAACTATCTGGTGAAGTTCGATTTCCATTTCCTCTATGTGCTGGCCTGTACGTTCTGTATCAACGTGGTGGTGATGTTGGTGATTGGCTTCATTAAACCTCGCGCTACGCCATTCACTTTCAAAGATGCATTCGCCGTGGACATGAAGCCGTGGAAAAACGTCAAGATCGCGTCATTTGGCATCCTGTTCGCGATGATTGGCGTCTATGCCGGGCTGGCGGAATTCGGTGGCTATAGTACGCGCTGGTTAGCGATGGTCAGTTATTTCATCGCCGCCGTGGTCATTGTCTACCTGATTTTTGATAGCTGGCGGCATCGCCATGACGCAGCCACAACGTTTACTTCCGACGCTAAGGATAGTCTATGAAACGCCCCAATTTTCTGTTCATTATGACCGACACACAGGCCACCAATATGGTCGGTTGCTATAGCGGTAAGCCGCTGAATACACAAAATATTGATAGTCTGGCGGCGGAAGGTATTCGCTTTAATTCCGCCTACACCTGTTCACCGGTCTGTACGCCAGCACGCGCCGGACTGTTTACTGGTATCTACGCTAACCAGTCCGGGCCGTGGACCAACAACATCGCGCCGGGCAAAAACATCTCCACCATGGGGCGCTACTTTAAGGATGCGGGCTATCACACCTGTTACATCGGCAAATGGCATCTCGACGGCCATGATTATTTTGGCACTGGCGAATGTCCGCCGGAGTGGGACGCCGATTACTGGTATGACGGGGCGAACTACCTTAGCGAACTGACTGAAAGAGAGATCAGCTTATGGCGCAATGGCTTAAATAGCGTTGAGGATTTAAAGGCGAACCATATCGACGAAACCTTTACCTGGGCGTATCGCATCAGCAACCGGGCAGTGGATTTTCTGCAACAGCCCGCGCGCGCCGAGGAACCTTTTCTGATGGTGGTTTCGTATGACGAGCCGCATCACCCGTTCACCTGTCCGGTGGAGTATTTAGAGAAATATGAAGACTTTTACTACGAACTGGGCGAGAAAGCGCAGGATGACCTGGTGAACAAACCGGAACATCACCGTTTATGGTCGCAGGCAATGCCATCGCCAGTCGGTGATGATGGGCTTTATCACCATCCGCTCTATTTTGCCTGCAACGACTTTGTTGATGACCAGATCGGACGATTTATCAACGCGTTAACGCCGGAGCAACGTGAAAATACGTGGGTCATTTATACCTCCGATCACGGTGAAATGATGGGCGCGCATAAGCTCATCAGCAAAGGAGCGGCGATGTACGACGACATTACTCGTATTCCGCTGATCATCCGTTCGCCGCAAGGGGAGTCGCGACAGGTTGATACGCCAGTCAGCCATATTGATTTACTACCGACAATGATGGCGCTGGCGGATATTGAAAAACCTGACATTTTGCCAGGGGAAAATATCCTCGCAGCGAAAGAACCACGTGGCGTAATGGTGGAATTTAACCGTTATGAGATTGAGCATGACAGCTTTGGCGGCTTTATCCCGGTCCGTTGTTGGGTGACAGATGACTATAAACTGGTGCTCAACCTCTTCACCAGTGATGAACTTTACGATCGCCGTAACGACCCAAATGAATTGCAAAACGTGATTGATGATATCCATTTTGCCGACGTTCGCAGCAAGTTGCATGACGCCTTACTGGATTATATGGACAAAATTCGCGATCCGTTCCGCAGTTATCAATGGAGCCTGCGTCCGTGGCGCAAAGATGCGCAACCGCGCTGGATGGGGGCGTTCCGTCCACGCCCACAGGATGGTTATTCTCCGGTGGTACGCGACTATGACACCGGTTTACCGACGCAAGGGGTGAAAGTCGAGGATAAAAAACAGAAGTTCTGACGATGATGCCCGCTGGCGGAAACCTGGCGGGCAATATTCAGGCCGCTTAAACCAGTGAACCGCCGGTCAGAAAGGAAAAGATAAGGAATATCAGCAAAATGCTGCACACGATGCCGATACCAAAAAGCAAGGTATGGAAAGCCAGCGTCCCGCCGCCAAATACCAGTGCGCCGCGAATGCCCCAGCGATTTTCCTTACGCATACCGCCAACAAACGCGCAGAGTAGCGCGGCAATGGCCAGTGCGATACCGCCTTTATCGAGGATTTTATCGACATCAACCGTCTCTTTTTTTTCCACCGTAGTGATTTTTTCACCTTTAATTCCGGCGAGAAGACCTCTTTTAATTTCCGCCGTTTTGTCAGCCACGATGCTTTCCAGCGTTGGTGGCGGCGCGGCAAAAGGGCCGAATGAAAAGTGGATAATACCCATCAATAAAGCGATGGCGCCGAACAGCATGCCCAGTGAACTGCTTTTATTTTGCGCTATGATACCCATCAGACCTCCTTGTAGCGGATGGCAAAAGCATATCAGGAAATGGACGGACGAAATTCTTAAAAAACCGCTAAGGCAAAGCGTTAGTGGAAGTGCAAAGGAGCAACAATGAAAATTTCCCGCCTCGGAGAAGCGCCGGATTACCGCTTCTCGCTGGCTAATGAGCGTACTTTTTTGGCCTGGATCCGTACCGCGTTGGGATTTCTGGCAGCGGGCGTCGGGCTGGATCAACTTGCGCCAGACTTCGCCACGCCCGTCATTCGTGAACTGCTGGCGTTATTGTTATGCCTGTTTTCCGGCGGGTTAGCGATGTATGGCTACCTGCGCTGGTTACGCAATGAAAAAGCGATGCGTCTGAAAGAAGACTTACCCTATACCAACAGCTTATTAATCATCAGCTTAATATTGATGATCGTGGCGGTAATCGTCATGGGGCTGGTGCTGTATGCCGGATAGTCGCAAAGCCAGACGCATTGCTGATCCCGGGCTTCAGCCAGAACGTACATCGCTGGCGTGGTTTCGCACCATGCTGGGCTATGGCGCGCTGATGGCGCTGGCAATTAAACACAACTGGCATCAGGCCGGCGCGTTGTTCTGGATTTCTATTGGCATCCTCGCCATTGTGGCGCTAATACTTTGGCGCTATACCCGTAATCGTAATTTAATGGATGTGACTAATAGTGATTTTTCTCAATTTAACGTAATCCGTGACAAATTTATGATCTCTCTCGCGGTGTTATCTCTTGCAATACTGTTTGCTGTAACGCATATACATCAACTAATCGTATTGATTGAGAGAGTCGTATGACAGGAAGTCAGGTTGTAAATGCTGAAGAGGACAGACATAAACTGGTTGTAGAGTATAAAGATGCGCTACAACCTGCCGATTTTTATCAAAATTTCAAACAGCGGGGTCTTCGCTCCGTGCAACTTATTCCCCATATAGAATTTGATGACCGGGGCGAGCTGACCGCTTCTTCGGTGACAGCTGAACTGTGGGGGCAATTTTTAATCGCTCTGTTCGAGCGTTGGGTGCGTGCAGATATTGGTCGTATATCAGTCGAACTTTTTGACGCCACGCTGCAAAAATGGTGCAGGAGCGAAAACGTACAACTTCGGCGGGAGTGTCAGGTGTGCGGCTGGCATCGCTTGTGCCTACATTCCCTGGCGGATTGTCCTGACAACGTACTTTGTGTTGGCTATCAAGCTTTTTATTCCCACTCTGCGCCGCACATGCGGGTGATGCGTGACTTGATAAAGCAGCATCGTTCTCCCATGGAGTTGATGACGATGCTGCGGTGACGTGAGCTTAAACGGGCTGCCCCTGATGCGACATCCGCGTCGCCAGCGGTAGCCAGCACAGCACGATCAACAATCCCATTAAGGTCATCAACAACCCCAGGCTGCCCTGACCGGTTTGCGGCAACATCGCGGAGAGCGACGCCAGCACGCCGGAACCAATGTTTTGCAGGCCGCCGACCAGCGCGCCAGCCGTGCCAGCCAGGAAAGGGAACGGCTCCATTGCGCCGCTGGTTGCCAGCGGAAACAGCATCCCGGCACCGAAAAAGAACAGCGCGGCGGGAACGAGCAGCGTCCAGACATTCATCACGCTAAACCAGCCGGGGATCCACATCATCAGTCCTGCCAACAGGCAGCAGATAACCGACTGCCACATTAACGTAGAGAAGCGTTTATTTGGTCGACCAGCAAACCATGCGCCGAAGAATGCCGCTGGAATTGGCAGAATAAACAAAATACTGACTGTCATGCTGCTTAACCCTAACACAGCCCCCATCAACACACCGGAACAGGCTTCGAAAGCGGCAATCCCTGCCAGACCGCCAATTAACATCAGCAAATAGCAGTTAAAGCCGCCATTGCCAAAGAGTGTTTTATAGCTGGTGAGCAGGCGCGTACGCGGCGCATCGACAGGGCGTGTTTCTGGCATCCAGCGCGCCATACTGAACGTCACACCGGCACAAAGCACGAGTAAAAACAGGTAACAAGCTCGCCAGTTCCACATGGTATCCAGCAGGCCGCCAATGAGTGGTGCGAGCAAAGGGCTGACGAGAATACCCATATTTAACATGCTATTAGCGTGACGTAGCTGTGTCCGTTCATACAAATCACGCGGCAATGTACGCGCCATTACGCCGCCGACACCGGTTCCCATCCCCTGCATCGCGCTGGCAGCAATCAATACCGTCAGGCTGGAGGTGGTGACCGCAACCAGCGTCGCTAACATAAAAATGGACATTCCGACGAGGATCACTGGACGACGACCTACCCTGTCGGAAATTGGGCCATAAAATAGTTGTGAGACACCGTAGGTCAGCAGATAAGCGCCCATTACGCTCTGCACCGCCCCTTCACGGACGTTGAGATCGCGCGCCATATCGGCAATAGCAGGAATATAAATAGTTTGTGCCATCTGACCGACGGCCACGAGTAATACCAACATCAATAACAAATTGACGTTTCTATGCCTTTTCATTATCACAGACGCTTTTAAAAAAATATTTAGAATAAGTTGCTACGCATTTCAATAAATGCGGGAGAGGAATCTATCACATTGATAAATGTTAGCCAGATATATATACGGAATGATGAATAACGAAGCGGCAGAATATATAAACAACAGCGGCAATAAATGTTGCCGGAAGGGACTTTAGATTAAATAAATTCTGTGGGTCGGATAAGATGCATCAGCATCGCATCCGACACGAGTCAGCCAGCAGAATATGAAAGGGGAGCGGTTTCCCACTCCCCTTAAGTGCGGCTTGAATCTGAATTACTTAAGATATTTCAGAACAGCATCAAGCAGTTGCAGTGCAGCAACAATGAGTTTGAGGATAAGAATGGCAATATCCACCAGGCTCATACGCGTCTCCTGTGGTTCAGGAGCACTGCCAGCTGACGTACCTTTCCGCTGCCTGTTGCCAGCTGTTGCGCACGCGGCTTCTTCAGAAGAAACGTTGTGCTTGTTGACATAACACAGTGTGCTCACGCGGGGTTAAGGCGCTGACGGCACCACCCGTTTCAGCCAGGACTTAGTGCGCCGGGTAACGATGCGGCCCCGCATAACACATTGCGTACAGTGATATTATAGAACTTTACTGTATAAATAAACAGTAACTTTTAGACAAAATGCAAACTGTGACCGATACTCAACTATGCAGTAAATAAGTCAAAATTCGTGCCGAAATTGCGCGTTCTGCGCGGAACACGTATACTTTCTATGTTGACATAATACAGTGTGCTTTGCGGTTACCAGCCGTGGGCGGCTGAAGAAACCTCGCTCCGGCGGGGTTTTTTGTTACCTGCGTTTCAGTACAAAACGTGATCAACCCCCCAATTATTCCTTGATGAAAAATTTTCCATTGTCTCCCCTGTAAAGCTGTGCTTGTATAAATATTGTTAAACACAAAACCAACAAGGTCCCCAATGACTATTTCCATGCTCAACGCAAAACTACTACCAACTGCGCCATCCGCCGCAGTGGTCGTCGTGCGTGTGGTGGTGGTCGTCGGCAATGCGCCGTAGGGACTGGAACAACACACGATTCCAAAACCCCGCCGGCGCAAACCGGGCGGGGTTTTTCGTTTAAGCACCTCCCGGAAAGTCGGCCCAGAAGAAAAGGACTGGAGCATGGCAAGTTCGGGCACAACATCGACACGTAAGCGTTTTACTGGCGCAGAATTTATCGTTCATTTCCTGGAACAGCAGGGCATTAAGATTGTGACGGGGATACCTGGTGGCTCGATTCTCCCTGTCTATGACGCCTTAAGCCAAAGCACGCAAATCCGCCATATTCTGGCCCGTCATGAACAGGGCGCGGGATTTATCGCCCAGGGGATGGCGCGTACCGACGGCAAACCAGCGGTTTGCATGGCCTGTAGCGGGCCTGGCGCGACCAACCTGGTGACTGCCATTGCCGATGCGCGGCTGGACTCCATCCCGCTGATTTGCATCACCGGTCAGGTTCCCGCCTCGATGATTGGCACAGATGCCTTCCAGGAAGTGGACACCTACGGCATTTCTATCCCCATCACTAAACACAACTATCTGGTCAGACATATCGAAGAACTCCCGCAGGTCATGAGCGATGCCTTCCGCATTGCGCAATCAGGCCGCCCTGGCCCGGTATGGATAGACATTCCTAAGGATGTGCAAACGGCGGTTTTTGAGATTGAAGAACAGCCCGTGATGGCAGAAAAAGCCGCAACGCCTGCCTTTAGCGAAGAAAGCATTCGTAACGCTGCGGCAATGATTAACGCCGCCAAACGCCCGGTGCTTTATCTGGGCGGCGGCGTCATTAACGCGCCCGCGCGGGTGCGTGAACTGGCTGAGAAAGCGCAGCTGCCCACCACCATGACCTTAATGGCGCTGGGCATGTTGCCAAAAGCACATCCGTTGTCGCTGGGTATGCTGGGGATGCACGGCGTGCGCAGCACCAACTTTATCTTGCAGGAGGCGGACCTGTTGATTGTGCTCGGTGCACGTTTTGATGATCGGGCGATTGGCAAAACTGAGGAGTTCTGCCCGAACGCCAAAATCATCCATGTGGATATCGACCGCGCGGAGCTGGGTAAAGTTAAGCAACCGCACGTGGCGATTCAGGCGGATGTCGATGACGTGCTGGCGCAACTGATCCCGCGGGTGGAAGTCCATCCGCGTACAGAGTGGCACCAACAGGTGGCTGATTTACAGCGCGAATTCCCGTGTCCTATCCCGAAAGCGTGCGATCCATTAACACATTACGGGCTGATTAACGCCGTTGCCGCCTGTGTCGATGACAACGCGATTATCACCACCGACGTGGGTCAGCATCAGATGTGGACGGCGCAAGCCTATCCGCTCAATCGTCCACGTCAGTGGCTGACCTCTGGCGGGCTGGGAACGATGGGCTTTGGTCTGCCTGCGGCGATTGGCGCGGCACTGGCGAATCCTGATCGCAAAGTGTTGTGTTTTTCCGGTGACGGCAGTCTGATGATGAATATTCAGGAGATGGCGACCGCCAGCGAAAACCAGCTGGATGTCAAAATCATTCTGATGAATAACGAAGCACTGGGACTGGTGCATCAGCAACAGAGCCTGTTCTACAAGCAGGGCGTTTTTGCTGCCACCTATCCAGGAAAAATCAACTTTATGCAAATTGCCGCCGGATTCGGCCTCGAAACCTGTGATTTGAATAATGAAACCGATCCGCAGGCGGCATTACAGGAAATGATCAACCGCCCTGGTCCGGCGCTGATCCACGTACGCATTGATGCCGAAGAAAAAGTGTACCCAATGGTGCCGCCAGGCGCGGCAAATACTGAGATGGTGGGGGAATAAGCCATGCAAAACACAACTCATGACAACGTGATTCTGGAACTCACCGTTCGCAACCATCCCGGTGTAATGACCCACGTTTGTGGGCTTTTTGCCCGCCGTGCTTTTAACGTCGAAGGCATTCTTTGTCTACCGATTCAGGACAGTGATAAAAGCCACATCTGGCTACTGGTCAATGACGATCAGCGACTGGAACAAATGATAAGCCAGATAGACAAACTGGAGGATGTGGTGAAAGTGCAGCGTAACCAGTCCGACCCGACCATGTTTAACAAGATTGCTGTGTTCTTTCAGTAACCGCTCAAGGCTTGAACAGCGGCGCGCTTATCGTTAAGGTAAGCGCGTTTTTTTTACCCGCCAGGACAAGACCATGATAACCGTTGCCCTTATAGACGATCACCTTATCGTCCGCTCCGGCTTTGCGCAGCTGCTGGGGCTGGAACCTGATTTGCAGGTAGTTGCCGAGTTTGGTTCCGGGCGTGAGGCGCTGACTGGCTTGCCTGGGCGTGGTGTGCAGGTGTGTATTTGCGATATCTCAATGCCGGATATTTCTGGGCTGGAGCTGTTAAGCCAGCTACCGAAAGGTATGGCGACAATTATGCTCTCCGTTCACGATAGTCCGGCGCTGGTTGAACAGGCGCTTAACGCGGGGGCGCGCGGTTTTCTCTCTAAACGCTGTAGTCCGGACGAGCTGATCGCGGCCGTGCATACGGTTGCAACTGGCGGCTGTTATCTGACCCCGGATATCGCTATTAAACTGGCATCGGGTCGTCAGGACCCGCTAACCAAACGCGAACGCCAGGTGGCGGAAAAACTGGCGCAAGGGATGGCGGTGAAAGAGATTGCCGCCGAACTGGGTTTGTCGCCGAAAACGGTGCATGTACATCGTGCCAATCTGATGGAAAAACTGGGCGTCAGCAACGACGTTGAACTGGCGCGCTGCATGTTTGATGGCTGGTGATGAAGAGATTGTTCTCCCGCTTAAATACTGTAATTTCCTGCTTTTTTATTTTCTCTGCCGCATGGTTTTGCCTGTGGAGTATCAGCCTGCACCTGGTTGAACGACCGGATCTGGCGGTATTGCTGTTTCCGTTTGGTCTGCGACTGGGGCTGATGTTGCAATGCCCGCGCAGATACTGGCTGGTGCTGATGGGCGCAGAATGGCTGCTGATTTACTGGCTGACGCAGGCGGTTGGGTTAACGCATTATCCGTTATTGATGATCGGTAGTTTACTGACGTTACTGCCTGTGGCGTTGATTTCCCGTTATCGCCACCAGCGCGACTGGCGTACGTTGCTGTTACAGGGGGCGGCACTGACGGCGGCGGCATTATTACAGTCGTCACCCTGGCTTTGGCATGGGTACGGAAACGAGCCCTGGAACGCCCTGCTGATGACCTTAACCGGCGGTCTGACGCTGGCCCCCATTTGCCTGGTGTTCTGGCACTATCTGGCGAATAACACCTGGCTGCCGCTGGGGCCATCGCTGGTTTCCCAGCCGATCAACTGGCGTGGGCGGCATCTGGTCTGGTATTTGCTGTTGTTTGTTATCAGCCTGTGGTTGCAACTGGGGCTGCCGAACGAACTCTCGCGCTTTACTCCGTTTTGCCTGGCGCTGCCGATTATCGCCCTGGCCTGGCACTATGGCTGGCAAGGGGCGCTGATTGCGACGCTGATGAACGCCATCGCGCTGATCGCCAGTCAGACCTGGCGCGATCATCCGGTCGATTTATTGCTTTCGCTGCTGGTGCAAAGCCTCACAGGCCTGTTACTGGGCGCGGGCATCCAGCGGTTGCGTGAGCTTAACCAGTCGCTGCAGAAGGAACTGGCGCGTAATCAACATCTTGCCGAGCGGTTGCTTGAAACCGAAGAGAGTGTGCGTCGCGACGTAGCGCGTGAACTGCACGACGATATCGGCCAGACCATCACCGCCATTCGTACTCAGGCAGGTATTGTCCAGCGGCTGGCGGCGGATAACGCCAGTGTGAAACAGAGCGGACAGCTAATCGAACAACTGTCGCTTGGCGTTTACGACGCGGTGCGCCGCTTGTTAGGGCGGTTACGTCCACGCCAGTTGGATGATCTGACCCTGGAGCAGGCCATCCGTTCATTGATGCGGGAAATGGAGCTGGAAGGGCGCGGCATTGTCAGTCATCTCGAATGGCGGATCGATGAATCAGCATTAAGTGAAAACCAGCGCGTAACCCTGTTTCGTATCTGTCAGGAGGGGCTGAACAACATTGTGAAACATGCCGATGCCAGTGCGGTCACGCTGCAAGGCTGGCAGCAGGATGAGCGTTTAATGCTAGTGATTGAAGACGATGGTAGCGGTCTGCCGCCAGGTTCCGGGCAGCAAGGTTTTGGCCTCACCGGAATGCGCGAACGCGTAACCGCGCTGGGCGGCACCTTGACCATCTCCTGCCTGCACGGTACGCGTGTCAGTGTCTCTCTACCTCAACGTTATGTCTAAGGCTTGATGATGTTGCCTTTTCTGAAAGCGCCTGCCGACGCACCGCTGATCAGCGATAAAAGTGAAATTGATGCCCGCTACCGCTACTGGCGTCGGCATATTTTGCTGACCATCTGGCTGGGCTATGCGCTGTTTTACTTCACCCGTAAAAGTTTTAATGCCGCCGTGCCGGAAATCCTCGCCAACGGCGTACTCAGCCGTAGCGATATCGGCCTGTTAGCAACGCTGTTTTACATTACCTACGGCGTATCGAAATTTGTCTCCGGCATTGTCAGTGACCGCTCGAATGCCCGTTATTTTATGGGGATTGGGCTTATCGCCACGGGCATTATCAACATTCTGTTTGGTTTCTCGACGTCGCTATGGGCGTTTGCCGTGCTGTGGGTGCTGAACGCCTTTTTCCAGGGCTGGGGTTCGCCGGTTTGTGCGCGTTTGTTAACCGCCTGGTATTCACGTACCGAGCGCGGCGGTTGGTGGGCGTTATGGAACACGGCGCACAACGTTGGTGGCGCGTTGATTCCCATTGTGATGGCGGCAGTCGCGCTGCATTACAGCTGGCGTATCGGGATGATGATTGCCGGAAGTTTAGCCATTATGGTGGGGGTTTTTCTCTGCTGGCGGCTGCGCGATCGCCCACAGGCGTTAGGTTTACCGGCGGTCGGAGAATGGCGGCACGATGCGCTGGAAATCGCCCAGCAACAGGAAGGGGCAGGGCTGACGCGTAAAGAGATCCTCACCAAATATGTGTTGTTGAATCCGTATATCTGGCTGCTTTCGTTTTGTTATGTGCTGGTCTATGTGGTTCGCGCGGCGATCAATGACTGGGGCAACCTGTATATGTCCGAGACGCTGGGTGTCGATCTGGTCACGGCGAATACGGCGGTGACGATGTTTGAATTGGGCGGATTTATCGGTGCGCTGGTTGCAGGTTGGGGCTCGGACAAACTGTTTAACGGCAACCGTGGGCCGATGAATTTGATTTTTGCTGCGGGGATTTTGCTTTCCGTCGGCTCGCTGTGGTTGATGCCATTTGCCAGCTACGTAATGCAGGCGACCTGCTTTTTCACTATTGGTTTTTTTGTTTTTGGTCCGCAGATGTTAATTGGTATGGCAGCAGCAGAGTGTTCTCACAAAGAAGCGGCAGGTGCGGCGACGGGGTTTGTTGGCTTGTTTGCTTATCTGGGAGCGTCGCTTGCCGGTTGGCCGCTGGCGAAAGTGCTGGATACCTGGCACTGGAGTGGTTTTTTCGTGGTTATCGCCATTGCTGCCGGGGTTTCGGCACTGTTGTTACTGCCCTTTTTGAACGCCCAGGCACCGCGCGAAGCGTGATGCATCTCACTTTTCTACCTCATATCCGGCAAAACTAAGAAATTTTCCTGGTTTTGCCTGGACGCTATCTCAAGCCTGATTTGCTGCTGGTTTTTACAATGCCATCATTCGTTAATTCTTTCCCAAAATAATTCAAGTTGCAGGAATGCGTGCAGTTAAGGCACCTGCGGCCTGAAGTATGAAGGGAAATCAGGAGTAACCCATGCTGGCTTTCTTAAACCAGGTCCGCAAGCCGACCCTGGACCTTCCGCTCGAAGTGCGGCGCAAAATGTGGTTCAAACCGTTCATGCAATCGTACCTGGTGGTTTTTATTGGCTACCTGACGATGTATCTGATTCGCAAGAACTTTAATATTGCGCAGAACGACATGATCTCCACCTACGGGTTGAGCATGACGCAGCTGGGGATGATTGGCCTGGGCTTCTCCATTACTTACGGCGTGGGTAAAACGCTGGTTTCCTACTACGCCGACGGCAAAAACACCAAACAGTTCCTGCCGTTCATGCTGATCCTCTCCGCCATTTGTATGCTGGGCTTCAGCGCCAGTATGGGTAGCGGATCGGTTAGCCTGTTCCTGATGATTGCCTTCTACGCCTTAAGCGGCTTTTTCCAGAGTACCGGCGGTTCATGCAGTTACTCCACTATTACCAAATGGACGCCGCGTCGTAAGCGCGGGACGTTCCTCGGTTTCTGGAACATTTCCCACAACCTCGGCGGCGCGGGTGCGGCGGGTGTGGCGCTGTTCGGCGCAAATTACCTGTTCGACGGTCACGTGATCGGCATGTTTATCTTCCCGTCGATTATCGCGCTGATTGTCGGTTTTATCGGTCTGCGTTACGGCAGCGACTCCCCTGAAGCGTATGGTCTTGGTAAAGCTGAAGAACTGTTCGGCGAAGAGATCAGCGAAGAGGACAAAGAGACGGAATCCACCGATATGAGCAAGTGGCAGATCTTTGTCGAATATGTTTTGAAAAACAAAGTGATCTGGCTGCTGTGCTTCGCCAACATCTTCCTGTACGTGGTGCGTATTGGTATCGACCAGTGGTCAACCGTGTACGCTTTTCAGGAGTTGAAACTCTCTAAAGCGGTGGCGATTCAGGGCTTTACGCTGTTTGAAGCAGGTGCTCTGGTCGGTACCCTGCTGTGGGGCTGGCTCTCTGACCTGGCGAATGGGCGCCGTGGCCTGGTGGCGTGTATTGCACTGGCGCTGATTATCGCCACGCTTGGTGTGTATCAACACGCCAGCAACCAATATATCTATTTGGCTTCTCTCTTTGCATTAGGTTTCCTGGTATTTGGTCCGCAACTGTTGATTGGCGTGGCGGCTGTTGGCTTCGTACCAAAAAAAGCGATCGGCGCTGCCGATGGGATTAAAGGCACTTTCGCTTACCTGATTGGTGACAGCTTTGCCAAATTAGGTCTGGGAATGATTGCCGATGGTACGCCAGTGTTTGGCCTCACCGGCTGGGCAGGAACCTTCGCCGCGCTGGATATTGCCGCTATTGGCTGTATCTGCCTGATGGCGATAGTCGCGGTGATGGAAGAACGAAAAATCCGCCGTGAGAAAAAAATTCAGCAGTTGACAGTGGCATAAACGTAACTGGTGACTTTTGCCCGGCATGACGCCGGGCTTTTTTTTATTATTCAGCAAGTTCCAGCGTGGTGAAGGCAAACTTATCGCCATCAAACAGCCCCTGGCTGGTCAGTTTCAACGCGGGGATCACCGGCAGGGAAAGAAATGCCATCTGAATAAATGGTTCATCCGGTAACGGACCACATTCGCGGGCGGCGACTTTCAACGCGTCAATTTGCTCTGCCAGCGACTGCGCCGTGTCGGTGCTCATTAACCCGGCAATGGGCAACGGCAGATGACTTTGAACCTGACCATTACGTACTACGCACAGTCCACCACCGTCCTGAATCACCTGATTCACCGCCAGAGCCATCTCTTCTGCGCTACGACCGATCACCACAATATTATGGCTGTCATGGCTGACTGTAGCCGCCAGCGCGCCTTCATTCAGGCCAAAGCCGCCGAGCAAACCACAGGCCGGAGCCAGTCGTTGTCCGTAACGCTCAAGTACGGCAATAAAACACACATCATCGCGATCAAAACCGTTTTCGCTGTAGACGCTGGAGCGGGAGTGCGTAATCAATTCGTTATGGATGACGTCAATGACGCGATAGCGTTTGCCGGGGGTAAGTTGCAGGGCAAAGTCGCTGGCGGAAACTGGCTGGCGATCAATGGTATTGCCATATGGCGGGGCGGATTGCGCCAGTCTCGCCGACTCTTCTGCTTGCAAGGTTTGTGCGTCAATCGGTTCGCCTTTCACTAGTACCTGTTGCACAGTGACCTTACGCGCGTCACTTAACAGGACAATGTCGGCCTGCTTGCCAGGAGCCAGTAAACCGAGATGATTCAGACCAAAATGGCGCGCCGTCGACCAGCTGGCTACGCGATATGCCACATGTAGCGGCACATGATGTTGTTCAATCAGGCGGCGGATTAAGGCGTCGATATGCCCTTCGTGAGCGATTTCCCACGGATTACGGTCATCAGTACAAAGCATGCATTGCGGGCTGTTAAATTCGGTTATCAACGGTGCCAGCGCGTTGAGATTGCGGGCAGCGGACCCTTCGCGGATCATCAACGACATGCCGAGTTGTAATTTCCGGCGTCCTTCTTCCAGCTGATAACTTTCGTGGCAGTTTTCAATGCCCGCGGCAATATAGGCGTTAAGTTCTTTACCGCCCAAACCGGGGCAGTGACCATCCAGTGTCAGATGGCGAAAGGCGTCCAGTTTATCGAGTAGCGCATTTTGTCCGCTAATTACGCCAGGGTAGTCCATCATTTCGGCAAGGCCGGTAACCTGCGGATGGTCGCGCCAGGCGAGCATCTGTTCGAGGGTAAAACTGGCACCGTTAACATCGCAGCCTTCCAGGGCGGGTACGCAAGAGCTGACCTGCAAATATTGGTTTTGCCTTGCCTGTTCGGCACAGCGGGCAAACCAGGCCAACCCGGCTTCGCCCATCACGTTGACGATTTCATGAGGGTCGCAAATAACAGTCGTCAGGCCGCGCGGCAGGGTGGCGGTTTCAAAGGTGACTGGGGTCATCATGCTGGATTCAATATGCAGGTGTGCATCAATAAATCCCGGTACTGCTGTTGCACCGTGGGCATCAATTCGGTGCGAAGCCGGAGCGTCGGCGTATTCTGCGCCGACACCAGCAATGTAACGTCCTTTAATCACGATTGGGCCGGGAATTTCTCCGCCATTGATCAGATCCAGAATAGAGACATTATCAATAATATAATCGGCCGTGGCTTCGCCACGGGAAACGGCTAACAATTCCTGGTATTCTACCCGACTAATGTGATGAAATTTATGGCTAATAGAATCGTTCATATTCTTTCTCATTTTGATTTTATCAATTTGATTATTATTTATCATAAAGAAACGTCGCGAGATTATTAAAGAATATCCATTAATGTGCAATTGAAATGTGATAATTATCACTGAACCGTTGTTGTCATTTGTTTTACAAAAGCAAGGGATTAAATCTCCTCCAATGGACAAAAAAATGAATAATGACAATACCGATTACGTGAGTAATGAATCAGGGACGCTTTCGCGATTATTTAAACTACCGCAACACGGGACAACCGTTCGCACAGAATTGATTGCGGGGATGACCACTTTTTTAACCATGGTGTACATCGTTTTTGTTAACCCACAAATTCTTGGTGCAGCGCAAATGGACCCGAAGGTGGTGTTTGTTACTACCTGTTTGATTGCGGGCATTGGCAGTATAGCGATGGGCGTTTTTGCTAATCTTCCCGTCGCGCTGGCGCCTGCGATGGGGCTTAATGCGTTTTTCGCCTTCGTGGTGGTGGGGGCGATGGGTATCTCCTGGCAGACGGGAATGGGCGCTATTTTCTGGGGCGCAATTGGACTATTTTTGCTGACACTTTTTCGTATTCGTTACTGGATGATCTCCAACATTCCGTTAAGTTTACGTATTGGTATCACCAGTGGTATCGGGCTATTTATTGCCTTAATGGGATTAAAAAATACCGGTGTTATTGTCGCCAATAAAGACACGCTGGTGATGATTGGTGATTTAAGTTCTCACGGCGTGTTGTTAGGTATTTTAGGTTTTTTTATTATAACCGTGTTGTCATCACGTAATTTTCATGCAGCGGTATTGGTTTCCATCATCGTCACTTCCTGCTGTGGATTATTTTTCGGAGATGTTCATTTCAGCGGAATCTATTCTATTCCACCTGATATTAGCGGTGTTATTGGCGAAGTTGATTTGAGCGGGGCGTTATCGCTTGATCTTGCCGGTATCATTTTCTCCTTTATGCTGATCAACCTATTTGATTCATCAGGGACATTAATTGGTGTAACTGATAAAGCTGGCTTAATAGATAGTAACGGTAAATTCCCTAACATGAATAAGGCGCTATATGTTGATAGCGTGAGTTCGGTAGCTGGCGCGTTTATCGGAACTTCCTCTGTTACCGCCTATATTGAAAGTACTTCTGGCGTGGCGGTCGGTGGTCGCACGGGGCTGACTGCGGTTGTTGTTGGCGTTATGTTCCTGCTGGTTATGTTCTTCTCACCGCTGGTGGCGATGGTTCCGCCTTACGCTACCGCCGGGGCCTTAATCTTCGTTGGTGTATTGATGACATCAAGCCTGGCGCGCGTTAACTGGGATGATTTTACCGAATCGGTACCCGCATTTATCACTACGGTGATGATGCCCTTTACTTTCTCGATCACCGAAGGGATTGCACTCGGCTTTATGTCGTACTGCATCATGAAAGTGTGTACTGGTCGCTGGCGCGATCTGAATCTGTGCGTGGTGGTTGTAGCGGCATTGTTTGCGCTGAAAATCATCCTGGTGGATTAGTATCTGATAAGCGTTTCCAGATATCATGAGTGCCGGTTACGCAGGAGAACTCATGATCTGGATAATGCTCGCTACGCTGGCGGTGGTATTTGTTATTGGTTTTCGGGTGCTGACATCCGGGGCCAGAAAAGCGATTCGCCGCCTCAGCGATCGGCTGAATATTGATGTTGTACCCGTTGAGTCGATGGTCGATCAAATGGGAAAGTCAGCCGGTGACGAATTTTTACGTTACCTGCATCGCCCTGATGAGTCGCACCTGCAAAACGCCGCGCAGGTGTTGCTTATCTGGCAGGTTGTCATTGTCGATGGCAGCGAACAGAACCTGCAACAGTGGCATCGGATCTTGCAAAAAGCCCGCCTCGCCGCCCCCATTACTGACGCACAGGTCAGGCTGGCGCTGGGTTTTCTGCGAGAAATAGAGCCTGAAATGCAGGAGATTAATGCATTCCAGATGCGCTACAACGCGTTCTTTCAGCCTGCTGAGGGCGTTTACTGGTTGCATTAAAACCGCTTTGCTTGATGCAACGCTGGCGCGTCTTATCATGCCTACATACCCACGTCTAACCTGTAGGGCAAATAAGGCGTTCACGCCATATCCGGCAATCTTTGCTTCGATCTTACCCCCATGCCATGCAACATCGTAAAAGTTGCAAAAACGTTAAATGCATCACACATTTCAATGTTAAACTGGTCGGCTTTTCCCCTGAAACATGCCACGGGTAACACCATGAGTGAATATATCGAAGAAAACCGCGGCGCGGACGCCATTACCCGACCGAACTGGTCAGCCGTTTTCTCGGTGGCGTTTTGCGTCGCCTGCCTGATTATCGTTGAGTTTTTGCCCGTCAGTTTGTTAACGCCGATGGCGCAGGATTTAGGCATTTCGGAAGGAGTTGCCGGGCAATCGGTGACCGTTACCGCTTTTGTGGCGATGTTTGCCAGTTTGTTTATTACCCAGACCATTCAGGCCACCGACCGCCGCTACGTTGTCATTCTGTTCGCCGTTTTGCTGACGCTCTCCTGCTTGCTGGTTTCCTTTGCCAACTCATTCAGTCTGTTGTTAATTGGTCGCGCCTGTCTGGGGCTGGCGCTGGGCGGGTTCTGGGCGATGTCGGCATCGCTCACCATGCGCCTGGTACCGCCTCGTACGGTGCCGAAGGCGCTGTCGGTGATCTTCGGCGCGGTGTCCATTGCGCTGGTAATTGCCGCACCACTGGGCAGTTTTTTAGGCGAGCTTATCGGTTGGCGCAATGTCTTTAATGCGGCGGCGGTGATGGGCGTACTGTGTATTATCTGGATTATCAAATCATTGCCTTCGCTGCCTGGCGAACCGTCACATCAGAAACAAAATACCTTTCGCTTGTTGCAGCGTCCGGGGGTGATAGCCGGGATGATCGCCATCTTTATGTCCTTCGCCGGGCAGTTTGCTTTTTTCACTTATATTCGCCCGGTGTATATGAATCTGGCGGGATTCGGCGTTGATGGCTTAACGCTGGTGCTGTTGAGTTTTGGTATCGCCAGCTTTGTCGGTACGTCGCTTTCGTCGTTCATTCTCAAACGTTCGGTGAAACTGGCCTTAGCGGGCGCACCGTTTGTGCTCGCCCTGAGCGCGCTGGTACTGACGCTGTGGGGAAGCGATAAAATTGTTGCTACCGGTGTGGCGATTATCTGGGGGCTGACCTTTGCTTTAATTCCCGTTGGCTGGTCAACGTGGATCACTCGCTCATTAGCTGATCAGGCAGAAAAGGCTGGGTCTATTCAGGTGGCCGTTATTCAGCTTGCCAATACTTGCGGCGCGGCAATCGGCGGTTATGCATTGGATAACATTGGCCTGACTTCGCCGCTGATATTGTCCGGCACATTGATGTTGCTGACTGCATTGTTGGTTACTGCAAAGGTGAAAATGAAGAAATCCTGATATCAGGCAAAGAAGCGTTGGTCAGTGGTCGTTGCCGCTCTTACATATCCGGGCATTCTACCTTACCCAACGCTTCCCAATAATTGCTCTGATTATTACGCTCCATCGCCACGATGGCTTCGCGGATGTGTTGTTTATTGTTTTCATCCGACAACATTAGTTTTTCCCACGCTTCATCTGACAACGATGCCTTCGGGGTACAAATCTTTCGCAAATCCTCTAATACCGTATTTTTCTCTTTTGCGGACTGCAGTGAGCTAAAAGGCGACTCGGCGTATACGATGCCAGGCATAGCGAAAAAAGTGAAAATAAGCAGTAGTGTCGTTGGTTTCATGGATTCAACCTTTTACAAATGTGTATCGAATGAAGCATAAGTGTAGTTTGCTTTCATCGCTCTCATCATGCTGTACGAAACGCGCTTGCGCGGTCAGTAAGAAGTGCCAGACCTTATATTCCACTTTTATTCCTTTTTATTCTTATCGATAGCGTTTCGTTTTTTAAACCGCAGCGACCTTACCGCTATAGTCAGGTAATCATTAATAAAAGGATAAAAAATGAAACTGACAACACATCATATACGGACAGGGGCAGCATTATTTCTGGCGGGGATCCTGCTGGCAGGCTGCGACCAGCAAAACAGCGATGCAAAACACATTAAAGTTGGCGTCATTAACGGTGCCGAACAGGATGTGGCAGAAGTCGCTAAAAAAGTGGCCAAAGAGAAGTATGGCCTTGAAGTTGAATTGGTTGGATTTAGTGGTTCGTTGTTGCCAAACGATGCAACCAATCAGGGTGAACTGGATGCCAATGTCTTCCAGCATCGTCCTTTCCTTGAACAGGATAATCAGGCGCACGGTTACAAACTGGTGGCAGTGGGAAATACCTTTGTCTTTCCCATGGCTGGCTATTCGAAAAAAATTAAAACAGTCGATCAGCTAAAAGAAGGAGCGACAGTCGCGATCCCGAATGATCCGACCAATCTGGGTCGTGCGCTGTTACTGCTACAAAAAGAGAAACTTATTACCTTAAAAGAGGGGAAAGGTTTACTGCCAACGGCGTTGGATATTACTGAGAATCCACGCCATTTGCAGATAATGGAGCTGGAAGGGGCTCAGTTGCCACGTGTACTGGACGACCCGAAAGTGGATGTAGCGATTATCAGCACCACTTACATCCAGCAAACAGGACTTTCTCCGGTGCACGATAGCGTATTTATTGAAGATAAAAATTCACCGTATGTGAACATTCTGGTGGCGCGGGAAGATAATAAGGATGCAGAAAACGTGAAGGAGTTTCTGCAATCTTATCAGTCACCAGAAGTTGCTAAAGCGGCAGAAACCCTCTTTAACGGTGGCGCGGTGCCAGGCTGGTAATGATCAACCGTGCCGCGCCGGACGATTACATTTTTCTGGCGCGGCGGCGTGAATCCATTGAAATCAAAATCACCGATGACAGAATCAGCAGCGTTCCCAGCCAGTCAGGTAATGTGAAGGTGATCCCCAGCAGCAGCAAAGAGAGCAGCGCGCTACTTAATGGT
This sequence comes from Escherichia sp. B1147, assembly GCF_001660175.1. NCBI lineage: Bacteria > Pseudomonadati > Pseudomonadota > Gammaproteobacteria > Enterobacterales > Enterobacteriaceae > Escherichia > Escherichia sp. B1147. Next base: position 95,879 of record NZ_LFHY01000004.1, read on the forward strand.
TCTGCACAACTCAAAATACTGGCTTTCGGCCCGCCAATTAACTGTGCACCTTTCAGATACAGACTAAAGGTTAGCGAAGTTCCAATTACCACCAGATAGAAAAACGCCAGAATCAGGCTGCCATTAACCACGAAATTTGTTCCTTGCCCGGCATAAAAGGGCAGCAGAACTAGCCCACCAATGAGCATACTCCAGCCGACGACTGGCAGCGTGCCGTAACGGGCAATGAGCGTTGACGGGTATGTCGTATAGAATGCGGCAGCAAAGGCTGAAGCAACTCCCCAGAACAGCGCAGCAGGAGAGATTGACAACGATGTTGGATTACCGTGGGTGACCAGCAAAAAGGTGCCTATAAGGGAGGTCAAAATCGCGGTAAATACCAGAATACCGGGGCGCGATTTTCGTACCAGTGAGAACCAGGCCACGATAATCGTTGGAGATAAAAATTGCAGCACCGTTGCTGTAGCTGCATTAGATTTTTCAATCGTCAGTAAGAAAGTCAGCTGGACGGTCAGAGCGCCAACAATGGAAAAAATAAGCAGGCTGATGGCATCTTTATGATTCTTAATAATCGAGAAGACTTTATCGCCGTGGACAAAAGAGAGCGTCAGCAGAATAAATCCGGCAAATATCAGTCGCGTCATAGTCAGAAACTGCGATGACATCTGACTTTGTTCCATGATGTATTGCGCGCAAACGCCCGAACTTCCCCATAATACGGCGGCAATCAGAACGTTCATCATCCCCTTTCTGGTGGACCCCATTTTTCCCTCTGCATACTGTTTTGTCGTTTATGTATGCAGGCATGATAGCAAAAATGGTGAGAATGACCCCTTCCGGTTAACCAGTCATTTGATGGGGCGAGCATTTATGAAACGCGTGAAATACTTGTTAAATCGTCAGGTTATGACGTTATCATTTTGTTCTGACAGCGTGCTACTGTTCGCTTTTTAAACGCGAAGAATGTTATGCGAATCCATAAAGTAATAACCCCCGAGTTTGTGAAGAAGTTTGCCTGCGTCGGCCCTAACTGCCTGATTTCCTGCTGTCAGGGATGGAAAATAGACATCGACAAGAAAACTCATCATGATTACCTCAACGCACTCCATCCGGAAATCTCCAGGCTGGCGAAAGAGAATTTGATGCTGGTGCGAAAAGGTAAACAAAGATATTCGAGAATTAAGCTGGACGCGCAAGGGCAGTGTCCGTTTCTCGATGAAAATAAACTCTGCCTGGTCCATCGCGAGCTGGGAGACAAAGCGCTTTCAGCTACCTGTTCTACTTATCCACGTTGTAAAAAACACTACGCGGATACGACTCGTTATTCGATGACGCTTTCATGTCCAGAAGTAGCCCGGCTGGTATTGTTCGATGCCGACAGCATGTTAGTGCATGAACAAGATGAGCTGTTGGCGAAGGCGAAAAATAATCTCATCGCCCGGCAGCAGCCGGTTAATCAGAACCACCAGATAGTGCATCTCTTTGCCTGGCACCTCCTGCAGGCGCCATCGTTGAACGTAGAAGAGAACTTGATGGCGCTGGCTCAGTTTATGGTTTACCTGCAGCGCATTGAGTTCGATCTGCATCGCCATTTTGCGCAGGCTGAACAGTACCATCAGGAGCTATTAGGCGAGCTGGCAGCAGGTATAAGTTTGATTCATTGCTCAACGTCAACGGAGTCGGTTGGATTGAAGGTGCGCGCGCTGTCGGCATTGGGGGCACTTATCGCGAATGAAAGCAGCAGGGATAACATTATCGCAGGGGCGCATCGGAAGATGGCGGCATATTTAAACATTACAGCCAGCACAGATAAGCAAGCTCTGGTCGACAAGTTTGCAGTTCTGGACAAGCAATGGCAGCAGCTTTGCCAGGATTCTATCCTCAGCGCCCCGCATGTATTGCGCAATTTACTGACCTACAAAATTTACCACAGCCATTTTCCGGAGGCTGATTTCTCAACGGCCATGCGCCAGGTTTACCGTTTAATCCTCGACTATTTCTACACAAAGCATTTGTTGAGTGTGATATCGCTGGAAGTCACTCCAGATGAGGCAATGGTGCTGAAGATAGTGGCGAGCCTTGCCGAGAAAACCTTGCATTCGCCAGTTATCAATCAGCGTATGGATAAAGCGATTGATATGATCAATGCCGGGGACGATCTCTCCTGCCTGCTGTTAATTTGTTAAATTCGCCTGTGGGGGACTGGGTTAAGCGTTTGTCTGACATGTCGCTTCCGTTGTAATAAATATTAAGAACAACTCCGGTAAAGCAGATTGAATCATGAACAGAAGAAAATGTCTGGCTTTAATCGTATAACAAGGGATTGGTGAACATCAGAAGAGGCATTTTGGCGGAAGATCACAGGAGTCGAACCTGCCCGGGACCGCTGGCGGCCCCAACTGGATTTGAAGTCCAGCCGCCTCACCGGAGACGACGATCTTCCGCGCCTCGATTGCTACATGGAGGCGGGGCGCATTATAGCTAGTTCCTCGCCTTATCACATCCCCCATCACACTTTTTTCCGCTTCGTTTCGTCTTGCCATGATCCCCTTCACAGAAACCTTCAGCAAATCCATAAGTTACATTTTGGTGTTACCACGATCACAGAAAACAAGAAACGTAAGTTGATAACAAAAAATAGCAATATCCCCACTCTTTCGGATGGTTTACAAAGCAAATCTGGGTATCGGGCTGCCTGACTGGTGTTTTCTTCTCTTGTCATGCCTGAAGTAACAAAACTTTCAGAGCGAAAGGAACGAATTATGAAAATCAGCGATGGAAACTGGCTCATTCAACCTGGTCTTAATTTGATTCACCCCATCCAGGTTTTTGATGTTGAGCAACTGGAAAATGAGATGGTGGTTTACGCCGCGCCGCGTGATGTGCGCGAACGTACCTGGCAGCTGGATACTCCACTGTTTACGCTGCGCTTTTTCTCGCCGCAGGAAGGCATAGTTGGTGTAAGAATTGAGCATTTTCAGGGAGCGCTGGATAACGGCCCGCATTACCCGCTTAATGTGTTGCATGACGTTCCGGTGGAGATGCAAAACACCAGTGAATATGCCGAGCTGAAGAGCGGAAATTTGAGCGTTCGTGTGACCAAAGGGGAATTCTGGTCGCTCGATTTTTTGCGCAACGGCGTGCGTATCACGGGTAGCCAGTTGAAAAACAGCGGCTATGTGCAGGATACCAACACCCATCGTAACTACATGTTTGAGCGACTGGATCTCGGTGTCGGTGAAACTGTTTACGGTCTGGGGGAACGTTTCACCGCGCTGGTGCGTAACGGGCAGACGGTAGAAACCTGGAACCGCGACGGCGGCACCAGCACCGAACAGGCATACAAAAACATCCCGTTCTATATCACTAATCGTGGTTACGGCGTGCTGGTCAATCATCCCCAATGCGTCTCTTTTGAAGTGGGATCGGAGAAAGTCTCCAAAGTGCAGTTCAGCGTTGAGAGTGAATATCTCGAATATTTTGTTATCGACGGTCCGACGCCGAAAGCGGTACTTGATCGCTATACCCATTTTACAGGGCGTCCGGCGCTGCCGCCCGCATGGTCCTTCGGTCTGTGGTTGACGACCTCATTTACCACCAACTACGACGAAGCCACGGTAAATAGCTTTATCGACGGTATGGCAGAGCGCAATTTGCCGCTGCATGTTTTCCACTTCGACTGTTTCTGGATGAAAGCCTTCCAGTGGTGCGATTTTGAGTGGGATCCGATGACCTTCCCGGACCCGGAAGGGATGATCCGCCGCCTGAAAGCGAAAGGGCTGAAAATCTGCGTCTGGATTAACCCCTATATCGGGCAAAAATCACCCGTCTTTAAAGAGTTACAAGAGAAAGGCTATTTACTCAAACGCCCGGACGGTTCGCTATGGCAGTGGGATAAATGGCAGCCAGGTCTGGCGATTTATGACTTTACCAATCCGGATGCCTGTAAATGGTACGCCGATAAACTGAAAGGTCTGGTCGCGATGGGCGTTGATTGCTTCAAGACTGACTTTGGCGAACGTATTCCGACTGATGTTCAGTGGTTCGATGGTTCCGATCCGCAGAAAATGCATAACCATTATGCTTACATCTACAACGAACTGGTATGGAACGTGTTGAAAGACACCGTCGGCGAGGAAGAGGCCGTACTGTTTGCCCGTTCCGCTTCTGTCGGCGGGCAGCAATTTCCGGTGCACTGGGGCGGCGACTGCTACGCCAATTATGAATCGATGGCGGAAAGTCTGCGCGGTGGTTTATCTATTGGCCTTTCCGGTTTTGGCTTCTGGAGTCATGATATAGGCGGCTTTGAAAATACTGCACCGGCACACGTTTACAAACGCTGGTGCGCATTTGGCTTGCTCTCCAGCCATAGTCGTCTGCATGGCAGCAAATCCTACCGAGTGCCTTGGGCCTATGATGATGAATCCTGCGATGTTGTGCGCCACTTTACGCAGCTGAAATGCCGTATGATGCCGTATCTGTATCGCGAAGCCGCTCGCGCTAACGCGCTGGGTACGCCGATGATGCGCGCAATGGTGATGGAGTTCCCGGACGATCCGGCTTGTGATTACCTTGACCGTCAGTATATGTTGGGCGACAGCGTGATGGTCGCGCCGGTGTTCTCTGAAGCGGGCGAGGTACAGTTTTATCTGCCGGAAGGTCGCTGGACGCACCTGTGGCACAACGATGAAATCGACGGTAATCGCTGGCATAAACAGCAGCACAATTTTATGAGTTTGCCGGTTTACGTGCGTGATAATACCTTACTGGCGCTGGGCAACAACGTTCAACGTCCCGACTACGCATGGCATGACGGCACGGCTTTCCAGCTCTTTAATCTGCAAGACGGGCGTGAAGCCGTCTGTGAAGTGCCGGCCGCTGATGGCTCTGTTCTTTTCACCCTGAAAGCGGCGCGTACTGGCAACATGATTACCGTGACAGGCGCGGGAGAAGCGAATAACTGGACGCTGTGCTTGCGCAATATTGCGAAAGTAAACGGGCTGCAAGGCGGTTCGCAGGCTGAAAGTGAGTCAGGTGTAGTGGTGACGCCAGCGGCTAACTTGCTGACAATTACGTTGTAATCTATTGAAGAAATGCCGGGTACGGCTATGTCGTACCCGGAGAGATTGATTTTTACTGCTCAGGTTCTGTTGATGTGACTTCACCGCTGGAAACGACGCCAGCATTCATGGTCTGGGTCACTTGCTGTTTTTCGGCGTTCACGGCATGGAGTTGCCCGTTAACCGTGGGTTTTAGCGGTGCATCGGCCTGAATATTGCCGTTGGCGGTGAGCTGAATATTGCCATCGCCAGTAATCGGTAGTTCTGGCCATCCCCACTGTTGCAGAATATTTACCGGCACACCGCGTCCGTTCAGGCTGATATGAGTCTGGCGCTGCGGCGTTTGTGAAACGCTGGCAGTGGCTTCCAGAATACCTTTCTCAGTAAACGCGCTAAGTTCGCTGATATTCACCGTGCTGCTGTTAGCGGCCAGCGCCAGCGACGGACGGCGAACATCAACACGATTGAACGTCGCGGCGGCGGCATTCAGATTCGCCGTGCCGCTCCAGACGCCCCACTTATGATCGGCTACCAGCGTCAGATTCGTGCCATAGCCATCGAGCGCGGTGAGCTGCCACGGGAAGTTCGGATCGATATCAATGATCAGGTTGCGGCTGGCGCTAAATCTCTTCAGTTGCAGACTGTTTAACCAGCCTGGTGTCGTTTCCATCCATAACTGTTGCCAGTTTTTGGGTAGGGTATATTCCAGCCCGACAATTGCCGCATCATCGAGGATTAGCGTTTTCCCGTCGCGTTGCCAGTTTCCTGACGTTCTCACCATGCCACCTTCCCAACGGCTGGTAAACTGGCGCAGCGCCACGCCCTGCGGGGAAAATTCTGCGTTCATAATCGGGTCAAACAAATGCAGCGAACCATAAATAAACTCGCTGGCGTTCATCGACAGCTTGCCTTCCTGTGTCTGCCAGTCATCTTTACTGAAGGTCATGTTGCGCAAGCTGAGATCGAGATCGGTCACCGCCCAGTCCGGGCCTTGCAGGCGAGCATCTATCACTTCCAGGCGACCAATCTGTAACGAAGGCACAGAGCGCAATGGCGCAAAGAAATCAGTCAGCGATTTTTCGCTTTGCAGACGGATATCCGCCATGCGCAGGTTTTCCACCTGCCAGCTACCGTCGGCGTTACGCTGCGCATTTCCGGTTAATGTACCGCGCGCAATATCGGCGCCCAGATTGGTCAGCGTAACGCGATCGTTATCAATACTGCCTTCAACCAACACATTGGTGGCAGGAACATCATTGAGCGACAGGGAGCCAGCACTGAATTTAATCTGCGCTTTCGTTCCCAACACTTTACCGGCTTCTGGCGACCACGGAATGACGCCGCCATTTATCCTCTGTGCACTCAACTTCCACTCGCTATTTGGGCTATTAAATGCCATATCGCGCAGTTGCAGGCGATCGGCTTTGAACGGTAGCGGCGCGGTCTGGTCAGTGAGATTCAGCGTCCCGTTTTCCAGCAAAATGGAATCGACATGGCGCGGTTCGGTCAGTTGCCGACTACTCAAGGCGATATCAACACTTTTTGCCACCAGGGTTGCAGGCTGTCCATCACGACCAAACGTGACGTCCTCCAGTATGATATGAGATGGCGCGGAAAAGCGGTGATCTATTGCCCTGAAGGCCAAATGGTAGTCGCTATTTTCGGAAATCCATGCGCTGATATGCTCCGCACCCCAACGGGTTTGCAGAAGAAAATAGAGGCCAGTTATCACTACGAGTAGCGCGACGAAAATGTAGAGAAGCAGCTTCCCAATAAATTTCATAGTCTTCCATCCCGCGAAATACACATAAGGGAGTTATGCACGATTTACGCGCATTCCTCAAGGCGGGAATGGTGAAAGAGGGTCGCTGCGGCGGTAAAGAAACTTACCGCCGCTAAGTGAATTACGGTTTTTCCGGCGGGAAAATCAGGTTCAGCACAATGGCAGTAATACCGCCAGCGGCAATGCCTGAAGAGAGCAGGTTTTTCAGCCAGTCAGGGGCAAATTGCAAAATCAGCGGCTGCTGAGAAACGCCCAGACCGACGGCCAGCGACAGCGCAATAATCAGAATTGCCCGACGGTTCAGCGGCTCGCGGGAAACGATGCGCACACCGGATGCGGCGATGGTGCCAAACATCACCAGCGTAGCGCCGCCCAGAACGGGCTCAGGGATGTGTTGCACAAAACCACTCACTGCCGGGAACAGACCCAGCACGATCAACATCAGTGCCACCACAAAACCGACATAACGGCTGGCAACACCGGTTAACTGGATCACACCATTGTTTTGTCCGAAACAGGAGTTCGGGAAGGTGTTAAATACTGCCGAGACAAACGAGTTCAGGCCGTTTGCCAGCACGCCGCCTTTCAGACGTTTCATGTACAGCGGGCCGGAAACTGGCTGTTCGGAAACGTCAGAGGTCGCGGTGATATCGCCAATGGTTTCCAGCGAGGTGATCATAAAGACCAGCATCAGCGGCAGCAGCAGGCTCCATTCAATACCAAGACCGTAATAGAGCGGCGTTGGTACCATAATCAGTTCTTGCGTCATCGGCTCGTTGCTTTCTGGCAACATGCCCATAAACCACGCCAGCGCGTATCCGGCCGCCATCGCAATTACCAGCGAGGCCACGCGTAAGTAAGGGTTACGTTGACGGTTAAGCAGGATGATTAAGGCTAAGACCACGCCCGCCAGTAGCAGGTTTTTCGGGGCGCCAAATGTGTTGTCGCTCATGGCCGCATAGCCGCCGCCAATGGATGTTAACCCAACCTGAATCAGCGACAGGCCGATAATCATCACCACAACGCCAGAAACCAGCGGCGTAATAATGCGGCGCGCCAGATGCAGAACACGGGAGATCACCATCTCCGTGCAACTTGCCAACATCAGCGTACCGAACAGCGCCGCCATCATGGTGGGAACATCAGCACCGCCGGTCTTCAGCGCCGTGCCGCCCATAATCAGCGGGGCAACGAAGTTGAAACTGGTACCCTGAATCGACAACAACCCGGAACCTACCGGCCCCCAGGCTTTAATTTGAATAATCGATGCCACACCGGAGGCAAACAGCGACATACTAATAATGTGTTGCGTGTCCTGTGCCGGTAACCCCAGCGCCTGGCAGATGAGAAGCGCAGGGGTGATAACCGCGACAAACATCGCCAGCAGATGCTGACAGGCGGCAAACAGCGTTTGAGCAAGCGGCGGACGATCTTCAAGACGATAAATCAGTTCGCTGTTTTGAGTCTGCGCAACCGGTTGCGCATTTTCTGACTCGAAGGTGGAAACAGACATCGAAAACAATCCCGTGGTGACAAAGCGGGCATTTTAGCTGACCGAAAGGTAAAAGCAAACGTTTGCCATGCATTCTTCTAAATATTTAAATGCGATAAATGCACTTTTTTATATAACTTTTGGTTGTTTTCTGCTTAAAATCCATGCCATTTTTTTATTTTCAGCTGAGAATTCGAACCGGGATAGCATGACTCGATACTCGTCATATTTCGCCCTACTGCACATGTGCGATGAAGTATGACGAGTGTGAAAGAGTGGTGCGGACACAAAGGAGTAACTATGTTTCATCTCGATACTTTAGCAACGCTTGTTGCAGCAACGCTGACGTTGCTGCTTGGGCGCAAGTTGGTCCATTCCGTCTCCTTTCTGAAGAAATACACCATACCTGAACCGGTTGCCGGAGGGTTGCTGGTGGCGCTGGCGCTGCTGGTGCTGAAAAAAACCATGGGCTGGGAAGTCAACTTTGATATGTCCCTGCGCGATCCGTTGATGCTGGCATTCTTCGCAACCATTGGTCTGAATGCCAATATTGCCAGCCTGCGTGCCGGTGGGCGTGTGGTGGGGATTTTCCTCATTGTGGTTGTTGGCCTGTTGGTGATGCAAAATGCCATCGGCATTGGGATGGCTAGCCTGTTAGGGCTTGATCCGCTGATGGGGCTGCTGGCCGGTTCTATTACGCTTTCTGGCGGACACGGTACGGGAGCTGCGTGGAGCAAATTGTTCATTGAACGTTATGGCTTCACCAACGCGACGGAAGTGGCGATGGCCTGTGCGACGTTTGGCCTGGTGCTGGGCGGCTTGATTGGCGGCCCGGTGGCGCGCTATCTGGTGAAACACTCCACCACGCCGAACGGTATTCCGGATGACCAGGAAGTCCCGACGGCATTCGAAAAGCCAGATGTGGGTCGCATGATCACCTCACTGGTACTGATTGAAACCATCGCGCTGATTGCTATCTGTCTGACGGTGGGGAAAATTGTTGCGCAACTTTTGGCTGGCACAGCTTTTGAATTGCCAACCTTCGTTTGCGTGCTGTTTGTGGGCGTGATTCTGAGCAACGGTTTGTCCATGATGGGCTTTTACCGCGTCTTTGAGCGTGCGGTATCGGTGCTGGGTAACGTGAGTCTGTCGTTGTTCCTGGCGATGGCGCTGATGGGCCTGAAGCTGTGGGAACTGGCTTCGCTGGCGCTGCCGATGCTGGCGATTCTTGTTGTACAGACCATCTTCATGGCGTTGTACGCCATCTTCGTCACCTGGCGCATGATGGGCAAAAACTACGATGCGGCGGTGCTTGCTGCGGGTCACTGTGGTTTTGGCCTTGGTGCAACGCCCACGGCAATCGCCAACATGCAGGCGATCACCGAACGCTTTGGCCCGTCGCACATGGCCTTCCTGGTGGTGCCGATGGTCGGTGCATTCTTTATCGATATCGTTAACGCCCTGGTGATCAAGCTGTATTTGATGTTGCCGATTTTCGCGGGGTAACCGATGAAGCGGCGGTGTAAGTGCCGCCGCAACAAAGACAAATGCCTGATGCGCTTCGCTTATCAGGCCTACCGGATGAGCCGCAATTTATTGAATTTGCATTGATCTCGTAGGCCGGATAAGGCGTTTGCGCCGCATCCGGCACTTCGCCAGCAACCTGAAACGGCGGCCTTCTCACTACCGCCTTTTATGCGTTGGAGTAGCGTTCCGTCTCCGGCATCCAGCGTTCTATCAGGGCTTTTGCCTGCTGTGGATAACGTTCGTGAATATGCCGCGCCAGGCGCTGAACTTCCGGGATCATGGCCTGATCACGCAGTAAATCCGCCACTTTAAATTCGGCATTACCCGTCTGACGCGTACCTAACAGTTCACCAGGACCGCGAATCTCCAAATCTTTCTGTGCAATTACAAATCCGTCGCTGCTGTCGCGCAGCACTTGCAGGCGAATTTGTGCCGTTTTAGAGAGAGGCGTTTTGTAGAGCAGAACACAGTGAGAAGCCACCGCGCCACGACCTACGCGTCCGCGCAACTGGTGCAACTGCGCCAGACCCAGACGCTCCGGGTTTTCGATAATCATCAGACTGGCGTTGGGTACATCGACGCCGACTTCAATGACGGTAGTGGCAACCAGCAGGTGCAGCTCGCCTTGTTTAAACGACGCCATCACCGCCTGTTTCTCGGCAGGTTTCATCCGCCCGTGTACCAGGCCGACGTTCAGTTCCGGCAACGCCAGCTTCAACTCTTCCCACGTGGCTTCAGCTGCCTGCGCTTCCAGTAACTCTGATTCTTCAATCAACGTACAAACCCAGTACGCCTGACGACCTTCAGTCATGCAGGCGTGGCGCACGCGATCAATAATGTCGTTGCGGCGTGTATCCGGGATAGCAACGGTAGTCACTGGTGTACGGCCAGGCGGTAGCTCATCAATCACCGAGGTATCGAGATCGGCATACGCGGTCATCGCCAGAGTGCGGGGGATTGGCGTGGCGGTCATGATCAACTGATGAGGATGGAAACCTTGCTGCTGACCTTTTTCCCACAATGCCAGACGCTGATGCACACCGAAACGGTGCTGTTCGTCGATGATCACCAGCGCCAGACCGTTAAACTGTACCTGTTCCTGGAAGATGGCATGAGTGCCGACAATCATCTGCACCTGACCGCTGGCGATGGCTTCTTGCTGTGCCAGTCGCGCTTTACCTTTCTGCTTGCCAGCCAGCCAGCCCACTTCAATACCCAGCGGCTCAAACCAGTTGCGAAAGTTATTGGCATGCTGTTCGGCGAGCAACTCGGTTGGTGCCATCAGCGCCACCTGTTTCCCATGAGCAATCGCACGCAGCGCGGCGAGGGCAGCAACCAGCGTTTTACCGGAACCTACATCACCTTGCACCAGACGCATCATCGGCACATCCAGCGCCATATCGCGCTCGATCTCCGCCACTACGCGTGCCTGTGCGCCCGTTGGCTTGAACGGTAAGGCGGCGAGGAGTTTATTTTTCAGCGCGTCATTAGCGCTCAGTGGCTGGGCATGAAAACGTTGCGCTCCGGCGCGTAACGCTAACATGCTGAGGTTGTGCGCCAGCAGTTCTTCCAGAATCAGACGACGTTGCGCCGGATGCTGCCCGGTTTCCAGATCGCTAAGTTGCAGCGTCGGCGGCGGGCGATGCAGAGTGCGCAAAGCTTCCGGTAACGTCATCATTCCTTTTGATAACTCTGGCGGTAATAACTCTTCAATGGCGCAGGTGTCGAGCAGATCCAGTGCCTGGTCGGTTAATTTACGCAGCGTTGCCTGTTTAACGCCTTCTGTCGTTGGGTAAACCGGCGTGAGCGTTTCCTGCAACTCTGGCGTACTGAGATCGCCCTGCACGCGGTATTCCGGGTGGATCATCTCCGCACCATATTTACCGCGCTTTGCTTCGCCGTAGGCCAGTACACGTCGTCCCGTCGCCAGGCTATTTTTCATCGCCGCGCTGAAGTTGAAAAAGCGCATAGTGAGAATGCCGGAACCGTCGCTAATCTGGCAGGTCATCATTCGCCGACCGCCGAAGGAGATATTGCAGTTCAGCACTTCGCCTTCTACCGTGGCATAAACGCCTGGCAGCAACTCACCGATGGGGTAAAGATGGGTACGATCTTCGTAGCGCAGGGGAAGGTGTAATAACAAGTCCTGCACGGTATGCAGGTTAATTTTCGCCAGTTTGTTACTTTGCGCTGCGCCCACGCCCGTTAGGGAACTGAGCGGGACAGCATCTAACAGGCGACCTTTCATGGCGCTTACCCTGCGGCCTGCATAGTGGCCCACCAGTCGGCATCAGCTTCAATCTCACCTTGCTGATTGACTTGGGGGTAGGGCAGACCTTTGCGCTTCGCGACTTTCGCCAGTACTGGATAGCCGCCTTCAAACAGCAGACGTTGTTGCTCTGCTTCCGGTAACATGCTGTTTTCACGCAGGTACATGCCTGCGTTTTGCCGCTGACGCTGGGCTTCGTAGAGAATGAGAGCGGAAGCAACAGAGACGTTCAGTGACTGTACCATGCCGATCATCGGAATGATGATGTCCCGATCCGCCAGGGCTAGCGCTTCCTGAGTGATACCCGTTTTCTCCTGACCCATCAAAATACAGGTCGGGCGGGTGTAATCAATTTCGCGGAAATCGACAGCGTTATCAGAAAGATGGGTCGCCAGAATCTGCATGCCCTGGCCTTTCAGATGGGCGACGGCATCGCCAATGGTACGGTGTGTCTTCACCTGTACCCAGCTGTTGCTACCTGCAGCTGCCGAAGCCATAGTACGCATCCGGCTGCCAGGCCAGACAGCATGAACTTCATGTACGCCAACGGCATCTGCAGTACGAATGATCGCAGAAACGTTATGGGGTTTGTGGACCTGCTCCATGCAGACGGTCAGATCAGGCTGCCGCCTGGCGAGCATTTCGCAGATGCGTGCATAACGTGTTGGATTCATAAAACATTAATTTCGGTTTCGGGTGACTTTAATCACGTCTGGCATCACGCGGATTTTGCGCATGATATTCGCCAGATGCACGCGGTCACGGGCAGTCAGACGAATAAAGGCGCTGTAGACGCGACCATCTTTCTCTTCTGTATTCAAACTTTGGATATTGGATGTCGCGGTGTTAATTGCCGCCGTCAGGTTTGCCAGTGCGCCCTGGTGGTTAAACATCTCCACCTTAATTTCGGTGATGAACTCCTGCGCCGTCTCTTTATCCCATTCCACAGCCATAAATTTCTCTGGCTCTTTCTGGTAGCCACGGATGTTACGGCAGGATTCATGGTGGATCACCAGGCCTTTGCCGGGGCTGACGTGGGCGATAATCGGATCGCCAGGAATGGGACGGCAGCATTTTGCAAAGGTGATCAGCACGCCATCGGCACCTTTAATCGGCAGATGTCCGTGACTTTGGGTCGCTGGTGGAATGGAGGCGTCACCATGCTGCAGATTTTTCGCGACCACCACGCTCATTGCGTTACCAAGGCCGATTTCCGCCAGCAGATCGTCAAGCGTCGCCAGCTTCATACGATCCAGTTCACGCTGAATACTTTCCTGTGGGATTTCATTGAGCTTACGGCTGCCACCTAATGCATGGTTGAGCAGGCGACGGCCCAGGCTTACAGAATCATCACGCTTAAGGTTTTTCAGTAACTGACGAATCTTGGCGCGAGCTTTCGAGCTGACAACAAAGTTCAGCCATGCAGCATTCGGGCGAGCGCCCGGCGCGGTAATGATTTCAACGGTCTGGCCGCTGGAGAGCGGCTGCGATAGCGGGTAAGGCTGACGGTCGACGCGTGCGCCTACGCAGGCATGACCGATATCGGTGTGTACCGCATAAGCGAAGTCGACAGGCGTTGCACCGGCGGGTAGTTCGACAATGCGCCCTTCCGGTGTGAAAACGTAAATCTCATCCGGGAAGAGATCGGATTTAACGCTCTCGATAAATTCGAACGAGCTACCGGCGCTCTGTTGCAGCTCCAGCAGGCTTTGCATCCAGCGCTGGGCGCGGATTTGCGCGGTAGTACTGGTTTCGCCGTGCTCTTTATAAGCCCAGTGCGCGGCAACCCCCATCTCCGCCATTTGATCCATATCTTCAGTACGGATCTGGACTTCAACCGGCACGCCGTGCGGACCAATCATCGAGGTGTGCAAAGATTGATAGCCGTTCGCTTTGGGTATGGCGATGTAGTCTTTCACACGCCCCGGACGCGGCTTGTACAGGCTGTGCATCTGGCCGAGCACGCGATAACAGGTATCGGAATCATGGACGATCACACGGAAGGCGTAGATATCCATAATCGAGTGAAAACGCTGCTCTTTGAGCACCATTTTGCAGTAAATCGAATAAAGATGCTTTTCGCGACCACTGACGCGGCACGGTATTCCCGCTTCCTGCAAACGCCCTTCGATTTCTGAGAGGATTTTTTGGATCATCTCTTTACGGTTGCCGCGCGCGGCTTTCACCACTTCTTTAATCACGCGGTAACGGTTGGGATACAGCGCCTCAAAACCCAGCTCTTCGAGTTCGGTTTTAATGTGGTGGATACCTAAACGGTGTGCCAGCGGGCTGTAGATTTCGAGAGTTTCACGAGCGATGCGGCGACGCTTGTCCGGGCGAAGTGAGCCCAGCGTGCGCATGTTGTGGGTACGGTCGGCAAGTTTGATGAGAATGACGCGGATATCCTGCACCATCGCCATAATCATCTTGCGAAAGTTTTCGGCCTGCGCCTCTTTCTTATCGCGGAACTTGAGTTTATCAAGTTTCGACACCCCCTCTACCAGTTCGGCGACGCTTTTACCAAAAAGCTGTTCCATATCCTGGTAGGTGGCGGGAGTATCTTCAATCACGTCATGCAGTAGTGCTGCCATCAGCGTTTCATAGTCGAGTTTCATCTCGGCCAGAATGCAGGCAACCGCTACCGGGTGCGTGATATAGGGTTCACCGCTTGAACGTGTTTGCCCCTCGTGAGCATCACGTGCAACGAGATACGCCTGCCGCAGACGTTTGATTTGGTCTTCCGGCAGGTAGTTTTGAATCAGTTGATTCAGGCTTTCAAACAGATACAAGGGCGACCCGCTTTGTGATTAACGACGACCTTCAGCAATAGCGGTAACGGCTTGTAATTCAGCGGCTTCCTGCTCTTGCTGTTCCTGGCGTTCGCGCACGTCGAGGATCTGGTTGTTGATCAGACCTTCTTCGATTTCGCGCAGCGCGATTACTGTGGTTTTATCGTTTTCTTCCGGTACCAGCGGATCCTTTCCGCCTACCTGCATCTGACGAGCGCGACGCGCGGCGACCAGTACCAGGTCAAAACGGTTACCAATTTTCTCTACAGCGTCCTGAACAGTTACGCGTGCCATACTTAAAAAGCTCCACAGGTGAAGAAATGACTGGGCATGATACTGAAAGAAGGTTCAGTCTGCCAACAATTTGCTGATTAAAGCGTCATGACGTTGCTTTTGGCGACTCATGCGCAAGCGTTCGGCGCGAATGATAGTCTTTAGATCACCCAGAGCGGTGTCGAAATCATCATTCACTATTAAATAATCATATTCGGCGTAATGGCTCATTTCTGCAACTGCTTGCGCCATACGCTTTGCAATGACCTCTTCGCTGTCCTGACCTCGACCCCGTAAACGGCGGTCTAACTCAATTTTGGACGGCGGTAAAATAAAGATACTCCGCGCATGTGGCATTTTCTGGCGAATTTGCTGCGCGCCCTGCCAGTCAATATCCAGAAAAACATCCACGCCGCTCGCCAGTACTTGCTCAATGGCCTCGCGTGAAGTGCCATAGTAATTACCGAACACTTCCGCGTGCTCAAGGAATGCATCTCTGCTAATCATCTCTTTAAATTCATCATGATTAACAAAGAAGTAGTGTTCGCCATGTACTTCACCTGGACGCGGTGCGCGCGTGGTGTGTGAAACAGAAACCTGAGTGTCGTACAACGGTTGGGTTTTTAATAAAGCCTGAATCAGGCTGGATTTACCCGCGCCACTGGGGGCAGAAACAATATAAAGCGTGCCTTGAGCCATGAGTATCTTTCGTATGTGATTAAGCGAAATAAAGCCTACATACGTGCTTATTATACACGGCGCGGCCATGTGACGTAGCCCTTGCTCACACTTTTTGCGCAAAGTTGTTGCGTTTTGCGTACCTGTTTCCGCAATTCCCGGTCATTTACTGCAACAAAGACGATTCTCTGGAAGCGTCATCTCACACTTTATTTTTGCCCCTCGGTTTTGCATTCATCACGTTGTATATCTGCCCGCCTGACTACAGTGGAGGTGACGATGAAAGTATGGATTGCAGTGTTAATGAGTATTTTGTGCTGGCAATCATCAGCAAAGGCGGTCTGCCCGGCCTGGTCGCCAGCCAGAGCGCATGAAGAAATCTCCCGCCTACAACAGCAAGTAAAACAGTGGGACGATGATTACTGGAAAAAAGGGAAAAGTGACGTGGAAGATGGGATTTACGATCAGTTAAGCGCCCGCCTTGCACAGTGGCAACGCTGTTTTGGTGAAGAGACAAGTGGTGACGCTATGCCGCCGCCGTTGAGTGGCACGGTGATCCATCCGGTTGCGCATACGGGAGTACCTAAGTTAGCGGATAAAAATGCGTTACGTCTGTGGATGCATGAGCACAGCGATCTTTGGGTACAGCCAAAAGTTGATGGGGTTGCGGTAACACTGGTCTACCGTGATGGAAAACTGATTAAAGCGATCAGTCGTGGCAATGGGCTTAAAGGTGAGGACTGGACGCAGAAAATACGCTTGATTCCTTCTGTACCGCAATCTGTTAGCGGAGTTTTGGCCAACAGCACCCTGCAGGGCGAGATATTTCTCCAGCGTGAGGGGCATATCCAACAACAAATGGGAGGAATGAATGCCCGTTCAAAGGTTGCCGGCATTTTGATGCGCCAGGACAATAGCGACACACTGCATTCACTGGGCGTGTTTATCTGGGCGTGGCCGGATGGACCACAGTTAATGGCCGAGCGATTACAGCAGCTTGCTACTGCGGGCTTTGCTTTGACGCAGAAGTATACCCTTGCGGTGAAAAGCGCAGACGAGGTTGAGCGAGCACGTAATGAGTGGTGGAAAACGAAATTGCCCTTCGTCACCGATGGCGTGGTTGTGCGAGCGGCTAAGGAACCCGAATCCCGTCATTGGCTACCGGGCCAGGCGGATTGGCTGATAGCGTGGAAATATCAGCCTGTGGCCCAGGTTACTGAAGTGAACGCGATACAGTTTGCTGTCGGTAAGAGCGGAAAAATCTCGGTGGTGGCGTCACTCGCGCCTGTCATGCTGGATGATAAAAAAGTCCAGCGGGTGAACATTGGTTCCGTCAGACGTTGGCAGGAGTGGGACATCGCACCTGGCGATCAAATCCTCGTGACTCTTGCCGGTCAGGGGATTCCACGCATTGATGAAGTGGTCTGGCGCGGTGCTGAACGCACAAAACCGACGCCGCCAGAAAACCGTTTTAACGCGTTGACCTGCTACTTTGCTTCTGATGTTTGTCAGGAGCAATTCATTTCACGGTTAGTCTGGCTGGGCTCAAAACAGGTTTTGGGGCTGGAGGGCATCGGTGAAGCTGGCTGGCGCTCGCTACATCAGACGCATCGCTTTGAACATATCTTTTCCTGGCTTTCATTAACGCCAGCTCAACTGCAGCACACGCCGGGGATCGCGAAAAGTAAAAGTGAGCAGTTATGGCATCAGTTTAACCTGGCACGTAAGCAACCTTTTACCCGCTGGGTGATGGCAATGGGAATACCGTTAACCAGAGTGGCGCTTAATGCCAACGACTTAAGCTCCTGGGAGCAACTTTTGCAGAGAAGCGAACAGTATTGGCAGCAACTACCGGGGACAGGGTTGCGTCGCGCAAGTCAGGTTTTGGAATGGAAGAATAATGCACAAATCAAGACGCTGGGCAACTGGCTGGCTGCCCAGCAGATCACAGGTTTTGTGCCTTAGTGGCCTTCGTGGCTGTAATAAAAAACCGGTAATCCCAGTTTAAGACGCAGCGCCAGCAAGCGAGCGAAAAAGCCGAATACCAGGGTGGAGATAATCACCACATCATGGTTGGAAACATAGTGTTGCAGTGCGATGTACAGCACGGCGGAAGCAAAAGAAACCCCGGCGTACAACTCTTTCTGGAATACCAGCGGGATACGTTTACAGAACATATCGCGCAAAACGCCGCCAAACACGCCAGTCGTCACAGCCGCGACAACGGCAATGATCGGGCCATGTCCCATATCCAGCGCGACCTGTGCGCCAATGATTGAAAAAACCACCAGTCCGAGTGCATCGAGCACCAGAAAGACTTTACGCAGGTAAGGCATCACGGGAGCAACGATGGTGGTGAATACGGCGGCAGTGGCTACGATAATCACATACTCCGGGTGTTTGACCCAACCGAGCGGATAGTGGCCCAGCAGAATATCACGTACTGAGCCTCCACCAATTGCGGTGGCGGTAGCAATGATAATTACGCCAAATGTATCCATGCGCCGCCGTCCGGCCGCCAGCGCCCCTGTCATGGCTTCGGCAGTAATGCCAACCAAATACAAAATGTGTAACAGCATGGTTTTCTCCCTAAAAATCTGCCTGGCAGGGTAGCGATTTGTACGCATTGTCACGATTGAGATTTTTTAAGGAGAGTTGTAATTGATAACTTATAGTTATGTGAAATGGGTATTTTCTGTAAATCCAATGCATTTTTCTGATGTTGTGTTAAGAAAAATGCATTAGAAAAAGTATGGGATTTTTGACATTTTTTGGGTAGGTGTACGTAGAGCCGCTGAAATTAACAACGGCCTACAATGCTATGTCGCTTACTCGATGTTCTGGATCTGCTCGCGCATCTGCTCGATCAACACTTTCAGCTCGATGGCGGAGTTTGTCACTTCGGCATTGATAGATTTCGACGCAAGTGTGTTCGACTCGCGGTTAAATTCCTGCATCATAAAGTCCAGACGACGGCCAACCGCTTCTTTTTTCTTCAGAATGTTGTACGTTTCTTTAACATGCGCTTCGAGGCGGTCCAGCTCTTCGGCAACGTCAATTCGTTGTGCCAGCAGAACCAACTCCTGCTCCAAACGGTTGTTTTCCAGTTGCACCTGGGCGTCTTCCAGCTTCGCTACCAGACGCTCACGCTGCCATTGCAGGATTTCCGGCATATGGGCGCGCACTTTGACCACTTCGGCGGTGACGCCTTCCAGACGTTGTTCAATCAACGCTTTCAGCGCCTGGCCTTCGGTTTCGCGCGCGACGATAAAGTCGTCCAGCGTACCATCGAGAGCAGCGAGAATTTCAGCAGCAATGGCGTCGAGATCCTGCTCCTGGGCTGCCATTACACCTGGCCAGCGCAGAATATCAACCGGGTTAATTTCCCCTTCGTCACTCTGCATTTTCACCCAGTTCGCGGCAGTTACCAGCTGTTTAGCCAGTTTTTCGTTGAGAATCAGCTCACCTTGTGCGCTAACATCTGGTTCATAGCGCAGGGTACATTCCACTTTACCGCGCGTCAGACGAGAGCGAATACGCTCACGAACGACAGGTTCAAGGCTACGGAACTGCTCCGGCAGACGAAAGTAAGTTTCCAGATAACGCTGGTTTACCGAGCGCATTTCCCAGGTTGCGCTCCCCCATTCACCCTTGATTTCACGCCGGGCGTAGGCGGTCATACTGCGGATCATAGACGTTCCTGTTTATAAAAGGAGAGGTGGAAGGATTATAGCCATCGATGCCTTGTCAGGATAGGAATAACCGCCGGAAGTCCGTATAATGCGCAGCCACATTTGTTTCAAGCCGGAGATTTCAATATGCGTCCAGCAGGCCGTAGCAATAATCAGGTGCGTCCCGTTACCCTGACTCGTAACTATACAAAACATGCAGAAGGCTCGGTGCTGGTCGAATTTGGCGATACCAAGGTGTTGTGTACCGCCTCTATTGAAGAAGGCGTGCCGCGCTTCCTGAAAGGTCAGGGGCAGGGCTGGATCACCGCAGAATACGGTATGCTGCCGCGTTCTACTCATACCCGTAACGCCCGTGAAGCGGCGAAGGGTAAGCAGGGCGGTCGCACGATGGAGATTCAGCGTCTGATCGCTCGTGCATTGCGCGCCGCGGTAGATTTGAAAGCCCTCGGTGAGTTCACTATTACACTGGACTGCGACGTACTTCAGGCCGATGGCGGCACCCGCACAGCTTCGATCACCGGTGCTTGTGTGGCGCTGGCAGATGCGCTGAATAAGCTGGTTGAGAATGGCAAACTGAAAACCAACCCGATGAAAGGCATGGTAGCCGCGGTTTCTGTCGGTATCGTTAACGGCGAAGCGATTTGCGATCTGGAATACGTTGAAGACTCTGCTGCTGAAACGGATATGAACGTGGTGATGACCGAAGACGGGCGCATTATTGAAGTGCAGGGGACGGCAGAAGGCGAGCCGTTCACCCATGAAGAGCTACTTACCTTGTTGGCGCTGGCCCGAGGGGGAATCGAATCCATTGTAGCGACGCAGAAGGCGGCGCTGGCAAACTGATTTTTAAGGCGACTACTGAGTCGCCTTTTTTTGTCTGTATAAAAGTAAGATGAGGAGCGAAGGCATGAAACCATATCAGCGCCAGTTTATTGAATTTGCGCTTGGCAAACAGGTATTAAAGTTTGGCGAGTTTACGTTGAAGTCCGGGCGCAAAAGCCCTTATTTCTTCAACGCCGGGCTGTTTAATACCGGGCGCGACCTGGCACTGTTAGGCCGTTTTTACGCTGAAGCGTTAGTGGATTCTGGCATTGGGTTCGATCTGCTGTTTGGCCCCGCTTACAAAGGGATTCCGATTGCCACCACTACCGCCGTGGCGCTGGCGGAGCATCATGACCTTGACCTGCCATATTGCTTTAACCGCAAAGAAGCAAAAGATCACGGTGAAGGCGGCAATCTGGTCGGTAGTGCGTTACAAGGGCGTGTGATGCTGGTAGATGATGTGATCACCGCCGGGACGGCGATCCGCGAGTCGATGGAAATTATTCAGGCTAATGGCGCTACGCTTGCTGGCGTGCTGATTTCACTCGATCGTCAGGAACGGGGGCGCGGCGAAATTTCGGCAATTCAGGAAGTTGAGCGTGATTACAGCTGCAAAGTGATCTCTATCATCACCCTGAAAGACTTGATTGCTTACCTGGAAGAGAAGCCGGAAATGGCGGAACATCTGGCGGCGGTTAAGGCTTATCGCGAAGAGTACGGGGTTTGACAAAAAACGCCGGATGGTAAGTCATCCGGCGTCATCTTACTGCAACTGCGCGGCAATTAGCGGCCAGCGGGCGTCAAAGTCATCCGTCGGGCGGTATTTAAACTCGCTGCGGACAAAGCGTGACAGCATACCTTCACAAAATGCCAGCAACTGGCTTGCCAGCAGCGTTTCATCGGTGGTGTAACCTTCACCCTCACGCATTCTCTTTTCGCGCAATACCTGACGCAACTGCGCTTCAATACGCTCGAACAGTTGGTTGATGCGTCCTTGCAGGCGGTCTTGTTCAAACATCAGCGCATGCCCGGTAAGGATGCGGGTCAGGCCAGGATTACGCTCACCAAAACCGAGGAGCAGCAACACAATCAGACGCAGGCGCGCTGTGGTGTCCTTCTCATCTTTCAGAATCAGATTGATGCGAGTAATCAGGCTATCTTCGATAAACTCAATCAGGCTATCGAACATGCGGGTCTTACTGGGGAAGTGGCGATACAGAGCCGCTTCGGAAACGCCGACAGAGGCGGCCAGTTTCGCGGTCGTGATACGTTGGCTTCCATCGCTGGATTCCAACATTAGCGCCAGAGACTGAAGTATTTCTTCGCGACGGTTCCTTTTCGCAGTTTGTTTTTCTGCCATGTTACAAAATACCCCTGAAAATAAGCACTTGCCAGGCGGCACCCACGCTATGACCGCAAACGAAATGTTTGCGGCAATGTTATGACGTTATTCGGATGCGTATATGTTACTGACGACCAGAGTGACCAAAGCCGCCTTCACCGCGGTCGGTGGCGTCAAAATCTTCCACCAAATTAAATTCGGCCTGTACCACCGGAACAAAAATCATCTGTGCGATACGTTCGCCAGGTTGAATGGTGAAGCTGTCCTGACCACGGTTCCACACGGAGATCATCAACTGACCCTGATAGTCAGAATCGATCAATCCCACCAGGTTGCCGAGAACGATGCCGTGCTTATGGCCCAGCCCGGAGCGCGGCAGCATCATCGCCGCCAGTGAAGGGTCGGCAATATGAATCGCCAACCCGGTCGGTACCAGCGTGGTGTCGCCCGGCGCCAGTTCTACGGCGTCGTCGAGACAGGCGCGCAGGTCAAGTCCGGCAGAACCAGAAGTGGCATAAGTCGGGAGCGGAAATTCCTTCCCAACGCGCGGGTCCAGTATCTTAACGTCGATTTTTTTCATCATAACGGGTCACGATCTCGTCGAGTAATAATTGGCCAAGGAGCTCTTTACGCTCAAGCGGTAAGACTTTATCTCCGTCTTGCCAGAAAAGGTGTAATGCATTGCAGTCGCTGTTAAATCCTTGAGTTGGTCGGGAAACATCGTTCGCGCAGATCAGATCAAGGTTTTTACGAATACGTTTTTGCCGGGCGTATTCTTCCACATTATTTGTTTCGGCCGCAAATCCAACAACATAAGGCCTTTGGTCTTTTAGTGCGGCAACTCCGGCGACGATATCAGGGTTTTTGACCATTTTTATTGTTAATTCATCCCCCTGAGTCGCCTGCTTTTTGATTTTTTCACTGGCGACAGCGGCTGCGCGATAATCGGCCACGGCGGCGCAACCGATAAAAATATTTTGCTGCTGTACTGAGGCCTTCACGGCGGCTTCCATCTCCAGTGCGGTCATCACATCAACACGTTTAACAAACGGCGGTGTTGGTAGCGAAACCGGTCCGGAAACCAGCGTAACGTTCGCTCCGCGACGGGCAGCGGCAGCGGCGATAGCAAAGCCCATCTTGCCGGAGCTGTGGTTGGAGATGTAACGCACCGGATCGAGCGGTTCGCGCGTCGGGCCGGCGGTAATCATAATATTCAGATGTTTCAGGTCGTTGACGGGCGAAAAATGTGCGGCAGCCATATCAACAATGGTTAAGGGATCGAGCATTCGCCCAGGGCCGATATCACCACAGGCCTGACTGCCGCTATCTGGCCCCCAGATCAGCAAACCACGTGAGGCAAGCACCTCTAAATTATGCTGGGTAGCCGCAGCACGATACATCTGCTGGTTCATGGCTGGCAGTACGGCAACAGGCGCAGGCGTAGCCAGGCAAATCGTTGACACCAGATCATTCGCCATCCCGGCAGCTACGCGGGCAATCAAATCAGCGGTAGCTGGGGCGAGAATCACTAAATCAGCCCATTTACCCAGCTCAATATGACCCATCGCCGCCTCGGCTGCTGGGTCCAGCAGACTATCGGCAACGGGATAACCAGAAACCGCCTGCAAGCTAAGTGGGGTGATAAAGGCTTTTGCCGCTTCGGTCATGGCTACGCGGACGTCTGCTCCGCGATCGCGCAAACGACGCACCAGCTCAGGGGTTTTATAGGCAGCAATACCGCCGCTGACGCCGAGAACGATTTTTTTACCGGCCAGGCTCATGATGATTTTTCCTGTAGGGGGACACCAGAAGTTGGCGATTTTATCACAATACTTTTGTTGTCGTGCTTTCACCTGAGAATCACTTTGCGAGGCGCTTTCCAGGATTGAAAACTGGCCGTCGATTTAACCAAACGGCTATGACAGGATGCGCCCACCACAAAGGAGGTGAAGGTGAAAAGCAATGTAGAATTGTTGATGCCACGCGAAAAAATGCTGAAGTTGGGCATTGGTGCGTTAACGGATATCGAGCTGCTGGCGCTATTTCTGCGTACAGGAACGCGCGGTAAAGATGTGTTAACCCTGGCAAAAGAGATGCTGGAGAATTTCGGCTCTCTTTACGGCTTGTTAACCTCTGAATATGAACAATTTAGTGGCGTTCATGGAATTGGTGTGGCGAAATTCGCCCAGTTAAAGGGGATTGCCGAACTGGCGCGGCGTTACTACAACGTGCGGATGCGTGAAGAAAGCCCGTTACTCAGCCCGGAGATGACGAGGGAATTTTTACAAAGCCAGCTCACGGGCGAAGAGCGGGAGATCTTTATGGTGATCTTTCTCGACTCACAACATCGGGTACTTACCCACAGCCGACTCTTTTCCGGCACGTTAAATCATGTGGAAGTCCACCCACGGGAAATTATTCGTGAAGCGATAAAAATAAACGCCTCGGCACTGATCCTTGCCCATAATCACCCTTCGGGTTGTGCTGAACCCAGTAAAGCGGATAAACTCATTACCGAACGGATAATAAAAAGTTGTCAGTTCATGGAATTACGCGTGCTCGACCATATCGTGATTGGGCGTGGAGAATATGTTTCTTTTGCCGAACGCGGCTGGATTTAATCCGCTATGCGCGATCCTTCGGGATCTTTGTCTGTTCGGGACTTGAGCACATCGCCGAGTCAGCGTATACTACGCCACCTTTGAGAATCTCGGGTTTGGCATTTGGGCCTGGCAATCGAGAGTTCACATAGAACTGCGATGACCGGGCTGTAAAGCCTGACGAGGCGCCAATACCCCATACGAAGCTCGAGCTAATTTGATTTTTGGAGAATAGACATGTCCCGAGTCTGCCAAGTTACTGGCAAGCGTCCGGTGACCGGTAACAACCGTTCCCACGCACTGAACGCGACTAAACGCCGTTTCCTGCCGAACCTGCACTCTCACCGTTTCTGGGTTGAGAGCGAAAAGCGTTTTGTCACCCTGCGCGTATCTGCTAAAGGTATGCGTGTAATCGATAAAAAAGGCATCGATACAGTTCTGGCTGAACTGCGTGCCCGTGGCGAAAAGTACTAAGTACTTAGAGGAAATAAATCATGGCTAAAGGTATTCGTGAGAAAATCAAGCTGGTTTCTTCTGCTGGTACTGGTCACTTCTATACCACTACGAAGAACAAACGTACTAAGCCGGAAAAACTGGAACTGAAAAAATTCGATCCAGTTGTTCGCCAGCACGTGATCTACAAAGAAGCGAAAATTAAATAATTCTCGCTTTAATGTAACGAAAAACCTCGCCCCGGCGGGGTTTTTTGTTATCTACTTGCCCCCATATTGACTGCATCTGTTCATTCCCGGAGATGCTATGCCTGAATTACCCGAAGTTGAAACCAGCCGTCGCGGCATAGAACCACATCTCGTTGGTGCAACCATTCTTCATGCGGTGGTGCGCAACGGACGCCTGCGCTGGCCGGTTTCGGAAGAAATCTACCGTTTAAGCGATCAACCAGTGCTTAGTGTACAGCGCCGCGCTAAATATCTGCTGCTGGAGCTACCTGAGGGCTGGATTATCATCCATCTGGGGATGTCTGGTAGTTTGCGCATCCTTCCAGAAGAACTTCCCCCTGAAAAGCATGACCATGTTGATTTGGTGATGAGTAACGGCAAAGTGCTGCGCTATACCGATCCGCGCCGCTTTGGCGCCTGGCTGTGGGCCAAAGAGCTGGAAGGCCACAATGTGCTGGCACATCTTGGGCCGGAGCCGCTTAACGATGATTTCAATGGCGAATACTTGCATCAGAAGTGCGCGAAGAAAAAAACGGCGATTAAGCCCTGGCTGATGGATAACAAGTTGGTGGTAGGCGTAGGGAATATCTACGCCAGTGAATCACTGTTTGCAGCGGGGATCCATCCGGATCGGCTGGCATCTTCTCTCTCGCTGGCAGAGTGTGAACTGTTGGCTCGAGTGATTAAAGCAGTATTGCTGCGTTCAATTGAGCAGGGCGGTACGACGCTGAAAGATTTTCTGCAAAGCGACGGTAAACCGGGCTATTTCGCTCAGGAATTGCAGGTTTACGGGCGAAAAGGCGAGCCGTGTCGGGTGTGCGGTACGCCGATTGTGGCGTCTAAACATGCACAACGGGCGACGTTTTATTGCAGGCACTGCCAGAAATAATTGATGCAAGCCGGATGGTAAATCATCCGGCATAAAAGCTACGCTAATTTCGCCATCAATGCCTGATGGACATTCTCCGGTAGGAAATGGGTGACATCGCCCTGATGGCGCGCCACTTCTTTAACCAGCGATGAAGAGATAAACGACCACTCTTTCGAAGGCATCAGAAACACACTCTCCAGTTCCGGCATTAAGTGGCGATTCATATGCGCCAGCTGCATTTCATATTCAAAATCCGCCACTGCACGCAGGCCACGAATCAGCACTGTGGCGTGTTGATTGCGGGCGAAGTTCGCCATTAAATCGCTAAATCCGACCACTTCAACGTTTCCCAGATGCGCAGTTGCCTGTTGTGCCAGCGCCACACGCTCTTCCAGAGTAAACATCGGTTTTTTACTGGGGCTGGCGGCAATCGCCAGAATAACGTGATCGAACATCTGCGTGGCGCGCGTCACGATATCGATATGACCATTGGTAATGGGATCGAAAGTACCCGGATAAATCGCCCGTTTTTGCATAATAACCTCAATGCGTTTTCGGTGGCAGGTAAGGTTCCAGCAGTTGAAGCAGACGCTGCAGCGCGCCCTGGTTTTGATACAGCACTTCAACGGCATGACGGCCATAGAAACTACGGTAATCAGCGTCAGTGAGTAAAGAGGAAACCTCTTTTGCCAGCGACGCGGCATCAGTGATGGTTATCAGCCCGCTTGCATGCTCCAGCCGCGCGCAAATGTCTTTAAAGTTAAAGGTATGCGGCCCCATCAACACCGGGATAGCGTGTGCGGCGGCCTCCAGCGGATTATGTCCACCACGTTCAACCAGTGAACCGCCAACAAACGCGAGATCGGCAATACCGTACAGCAACATCAGTTCGCCCATCGTATCGCCAACCACCACTTGTGTACTGGCAGAGGGGACCTCTCCGGAAGAGCGTGTGATATAGCTTAGTCCAGCCTGGCGGACAAGGTTAATCGCGTCCGGGAAGCGTTCAGGATGACGAGGAACAAGAATGAGCAATAAATTCGGGAACTGTTGCAACAGCGCCTGATGGGCGGCAATCACTACGCTCTCTTCGCCATCATGAGTACTGGTGGCAATCCATACCGGACGATGCGGCGCCCACTGGCGGCGCAGCGTTACTGCTTTAGCAGCCAGTTGTGGTGTTACAGAGATATCGAATTTCAGGCTACCGGTAACGGTAACCTGATTATTTTTTGCGCCCAGCGCCACAAAACGCGCGCCATCTTCTTCATTTTGCGCAGCAATCAGCGTAATACGACGGAGCAAGCGACGAACAAATTTACCCAGTTTGGCGTAACCTGCGGCAGAGCGCGCAGAAAGACGCGCATTGGCGATAACCAGCGGAATTTTGCGCTTATGTAGTGCCGCGATCAGGTTAGGCCACAGTTCAGTTTCCATAATCAACACCAGCTTCGGGTCGACCTTATTAAGGAAACGGTTGAGTGCATCGGGCAGATCGTAAGGCAGATAAACGTGCTGAACATCTTTTCCAAACGCCGATTGTACGCGCTCCGAACCAGTCGGTGTCATAGTCGTGACAGTGATTGGTAAATCAGGATAGCGATGACGCAGCGCGCGCACCAACGGGATTGCCGCCAGAGTTTCACCGACGGATACAGAGTGCAGCATAATGCCGCCTGGTGTTAGCGGATGGCGGTAAAAACCGTAACGTTCACCCCAGCGTTTTCGATAGGCCGGAGCCTTACGTCCGCGCACCCAAAGCCGTATCCAGATTAGCGGCTGAATAAGGTAGAGAAGGGCGGTGTAAAGCAATTCGAGCATAATAAATAGCTGACTTATGGATGTGCTGGGGATTCTATGTATTTAGCGGTGGCTTTACCATTACTTTTCCTGTTTTTGACTTAAATAGCTTCAGTTTGGTCTGATCTGCCGCTACATCTTCATTTTTTTTGTATTTTTATGCGATTCATTGAAACCTGGCCCCATTTTCTACGTTACATAGGCCGTACCGACATTATCTATATGCTGTTTTTTATCTATTTGATTTTTATAACCAAAACATATTTTGTGTATAAAAATCATTCGGGTCGGATTGCTGCGAAAGAAATGATACACTAGCACGTCAAAGTAAGTGCGTTATCAGTATTCAGGTAGCTGTTGAGCCTGGGGCGGTAGCGTGCTTTTTTTCTGCTTAACTTAACCAGACAATCACACAAAAGAGTCGCTAGTGGAAAAGCCATTTCGAAAAATCCTGGTCATAAAGATGCGATATCATGGAGATATGTTATTAACTACTCCTGTCATCAGTACGCTCAAGCAGAATTATCCCGATGCAAAAATCGATATGCTGCTTTATCAGGACACCATCCCTATTTTGTCTGAAAATCCGGAAATTAATGCGCTCTACGGGATAAGCAATAAAGGTGCGGGAACATTCGATAAAATTAAAAATGTGCTTTCGTTGATAAAAACTCTGCGTGCGAATAATTACGATCTGGTCATTAATCTTACGGATCAGTGGATGGTAGCACTGCTGGTACGTTGTTTACCTGCACGGATGAAAATATCGCAACTTTATGGTCATCGGCAGCATGGCATTTGGAAAAAAAGCTTCACACACTTAGCGCCAATACACGGTACACATATTGTTGAGCGTAATTTATCGGTCCTTGAGCCATTAGGTATTACCGATTTCTACACCGATACAACAATGAGTTACGCCGAAGATTGCTGGAAGAAGATGCGCCGGGAATTAGATGCCCTGGGCGTGAAAGATCATTATGTTGTCATCCAACCGACAGCGCGTCAGATATTTAAGTGCTGGGATAACGATAAATTTTCTAAGGTTATCGATGCGCTGCAACAGCGAGGGTATCAGGTTGTGCTGACCTGCGGGCCTTCGGCAGATGATCTCGCTTGTGTCGATGAGATTGCTCGAGGTTGCGAAACGAAACCCATTACTGGCCTTGCAGGTAAAACACGTTTTCCTGAACTAGGTGCGTTAATTGATCATGCAGTGCTTTTTATTGGCGTGGATTCTGCGCCAGGACATATTGCCGCGGCAGTGAAAACGCCAGTCATTAGTCTATTTGGTGCAACGGATCACGTATTCTGGCGTCCCTGGACCGAGAATATTATTCAATTCTGGGCGGGGAATTATCAGAAAATGCCGACCCGGCATGAACTTGATCGCAACAAAAAATATCTTTCTGTTATCCCAGCGGAAGATGTAATCGCCGCTACGGAAAAGCTGTTGCCAGAAGATGCCCCTTCAGCTGACAGGAATGTACAATTATGATCGTGGCGTTTTGTTTATATAAATATTTTCCTTTTGGTGGGCTTCAACGTGACTTTATGCGTATTGCATCAACAGTTGCCGCACGGGGCCACCATGTTCGGGTCTATACGCAGTCGTGGGAAGGTGATTGCCCGAAAGCATTTGAGCTTATTCAGGTGCCAGTTAAGTCCCATACCAACCATGGACGCAATGCAGAATATTATGCCTGGGTACAAAATCATCTCAAAGCGCATCCCGCTGATCGCGTTGTTGGGTTTAATAAGATGCCAGGGTTGGATGTTTATTTTGCCGCTGATGTTTGTTACGCCGAGAAAGTTGCGCAAGAAAAAGGTTTTTTATATCGTTTAACATCACGATATCGCCATTATGCCGCATTTGAGCGGGCGACTTTCGAGCAGGGTAAATCGACGAAACTTATGATGCTGACCGATAAGCAAATCGCCGATTTCCAGAAACATTATCAAACTGAACCTGAACGTTTTCAAATTCTTCCTCCCGGTATTTATCCGGACAGAAAATACAGCGAGCAAATCCCAAATAGTCGTGAAATTTATCGTCAGAAAAATGGCATAAAAGAGCAACAAAACTTATTACTGCAGGTTGGATCAGATTTTGGCCGTAAAGGTGTAGATCGCTCAATTGAAGCTTTGGCATCATTACCAGAATCATTACGTCACAATACGCTTTTATTTGTTGTTGGTCAGGATAAACCGCGAAAATTTGAAGCGTTGGCAGAAAAACTCGGCGTGCGGAGCAATGTGCATTTCTTCTCCGGTCGCAATGATGTGTCAGAATTAATGGCAGCCGCTGATTTATTACTGCATCCCGCTTATCAGGAAGCTGCGGGTATCGTTCTTCTTGAAGCGATCGCTGCTGGATTACCTGTTTTAACAACTGCGGTATGTGGGTACGCGCATTATATTGCGGATGCTAATTGTGGAACGGTCATCGCTGAACCTTTCTCCCAGGAACAATTAAATGAAGTTTTACGTAAAGCGTTAACTCAGTCTCCATTGCGAATGGCCTGGGCGGAGAATGCTCGCCATTATGCCGATACTCAGGATTTGTATAGCTTGCCAGAGAAAGCCGCGGATATCATTACAGGTGGTTTAGATGGTTGAATTAAAAGAGCCGCTTGCCACACTTTGGCGTGGTAAAGATGCTTTTGCAGAAGTCAAAAAACTGAACGGCGAGGTCTTTCGTGAACTGGAGACTCGTCGCACATTACGCTTTGAACTGTCCGGGAAAAGCTATTTTCTTAAATGGCACAAGGGGACGACATTAAAAGAGATTATAAAAAATCTACTCTCATTGCGGATGCCCGTTTTGGGCGCAGACAGAGAGTGGCACGCTATTCATCGCCTGAGTGATGTTGGCGTTGATACAATGAAGGGCATTGGGTTTGGTGAAAAAGGTTTAAATCCATTAACCCGCACATCATTTATTATTACCGAAGATCTCACTCCCACGATTAGCCTTGAAGATTATTGTGCCGATTGGGCAGTCAATCCTCCTGATATACGTGTTAAGCGTATGCTGATCGCGCGTGTGGCAACCATGGTGCGTAAAATGCACG
Source organism: Escherichia sp. B1147 (assembly GCF_001660175.1). Classification (NCBI taxonomy): domain Bacteria; kingdom Pseudomonadati; phylum Pseudomonadota; class Gammaproteobacteria; order Enterobacterales; family Enterobacteriaceae; genus Escherichia; species Escherichia sp. B1147. The sequence continues at coordinate 126,631 of NZ_LFHY01000004.1, forward strand.
CAGCAGGGATAAATCACCGCGACTGTTATATTTGCCACTTTTTGCTTCATTTGCCATTTACTGGCCGGGAAGATGAATTAAAAATTTCGGTCATCGATCTGCATCGGGCACAGATACGTGCAAAAGTACCGCGCCGCTGGCGCGATAAAGACCTGATTGGTTTATATTTCTCATCAATGAATATTGGCCTGACGCAAAGAGACATATGGCGATTTATGAAGGTTTATTTTGGGATGCCTTTACGCAAAATATTATCTCTTGAACAGAATTTATTGAACATGGCAAGCGTTAAGGCCGAACGTATTAAAGAGCGAACACAACGCAAAGGATTATAAAAATATTTATCAGTATGTACTGGAACTAACTTTATTATGACTATTTATTTTATAAACTGGGTTGCAGATTATGAATTAAAAATGATCCAGTACCTGAAAAAAAAGTACAATATACAAAACATAACAACGCCAAAAAAGTACAACTGGGTTAATAAGAAAATCTCAAAAATAGGGATGGACAATGCATGGCTGGGGCGATTATTCATCAAGCATTATCTCAATAATATTAAAAAAGATGACATAATTATCTTTAATGATAGTGTGATAAATAAAGGTATTAATAAGCAAATCTTAAAGAATGTCAATTGTCATAAAGTTTTGCTTCTAAGAAATACTGTTAGCGAAGATTTTATTTTTGATAGTGCTAATTATTTTGATATTATATATGATTTTGAACATAGATTTATAGGGAATGAAAAGACCAAAGCGATAGAACAATTTTTTCCTATAGGGATGGAGGAAATCACTAATTATAATTTATCTAACAAAAATAACAGTCAGCCAATATGTTTCTTTCTTGGTCGAGATAAAGGGCGTCTGCAAATAATTAATGAGTTAGCTGATAGACTAACAACGCTAGGATGTAAGTTAGATTTTAATGTTGTCAAAGATAAGACATCATCTCTGACTTCAAAGTATTTGATTGAAAAACAAATGCCTTATGAAGAAAATATTCGCAGAACATTAAATGCTAATATAATTGTTGATATAACTAAAGAAAACCAATCTGGCTGGACCCTTCGTATACTTGAGGCACTATTTTTTAATAAAAAATTAATTACTAATAATATAAATATACTTGGTTCAGAAATCTATAATGAATCTCGCTTTTTTATAATAGGTCATGACGATTGGGATAAGTTAGAGTATTTTATAAACTCATCTGTTAAACCAATGGATTATGATAGTTTATATAAATTCAGTCCTGATAAAATGATGTCAATAATTGTTTCTGATTTTATAGACAAATAAATCGTTAAAACAGTGAGTTTTACTCAATTAATGAGAGTTTCTATGAAAATAGCATTTATAGGCGAAGCTGTTTCTGGATTTGGCGGCATGGAAACAGTCATCCGTGATGTCATTAACACCTTCATGCAAAAGCATATCCAAAGTGAAATGTTTTTCTTTTGTCGTAATGACAAAATGGATAAGGGATGGCTAGAAGGTATTAAATACTCATGTTCATTTTCCAATATTCGTTTAGGCTTTTTGCGTCGGGCAAAACATATTCATGCTTTAAGTAAATGGCTTCAGGATTACCAACCAGATATCGTTATTTGTATTGATGTGATTTCTTGCCTGTTTGCCGCAAAAGCACGTAAAAAATCAGGGATTGATGTGCCAGTATTTTCATGGCCGCATTTTTCTTTAGATCACAAAAAACATGCTGAATATATCACCTGTGCCGACTATCATTTAGCAATCAGCTCTGGCATTAAGCAGCAAATGATTAATCGGGGTGTAGCAGAATCGACGATAAATGTTATTTTTAATCCCGTCGAAGCGAAAGACTCAGTCATTCCCGCGCCCGAAGAAGACGAAACGGCAACGTTCATTTATGTTGGGCGTATGAAATTCGAAGGCCAGAAACGGGTTAAAGACTTGCTTGATGGCTTATCACAGGCGCAAGGTAACTGGAAACTCCATGTATTGGGCGATGGTTCCGATTTCGAAAAATGCCAGGCTTATAGTAGAGAACTAAATATTGATGATCGAATTGTCTGGTATGGTTGGCAACGACACCCCTGGGAATTGGTCCAACAAGATATTAAAAAAGTGAGTGCGCTATTGCTCACCTCATCTTTTGAAGGTTTTCCAATGACTCTACTTGAAGCCTTGTCATGGGGGATTCCTTGTATCAGTACCGATTGTGTATCCGGGCCTGCTGACATTATTCAACCTGATGTTAATGGTCATCTGTATCAACCGGGAGATATTGCTGGTTTTGTAACTCTTCTAAATAAATATATATCCGGTGAAATTTATATCGAACATGAAAAAATTCCTGGGTCGATCGATAAATTTTACCAATCGAAGTATTACGATAGATTACATAAGATAATTATTTCTGCTATTTCCCGGAGGAAATAATGCAGCAGGTGTTTTTCCAGGAAACTGAGTTTCTTAATTCAGTTATTGATTATAATCATAAAGTAGAAACAGAAAATCTTTGTCTGGACATCGCTTATGGAACTGACAAAAATTTTCTATTTGGTTGCGGAATTTCGATTGCTTCAATATTAAAGCATAATGAAGGAAGTCGATTGTGTTTCCATATTTTTACTGATTATTTTGGCGATGATGATCGTAAGTATTTTGATGCTCTGGCGTTGCAGTATAAAACCAGAATTAAAATATATCTGATTAATGGTGATCGGCTCCGCTCATTACCTAGCACCAAGAACTGGACTCATGCAATATATTTTCGCTTTGTTATTGCTGATTACTTTATTAATAAGTCGTCTAAAGTCCTTTATCTGGATGCTGATATTATTTGTCAGGGGAGTATTGAGCCACTAATTAAATTCTCATTTCCTGACGATAAAGTCGCAATGGTTGTTACAGAAGGGCAAGCTGACTGGTGGGAAAAACGCGCACATTCGTTAGGTGTTGCGGGAATTGCTAAAGGTTACTTTAACTCCGGTTTTTTATTGATTAATACGGACCAATGGGCTGCTCAACAGGTTTCTGCTCGAGCCATTGCAATGCTAAATGATCCAGAAATAATCAAAAAAATAACACATCCTGATCAGGATGTGTTAAATATGTTGCTGGCAGACAAACTTATTTTTGCTGATATTAAATATAACACCCAGTTTAGCTTAAATTATCAGCTCAAAGAAAGTTTTACAAACCCAGTAACCAACGATACTATTTTTATCCATTATATCGGTCCAACCAAGCCCTGGCATGATTGGGCCTGGGATTATCCTGTATCACAAGCCTTTATGGAGGCAAAAAATGCTTCGCCATGGAAGAATACGGCGTTGCTGAAACCGAACAATAGCAATCAATTAAGATATAGCGCAAAACATATGCTTAAAAAGCATAGATATCTAAAAGGATTTAACAATTATCTTTTTTATTTTCTTGAAAAGATAAAACATTAAAACTGGGAAACTATAAAGTAATGATATAAGGGTAGCATTGTGGACTCATTTCCTGCCATAGAGATAGATAAAGTTAAAGCCTGGGATTTCCGGCTAGTTAATATAAATACTTCTGAATGTTTAAATGTTGCCTATGGTGTCGATGCTAATTATCTTGATGGTGTAGGTGTTTCCATCACATCAATTGTTCTAAACAATCGACATATTAATCTTGATTTTTATATTATTGCTGACGTTTATAATGATGACTTTTTTCAAAAAGTCGCAAAGCTTGCAGAGCAATACCAATTAAGAATCACGTTATATAGAATTAACACTAATAAGCTCCAGTGTTTGCCTTGTACACAGGTCTGGTCAAGAGCAATGTACTTCCGTTTATTTGCATTTCAATTATTGGGCTTAACGCTTGATCGTTTGCTTTATCTTGATGCAGATGTTGTTTGTAAAGGCGATATTAGCCAACTATTGTATCTGGATTTAAACGGAGCGATGGCTGCTGTTGTTAAAGATGTTGAGCCAATGCAGGAAAAGGCGGTATCCAGGTTGTCTGATCCTGAATTACTTGGGCAGTACTTTAATTCAGGTGTCGTGTATTTAGACTTAAAAAAATGGACTGCCGCAAAACTAACAGAAAAAGCATTATCTATTCTTATGAGTAAAGATAATGTTTATAAATACCCTGATCAGGATGTTATGAATGTCTTACTGAAAGGGATGACAATATTTTTGCCTCGTGAGTACAATACAATTTATACAATTAAAAGTGAATTAAAAGACAAAACACATCAAAACTATAAAAAACTGATTACAGAAAGTACTCTTCTTATTCATTATACAGGTGCAACTAAACCGTGGCACAAATGGGCAATTTATCCATCGGTAAAATACTATAAAATAGCTTTAGAGAATTCCCCCTGGAAAGATGACTCTCCACGAGATGCAAAATCACTTATTGAATTTAAAAAAAGATATAAACATCTTTTAGTGCAACATCATTATATCTCAGGAATTATAGCAGGAGTCTGTTATCTTTGCCGAAAATATTACCGTAAATAACATTTAACTGGCTTATCATGATTCAGAAGAGCAAGATCAAAGACTTGGTTGTTTTTACCGATGAAAACAACTCAAAATATCTCAATGTATTAAATGACTTCTTGTCTTATAATATAAATATCATCAAGGTTTTTCGTTCTATTGATGATACAAAAGTTATGCTTATTGATACCGATTACGGTAAATTGATTCTTAAGGTATTTTCTCCGAAAGTTAAGCGTAACGAGCGTTTTTTTAAGTCTCTGTTAAAAGGTGATTATTATGAACGCCTTTTTGAGCAAACTCAAAAAGTACGAAATGAAGGGTTAAATACGCTCAATGATTTTTATTTATTAGCTGAACGGAAAACCTTACGATTTGTCCATACTTATATCATGATCATCGAGTATATTGATGGTATAGAGTTGTGTGATATGCCCGATATTGATGATGCGCTAAAAAATAAAATTCAGCAATCAATTAATGCATTGCATCAACATGGCATGGTTTCTGGCGACCCCCATCGTGGTAACTTCATTATACAAAATGGTGAAGTCCGAATTATTGATCTCTCCGGAAAACGTGCTTCGGCGCAGCGTAAAGCGAAAGATCGTATTGACTTAGAGCGTCATTACGGTATTAAAAATGAGATTAAAGATCCAGGTTATTATCTTTTAGTTTATCGTAAAAAAATGCGCAATTTGATGCGGCGTTTGAAAGGGAAACCAGCACGCTAAAAATATCCCACAATTACATGTCTTCACCAGGACAGTTTTAAGCGGAGTTATTTATTTCACAGGTTTATCATGAAGAATATTAGATACATTGACAAAAAAGATGTTGAAAACCTGATTGAAAATAAAACATCTGATGATGTTATTATTTTTCTTTCTGGCCCTACATCGCAAAAAACACCTTTGTCAGTATTACGAACAAAGGATATTATTGCTGTCAATGGTTCTGCGCAATATTTGTTAAGTCATAATATCGTTCCTTTTATATATGTGCTTACAGATGTCCGCTTTTTACATCAGCGTCGTGATGATTTTTATAAATTTAGCCAGAGAAGTCGTTATACCATAGTAAACGTTGACGTTTATGAACACGCTTCCAAAGAAGATAAACTTTATCTCCTCCAGAACTGCCTCGTATTACGGTCCTTTTACCGTCGAGAAAAAGGCGGATTGATAAAGAAGATTAAATTTAATATATTGCGTCAGATTCACAAGGAACTGCTGATCTCTGTACCATTGTCTAAAAAAGGTCGTCTGGTCGGATTTTGCAAGGACATTAGTCTTGGTTATTGCTCATGCCATACTATTGCCTTTGCTGCAATTCAAATAGCTTATTCACTTAAGTATGCACGGATTATTTGTTCCGGTCTGGATTTAACGGGTAGCTGTTCGCGTTTCTATGATGAAAATAAGAATCCAATGCCCTCGGAATTGAGTAAGGATTTATTCAAAATTTTGCCATTTTTCCGTTTTATGCGTGAAAATGTAGAAGATATTAATATTTATAATTTGTCGGATGATACAGCAATTCAATATGATATCATTCCATTTATGGAACTGCCAGAAATTTTACAATCCAGGGTTTGCAATAAATAATCTAGTATTTTCTATGTCTTTATCTCGTATTATCAAAATATTGGAGTTGGCTAATAATGATTAAAAAAATAATATTTACCGTCACACCAATATTTTCTATACCGCCAAAAGGAGCTGCAGCGGTTGAAACATGGATTTACCAGGTTGCAAAAAGACTTTCGATTCCAGCAACTATCGCCTGTATTCGAAACGACGGTTACCCGACTTACACAAAAGTAAATGATAATTGTGATATTCACTACATTGGTTTTAGTCGAGTCTATAAGCGACTTTTCCAAAAGTGGACTCGACTTGATCCTGTGCCGTATTCTCAGCGCATTTTAAATACTCAACCTAAAAACGCTGATTCGAAAGACTCAGTTATTGTTATCCACAATAGCATGAAGCTGTATAAACAGATTCGCGGCAGAAGTCCTCAAGCGCAGCTAGTGATGCATCTTCATAATGCTTTCGAGCCAGGGCAGTTAGACAAAAATGCAAAAATAATTGTTCCTAGCCAGTTTCTGTTCGATTTCTATTCGGAAAAAATGCCTGCTGCAGATATTGCTATTGTGCCTAATGGTTTTTGCGCTGAATCGTATCTACATGATAATACTGTAGATTTAAGGAAGAAATTCAATATCGATGCGAATGATACGGTGTTATTATTTGCAGGAAGGATATCGCCAGATAAAGGCTGTCTGATGCTTATGGATGCTTTCAATAAGCTGTGTAAGGATAGAGACAACCTTAAACTGGTTATCGTTGGTGATCCTTTTGCCAGTAAAAAAGGTGAAAAAGCTGAATATCAGAAAAAGGTTCTGGATGAAGCGAAAGCTATTGGCGCGCAATGTATCATGGCGGGTGGGCAGCCGCCGGAGCAGATGCATAACTATTACCGTTTAGCAGATTTAGTTGTTGTTCCTTCCCAGGTAGAAGAAGCTTTTTGTATGGTAGCTGTTGAAGCTATGGCGGCTGGTAAACCTGTACTTGCGAGTCAAAAAGGTGGAATCAGTGAGTTTGTTCTGGAAGGAATTACAGGTTATCACCTTGCAGAGCCTATGACATCTGAAAGTATTCTCGCGGATATTAAGCGAGTTTTAGCTGATGCTGACAGAGAACAAATTGCTGAAAATGCCCGAAATTTTGTTTTCTCAAAATATAGCTGGGAACATGTTACTCAGAGTTTTGAAGCACAAATACGAGACTGGTTTGGTTAAAAATTCTTTGATTTGAAGAGCCTGCCTGAACCAAATGTCAGGCAGGCTTTTTTTTATTTATTCCGCATAGCTAACAGCAAACCAACAATCAAGCCAATTGGTTTGAGATCAACTTCCTCGAAATTACCTCGAATAATATAAAAACCTACAAGAGATAAAAATAGTAATAATTGACCATTATAAGGAGTGACTACTACTTTTTTAAATATTGCGTTAGCTGTTTCTTTGATAATAGAGCCATACAGATAAAGTAAAGCGAGTAATCCAGCTAAACCTGCTGCAAACCAAATTGACAAAATAACGTTGTGTGGTCCAATGGATTGCCTGAACGTCCATGATGGAAAATCGACGACACGCTTATTATATATTGCATGGTAAATATCATCGCCGTAGCCATATCCCTTAAGTGGATTTTCCATAATTAATGTCCACGCCGTACCTTGAGTACCATTGGTATAGCGATAAGAACTGTCGGTCTGTTGAAGTTTATAAATAAGCCTGTCTTTATTGGCATGATCACCTTTATAGGTAAATATACACGCTGCTGCAACAGAAATAACGATGGAGATCAGCATCAACAATTTCCACTGACGATTTAAGATTAACCATAGTAGAGTTACTATGAATACTGCCAGCCATGCACCACGCGAGAGCGTTCCTAATAACAGAAATAAGAAAACTGCACTAAAAATTACGAATGCTATTTTATAAGAGGTTTTCTTGATAAGCCAAAGATTTAATAATGCTGGAAATAGAAACACCATTGAATCGGAAATACTACGGTGTTCGTAGGTGGAGAATGGCATTATTCCTTTATTATAATCCTGAATATAAAGAATAATTTCAACAAGGCAACGTAACCCAAGTCCGGTAACTAATGAGTATAGTACAATTTTACCGATGCTTTCATTATCTTCATCTTTTAATAATGCAGGTATTAGTAAACTATATGCCAAAAATCCTTTAAGTACCGTGTTACTGAATTCTTTAAAACTTATTTTCAGATCAGGTGATATGAAAGTAGCATATAAAAGAATGAGTGACAGTGCCAGGACGCTATAAAAAAGATTATTTTTATAGAGTGCTTTAAATGTTCCTGGAGCACGAGAAACTTGATAGATTACCGTAATAATCATTAGTACAGATATGATATGCTTATAACGGGTAATACCATCAAGGAAAAAGGTTGCAATAAAGAGGAATACCAACACTTTATTCCAGTATGGTTTCCAGCTCTCTTTATTACGCAGCACCAGCGAGGCTGTTAACATTGCTTCTCCACCGTTTTAAATAATATAGAATGTGTTAATCAGGAATTGATTTTCTTTAATACTGTTTCTGCAGCCAGATGAGCAAGATCTTTATCCGGTGCCATGCAAACTACCTGATTCTTCCCATAACCGCCAATTAATCCTGGGTCTGTAGGCCCATAAACTGTGATATTGGGTTTATCGAGTGCCGCAGTTAAATGGCTTAACCCTGTATCGACCGACACAACAAATTTAGCTCCAGCCAGCACACGGGCAACGCCTTCCAGACTCATCTTCGGTAGTACGTCGACATAATCAAAGCCTTCCGCCAGCCTTTTTGCTCGTTCTTCTTCATGCGGCGCACCCCACGGTAGTTTAATTCGAATCCCTGAACCTGCCAGTAAACCAATTAATTCTCGCCAGTGATCTTCCGGCCAGTGTTTATCATCGCGGGTAGTCGCATGGAGGAATACAGCATACTCTCCAGCATCTGGTAGTGGATTTGTCAGGAAATGCTGCGCAATAGCATAATCGCCCTGGGTCTGCGGTTTGCTATAGCCAAGGCTTTTTGCGAACAGTTCACGGGTACGTTCGACAGCGTGCTGCTGTTTCGCAATATGATGTTTACGATTGTAAAACAGGCTGGCTAAAGGCTCGCGAGCGGTTTGCCAGTCCATTCCGTGCTTAACGCCATGTGCCAGACGTGTCACCAGAGCAGCGCTTTTTACCAGCCCTTGGGCGTCGATAATTGCGTCATAGTTTTCTGCCTGAAGGGCTTTACGAAACGCTTTCCGTTCCGCTTTTATGGGGGCCGAGAGCCAGGCTTTGCGCCAGCGACGTATCGCCACAGGAATCACCCTCTCAACAGCGGCATGCCAGGACGGAATCTGTGCGAAGCCTTCTTCTACCACCCAATCAAACGTAATTCCAGGGATTGCCTGCTGGGCATCGGTGAGTGCGGGCAGCGTATGGAGAACATCGCCCATCGACGATGTTTTAACGATCAGAACCCGCATCTGTCAGGTTTCCTCTTGTAACAATAGCGCGTTGAGTTCTTCCAATACGCGCTGTGGCGTAATGTCGATCAAGCTCTGGTGATAACCCTCCGCAGCGTCACCTTTACGCACTTTGTGATAGCCGGTAATCAGCCGGATCACGCGTGCTTTATGGGAAAGCGGCGGTGTGAAGTCCGGGCTACTCGGACCATACAGGGCAACCAGCGGACGATTGAGCGCCGCCGCAACGTGCATCAGACCAGAATCGTTAGTGACAATGGCATTACAGGCTGCAATCAGGATAACGGCCTGCTCAAGCTGCGTTTCTCCCGCCAGATTCCGACACCACGCCTGCTGCTCGGTATTCAGAACGGCAAGAATCTCATTGCCCGCTTCATGATCTTTCGCCGAGCCGAACAGAACCACCTGATAACCTTCATCAATGAGCTGCTTTGCCAGTTCGGCGTAGTGGTAGTGTGGCCAGCGTTTCGCCGGGCCAAACTCTGCGCCCGGACAAAAGCCAATCATCGGACGTTCTGATGAGAGCGAAAATTGATTACAGGTATACGATTTTTCACCTTCGCTCACCTGCAATTGCGGCCATAACAACGGTTTTGGTAGATCTTGTGCGGTACGCATTACGCCTTTGTCATAGGCCAGCGCAACATAGCGTTCCACCATTAGCGGCCAGGCTTCTTTATCGAGCACGCGCACATCGTTGAGTAAACCGTAGCGCATTTCACCGCGCCAGCCGGTGCGATGCGGAATCCCCGCGAAGAAAGGCACTAATGCGGATTTAAAGGAGTTGGGTAAGACGTAGGCACGGTCGTAACGTTTTTCGCGCAGGCTATGTCCCAGCTTGCGGCGTTCGCTGATTTCCAGCGCCCCGTGACCGAGAGGCATAGGGATAGCGTCGTTAACTTCCGGCATCCGCGATAATAACGGACGGCACCATGCCGGTGCCATCACGTCGATTATCGCCTGGGGATAGCGCGCCTGGAGCGTGCGATAGAGACTTTGCGACATCATCATGTCGCCCACCCATGACGGGCCGATCACCAATATTTTCATTCACTTCATCCTTCAAGCTGTCTCTGCGGCGGCTGCCTGCGTTCACTCCGGTCACTTACTATTGTAAGCTCCCGGTATGAATGAGGAACGTCCCTGTCCCTCACCGAAGGCAGCCTTCGGCAGTTCAAATTCGTTCCAGACGAATTTGTCACTTAGTTGCCGCCTTGATACCGCTCGAATGATTTTGTGAATTTACGTTGATGTCGCGATTCAGCCAGGCCATATATTCCGTTACGCCTTCGGCAACGGTTTTGAATGGTTTGTCGTAACCCGCAGCGCGCAGATTCGTCAGATCCGCCTGAGTGAACGCCTGATAACGTCCTTTCAGTTTATCCGGGAACGGAATGTACTCAATCTGGCCTTTTTTATGATAAGCCAGCGTTGCATCCGCCACTGCCTGGAAAGATTCCGCACGACCCGTACCGAGGTTGAAGATGCCAGAAACGCCATTTTCCAGGAACCACAGATTCACATCTGCCACGTCGCCCACGTAGACGAAGTCGCGTTTAAAGTTCTCGCTACCTTCGAACAGTTTCGGTGATTCACCGTTGTTAAGTTGCGTGTTGAGATGGAAAGCGACGCTCGCCATGCTGCCTTTATGGCCTTCACGCGGTCCATAAACGTTGAAATAGCGGAAGCCAACAATCTGCGAGTTCGCTTCAGGCAGGATTTGACGAACATATTCATCAAACAGGAACTTCGAATAACCGTAGACGTTCAGTGGTTTTTCGTATTCGCGGGATTCAATAAAGTCGGAGGTGCGGCCACCGTAAGTGGCTGCGGAAGAGGCGTACAGGAACGGGATTTCACGTTCCAGGCAGTAGTGCAGCAGCTCTTTGGAGTATTGATAGTTGTTATCCATCATATACTTGCCGTCCCACTCGGTGGTGGAAGAGCACGCGCCTTCGTGGAAAATCGCTTCGACATCGCCGAACTCTTCGCCCGCCATAATCTGGATCAGGAAGTCTTCCTTATCCATATAGTCCGCGATATTCAGGTCCACCAGGTTCACAAACTTGGTGCCGTCTTTCAGGTTGTCCACCACCAGAATATCGGTGATGCCTTTATCATTCAGGGCCTTAACGATGTTGCTGCCGATAAAGCCCGCGCCGCCGGTAACGATGATCATAACTGTAACCTTCGAATTATGGAGTCAGAGACAATCTCAGACACGAATACTTCTATCATATCACTACACGGCGTTGGCTTCAGCCATTCGCCGAAAGTGAGGGGGATGGGCGTTATTTATCCCGAATTTTACAGAAGTGTTAACGCGTCATCTCGTCGCGAACTATAAGTTTGGGTAATATGTGCTGGAAATTGCCCTGTCTGGAGAATCGCAATGCGTGGAGAATTTTATCAGCAGTTAACTAACGATCTGGAAACCGCAAGGGCGGAAGGGTTGTTTAAAGAAGAACGCATTATTACGTCTGCGCAGCAAGCAGACATCACTGTGGCTGATGGAAGTCACGTCATAAACTTTTGCGCCAATAACTATCTCGGGCTGGCGAATCATCCGGAGCTGATTGCGGCGGCAAAAGCGGGAATGGATTCTCACGGTTTCGGGATGGCTTCAGTACGTTTTATCTGCGGCACTCAGGATAGCCATAAAGAGCTTGAGCAGAAGCTGGCAGCATTTCTCGGGATGGAAGATGCGATTCTCTACTCTTCCTGCTTTGACGCTAACGGTGGTCTGTTTGAAACGCTGTTGGGCGCGGAAGACGCCATTATCTCCGATGCTCTGAACCATGCCTCGATCATTGACGGCGTGCGACTGTGCAAAGCCAAACGCTATCGCTATGCCAACAACAATATGCAAGAGCTGGAAGCATGCCTGAAAGAAGCGCGTGAATCCGGGGCGCGCCATGTATTAATCGCCACCGATGGTGTGTTCTCTATGGATGGCGTAATTGCCAACCTGAAAGGGGTTTGCGATCTCGCGGATAAATACGACGCTTTGGTGATGGTTGATGACTCTCACGCGGTTGGTTTTGTCGGTGAAAACGGTCGTGGTTCCCATGAATACTGCGATGTAATGGGCCGTGTTGACATCATCACCGGCACGCTCGGTAAAGCATTAGGCGGCGCTTCTGGTGGTTACACCGCGGCGCGTAAAGAAGTGGTTGAGTGGCTGCGTCAGCGTTCTCGTCCTTACCTGTTCTCCAACTCGCTGGCACCTGCCATTGTAGCTGCTTCCATTAAAGTGCTGGAGATGGTCGAAGCGGGCAGCGAACTGCGTGACCGTCTGTGGGCGAACGCACGCCAGTTCCGTGAGCAGATGTCGGCGGCGGGCTTTACCCTGGCGGGAGCCGATCACGCCATTATTCCCGTCATGCTTGGCGATGCGGTAGTGGCGCAGAAATTTGCTCGTGAGCTGCAAAAAGAGGGCATTTACGTCACCGGTTTCTTCTATCCGGTCGTTCCTAAAGGTCAGGCGCGTATTCGTACCCAGATGTCTGCGGCGCATACCCCTGAGCAAATTACGCGTGCAGTAGAAGCATTCACGCGTATTGGTAAACAACTGGGCGTTATCGCCTGAGGGTGTGAGATGAAAGCGTTATCCAAACTGAAAGCGGAAGAGGGCATCTGGATGACCGACGTTCCTGTACCGGAACTCGGGCATAACGATCTGCTGATTAAAATCCGTAAAACAGCCATCTGCGGGACTGACGTTCACATCTATAACTGGGATGAGTGGTCGCAAAAAACCATCCCGGTGCCGATGGTCGTGGGCCATGAATATGTCGGTGAAGTGGTAGGTATTGGTCAGGAAGTGAAAGGCTTCAAGATTGGCGATCGCGTTTCTGGCGAAGGCCATATCACCTGCGGTCACTGTCGCAACTGTCGTGGCGGTCGTACCCATCTGTGCCGCAACACGATCGGCGTCGGTGTTAACCGTCCGGGCTGCTTCGCCGAGTATCTGGTGATCCCGGCGTTCAACGCCTTCAAAATCCCAGACAATATCTCCGACGACCTGGCTTCCATTTTTGATCCCTTCGGTAACGCCGTGCATACCGCGCTGTCGTTCGATCTGGTTGGCGAGGATGTGCTGGTCTCTGGTGCAGGTCCGATAGGTATTATGGCTGCGGCGGTGGCGAAACACGTTGGTGCACGCAATGTGGTGATCACTGATGTTAACGAATACCGCCTTGAGCTGGCACGCAAAATGGGTATCACCCGTGCGGTTAACGTCGCTAAAGAAAACCTTAATGATGTGATGGCAGAACTGGGCATGACCGAAGGCTTTGATGTTGGCCTGGAGATGTCTGGTGCGCCGTCAGCGTTTCGCACGATGCTGGACACCATGAATCACGGTGGTCGTATTGCGATGCTGGGTATCCCGCCGTCTGATATGTCTATCGACTGGACAAAAGTGATCTTTAAAGGCTTGTTCATTAAAGGCATTTACGGTCGTGAGATGTTTGAAACCTGGTACAAGATGGCGGCGCTGATTCAGTCTGGTCTGGATCTCTCGCCGATCATTACCCATCGTTTCTCCATCGATGATTTCCAGAAAGGCTTTGATGCCATGCGTTCGGGCCAGTCCGGGAAAGTTATTCTGAGCTGGGATTAATATGAATAAGGGCTGGTATTCCAGCCCTTGCAGCAGATGGCATAAACAAAGCGCACTTTGTCTACAATCTGAAAAGCCAAAATACCAGCTCTTTTCCCTGAGGATAATCTGTTAAATATGTAAAATCCTGTCAGTGTAATAAAGATATCGTAATTGCGCAGTTATCTTATATTGCTGCTCTCATTATCTCTCTAGCCTGAAGTGACTTTCTCACCCGTAAAAATAATATTTCACAGGCTTAATGGTTTCTTAATACAAAGCCTGTACAACATCAGGGTAACTTCAGAGGTCGTCGGTAATTTATGATGAACAGCACCAATAAACTTAGTGTTATTATCCCGTTATATAATGCGGGCGATGATTTCCGCACTTGTATGGAATCTTTAATCACGCAAACCTGGACTGCTCTGGAAATCATTATTATTAACGATGGGTCAACGGATAATTCTGTTGATATAGCAAAGCATTACGCAGAAAACTATCCTCACGTTCGCTTGCTGCATCAGGCGAATGCTGGCGCATCGGTGGCGCGTAATCGCGGGGTCGAGGCAGCGACGGGCAAATATGTCGCTTTTGTCGATGCTGATGATGAAGTCTATCCCACCATGTACGAAACGCTGATGACCATGGCGTTAGAGGACGATCTCGACGTGGCGCAGTGTAACGCTGACTGGTGTACCCGTGAAACGGGGGAAACCTGGCAATCTATTCCCACCGATCGCATACGCTCAACCGGCGTATTAACTGGCCCGGATTGGCTGCGGATGGGGCTTTCTTCCCGTCGTTGGACTCACGTTGTCTGGATGGGGGTTTATCGCCGCGATGTCATTGTCAAAAATAACATTAAATTTATTGCCGGATTACATCATCAGGATATTGTCTGGACAACAGAGTTTATGTTTAACGCGCTGCGTGCGCGATATACCGAGCAATCGTTATATAAATATTATCTGCATAATACGTCAGTAAGTCGCTTGAAAAGACAAGGGAACAAAAACCTTAATTATCAACGTCACTATATTAAGATAACGCGTCTGTTGGAAAATTTAAATCGTAATTACGCCGAAAAAATTCCGATTTATCCGGAGTTTCATCAGCAAATAACTTACGAAGCATTACGCGTTTGCCATGCGGTGCGCAAAGAGCCGGATATTATTACCCGCCAGCGGATGATTGCCGAGATATTTACGTCCGGTATGTATAAGCGCCTGATTACCAATGTGCGCAGCGTGAAGGTGGGGTATCAGGCGTTACTGTGGTCTTTCCGTTTATGGCAATGGCGCGACAAAACGCGGTCGCACCATCGTATTACGCGTAGCGCCTTTAATTTGCGCTAGCGTTAAACTTCGCCGCTTCGGGCTGCTTGCCCCAGCCTTGCCACTGATGCTGGAAGTAAACGATCAGCGTGCTCTGGCTGATGCTTTCGCTTAATACTTCAAAGAAGCGATTAGCATAAACCGGTTCCAGCGGTTTCTTCGGTTTACAGAGCTTCACGCCACGGAACGGATTACGCGGTGCATCTGGCACAGCGTTTTTTGGCGGTGTAGAAGTATCAACCTGCGGTTCATTTAGCAAGCTGCTGGCTTTCACCAGCGTAATGTCTGGCGGCAGGTTATAAACCATCTGTTGCAACACGCGTACCGTTGAGGGATGCGGATGACCAATGGCGATAGTCGAACCGTTGCGACGCGCCAGGTCAATTGCACGATTAAACTGCACACGAATATCCGCTTCATTTTGCGAATCGTCGAGGAACACCTTCCTTTTAATAACCTTTACGCCAGTGCCTTGCGCAGCGCGCATCGCCTGGGTATTACCGATGGTTACACTGTCGAGAAAGTAAAGATTGTAACGCGCCAGCGCCTGCATCACTTTCTGCATACCAAACAGGTTAGAGGTCATCTTGCTGCCCATGTGGTTGTTGATCCCCACAGCATAGGGCACGTTATTGACTGCGCTGCGAATAATGCGCTCAATTTCGTCGCTGCTCATCTCCGGGCGCAGCGTGTTTTTCTCCAGCGGCTGTTTACTCAACGGCGCCATCGGCAGATGAATCAATACTTCGTGACCGCTGTTATGCGCTTTGGTCGCCATCTCTCTGGCGTGTGGTGAGTCGGGTAACACGGCGACGGAGATGGCGGATGGCATCGCCAGCACCTGGTTTTCGTTATGCGGGCGATAACCAAAATCATCAATGACGATGGCAAGTTTGCCAGCAAGTACGGGGGAGGAGAGCGCCAACAGAGCGGCAAATGCAAGAACGTTACGACGAAATGGAAACAAAACTTATCTTCCCAACCACGGCTGTGGATTGACCGCCTGACCCTGGCGGCGAATTTCGAAATAGAGTGAAGGCCGACCCTGACCACCACTGCTGCCCACCAGTGCAATTGGCTGGCCCGCACGAACCTGCGAACCAACGCTCACCAGTGCGCTCTGATTATAGCCGTAAAGACTCATATCGCCTTTACCGTGCTCAACCACCACCACCAGACCGTAACCTTGCAGCCAGTCAGCCAGAATCACCCGGCCATCGGCAATCGCTTTAACTTCAGTACCTTCAGAGGCACCAATCACCATCCCTTTCCAGCGCAGTTCGCCCTGTAGCTGTTCGCCATAGCGATGCAGCGTTGGCCCGCGAACAGGCCAGAATGCCTGACCGCGCGGTGCGCCCAGACCACCGGTACGGGACATCAGCGATTTTTCGCTTTCGGTCGGCTTGTAGGTGGTGCCTTTACGCGTCGCTTCTTTCTGCCTGTCGCGAACTGCCTGAGCCTCACGCGCTTCACGTTCAGCCCGCGCTTTCGCCGCAGCTTCCGCGCGAGCAATACTATTGCGCAGACGAGATTCGTTAGCACGCAGCTCGCTCAACTGTTGCTGACCTTGCTGGATGGAAGATTCCAGCCCTGCCAGCGTCTTTTTACGCTCGTTCAGTGCCTGAGTCAGTTTCGCCTGTTGGGCGCGCTGCTCATATAACAGCGTTTGTTGCTCGCTTTGTTTCTCTTCCAGTTCAGCACGCTGCATGGCGACTTCTTCACGCGTTTGCTTCAACTGGGCGATGGTTTCTTGTCGCGCCTGGTTGAGATAGCCGAAATAAGCCTGTAAACGCTGACCGCGCTGGCTTTCTTCACCGCTGAGAATGAGCTGTATGCCCGTATGCTCACCCTGACGAAACGCGGCATCCAGTTGCGCGGCGAGGCTGCGTTCCTGGGCGGCTTTTTGCTGTTCCAGTTTGGCAATCGACGCGTTCATCTCATCAATCTGTTTATTCAGTTGATTGAGCGTGTTTTGCGTTTCGCGCAGCTTGCGTGTGGCTTCGGAGATCGCCTCTTCCTGCTTTTTCAGTTGAGCAAGCAGGCTTGAGCGTTGTTGCTGCTGTTGGCGTACCGCGCGCTCTTTCGCGGCGATATCGGCCTGAATAGACTTGAGTTGGTCGCGGTCATCCGCGTGGGCGGAAAACGTGCACAACAATACGCCAGCGCTAAGAACGCTGGCGTAAATGATGGGCCTGACTGCAAACCTGCGCGGTTTCGTGGCCCGTGTCATGGTATTAATCGCCTTTCCCCTCATGGGGAGGGATTATTCCACGATGAACAGCGGCTTACCAGTCATCTCTTGCGGGATTTCCATCCCCATCAGCGACAACATGGTCGGAGCGATGTCAGAAAGTTTGCCGCCTTCAACCGCTTTCACGTTCTTATCGCCAACGTAAATCAGCGGAACTGGCAGGTTGGTATGCGCCGTGTGAGCCTGACCAGTAGCCGGATCGCGCATCTGTTCAGCGTTACCGTGGTCTGCGGTGATCAGCAGTTGCCCACCCACGGATTCAACAGCTTTGGTCACTTCTTCAACACAGTGATCCAGTGCTTCAACTGCTTTAACCGCAGCTTCCATCACCCCGGTGTGACCTACCATGTCGCCGTTCGGATAGTTACAGATGATGGTGTCGTATTTGCCGCTCTTGATTGCCGCAACCAGTTTTTCGGTCAGCTCTGCGGAGCTCATTTCCGGTTGCAGGTCGTAGGTAGCGACTTTCGGCGAGTTGATCAGAATGCGATCTTCGCCTTTGAACGACTCTTCTACGCCGCCGTTGAAGAAGAAAGTGACGTGGGCATATTTTTCGGTTTCGGAAATACGCAGCTGAGTTTTGTCGTTTTTCGCCATCCACTCGCCGAAGGTATTAACCAGAGACGCTGGTGGGTAAGCCACAGCGGTTTTGATGTCGGCAGCGTATTCGGTCAGCATTACGAAATCGACGTTAACCACTTTCTTACGCGCGAAGCCGTCGAAATCGGCGTTCACGAATGCACGAGTGATTTCACGCGCGCGGTCAGCGCGGAAGTTCATGAAAATCAGCGCATCGCCGTCTTCCATTGCTGCATCTGGCTGGCCTTCAGCACGGATAACGGTCGCTTTCACGAATTCGTCGTTTTCGTCGCGAGCATAAGCAGCCTGCAAACCGGCAACGGCGGTATCAGCCTGGAACTCACCCTGCGCCAGAGTCAGCAGGTCATAAGCTTTTTCAACGCGATCCCAACGGTTGTCGCGGTCCATTGCGTAGTAACGGCCAATGATGGACGCTACGCGGCCTTTACCCAGCGCGGCAAATTTCTCTTCGAATTTTTTCAGTGAGGATTCAGCACTGCGCGGCGGAGTGTCGCGACCGTCAAGGAATGCGTGCAGGTAGATTTTCTCTGCGCCACGTTCAGCTGCCAGCTCTACCATTGCCATGATGTGATCTTCGTGGCTGTGTACACCGCCTGCGGAGAGCAGACCCATGATGTGTACCGCTTTGCCAGCGTTCTTCGCTTTATCTACCGCGCCAGTCAGCACCGGATTAGCAAAGAAAGCGCGATCTTTGATTTCAACGTCCAGACGAGTCAGGTCCTGATACACGATGCGGCCGGCACCCAGGTTAACGTGGCCTACTTCGGAGTTACCCATCTGACGGTCAGGCAAACCGACTTCCAGACCGGAAGCGTCGATTAGGGTATGCGGACGATTGGCCCACAGTGCATCCATTACCGGGGTTTTAGCACTAAAAATGGCGTTATCCTGCTGTTCTTCGCGATAGCCATAGCCATCCAGAATCACCAGTACCATAGGTTTTTTAGAAACCGACATTGCGACAACCTCATACTCAAGAGTCAAAATTTGCGTAATTTTACTACAGCTGAATCGATAAAATAGCCTCTGAAGATCAAAATATACGACCGCTCGCTGCAAGCCGATGCCAGATTTGCGATTTTTTTTCGTCGCGCCCCGCAAAATTGCATTCCAGTGCACGCTCTGGCTGTATTTGCCGCAACGCGCAGGTATACTCCTTTCCTGGTTTTTAATCACTACGTCGGGAGTTGTTACCCCCCATGCAAGAAATTATGCAATTTGTTGGCCGTCATCCCATGCTGAGTATCGCCTGGATTGCGTTACTGGTGGCGGTTCTTGTTACTACGTTTAAGAGCCTGACCTCGAAAGTGAAGGTGATTACTCGTGGTGAAGCTACACGTCTGATCAACAAAGAAGACGCTGTGGTTGTGGATTTACGTCAGCGTGATGACTTCCGTAAAGGCCATATCGCAGGTTCTATCAATCTGTTGCCGAGCGAAATCAAAGCCAACAACGTTGGTGAGCTTGAGAAACATAAAGACAAACCGGTTATCGTGGTAGACGGTTCTGGCATGCAGTGCCAGGAGCCTGCAAACGCGCTGACGAAAGCTGGTTTTGTGCAGGTATTCGTGCTGAAAGAAGGCGTCGCTGGCTGGGCTGGCGAAAACTTGCCTCTGGTGCGCGGTAAATAATTTACCTGTCGTCTTTCATGCCGCAGGCTGTTAGCTGCAATTAGACCCCCAGCGACTTATTGATATAAGCTTCTGGGGATACTCCATTTTGCTGCCGCCCTGCAACATGAAATTTCAGGGTAAAAAAACAGGAGCTAAGTTATGGCCAATGTTGAAATCTATACCAAAGAAACCTGCCCGTATTGCCATCGTGCAAAAGCACTACTGAGCAGCAAGGGCGTGAGTTTCCAGGAACTGCCGATCGATGGTAACGCCGCCAAGCGTGAAGAGATGATCAAACGCAGTGGTCGCACCACGGTTCCACAGATTTTTATTGACGCACAGCACATTGGCGGCTGTGATGACTTGTATGCATTGGATGCACGTGGTGGACTGGATCCCCTGCTGAAATAACGTATTAACGTTGGCATTACACTGCGCAGTATTTAAGGACAACACTTAAGGGTTTTCTACACATGTCAGAACAAAACAACACTGAAATGACTTTCCAGATCCAGCGTATTTATACCAAGGATATCTCTTTCGAAGCGCCGAACGCGCCGCACGTTTTCCAGAAAGATTGGCAGCCAGAAGTTAAACTTGATCTGGATACGGCATCTACTCAACTGGCAGATGACGTTTACGAAGTGGTACTGCGTGTTACCGTAACGGCATCCCTGGGCGAAGAAACCGCGTTCCTGTGCGAAGTTCAGCAGGGCGGCATTTTCTCCATCGCGGGTATCGAAGGCACCCAGATGGCACATTGCCTGGGCGCATACTGCCCGAACATTCTGTTCCCGTATGCTCGTGAATGCATCACCAGCATGGTATCCCGCGGTACATTCCCGCAACTGAACCTTGCGCCGGTTAACTTCGATGCGCTGTTCATGAACTATTTGCAGCAGCAGGCTGGCGAAGGTACTGAAGAACATCAGGATGCCTGATGAACCAACGTAATGCTTCAATGACTGTGATTGGTGCCGGCTCGTACGGCACCGCTCTTGCCATTACCCTGGCAAGAAATGGCCACGAGGTTGTCCTCTGGGGCCATGATCCTCAACATATCGCAACGCTTGAACGCGACCGCTGTAACGCCGCGTTTCTCCCCGATGTGCCTTTTCCTGATACGCTCCATCTTGAAAGCGATCTCGCCACAGCGCTGGCAGCCAGCCGTAATATTCTCGTCGTTGTACCCAGCCATGTCTTTGGAGAAGTGCTGCGTCAGATTAAACCGCTGATGCGTCCTGATGCGCGTCTGGTGTGGGCGACCAAAGGTCTGGAAGCGGAAACCGGACGTCTGTTACAGGACGTGGCGCGTGAGGCGTTAGGCGATCAAATTCCGCTGGCGGTTATCTCCGGTCCAACTTTCGCGAAAGAACTGGCGGCAGGTTTACCAACGGCAATTTCGCTGGCCTCTACCGACCAAACCTTTGCTGATGATCTTCAGCAGTTGCTGCACTGTGGCAAAAGCTTTCGTGTCTACAGTAATCCAGATTTCATTGGCGTTCAGCTTGGCGGCGCGGTGAAAAACGTCATTGCGATTGGTGCGGGGATGTCCGACGGTATCGGTTTTGGCGCGAATGCACGAACGGCGCTAATCACCCGTGGTCTGGCTGAAATGTCGCGTCTTGGCGCGGCACTGGGGGCCGATCCTGCCACCTTTATGGGTATGGCGGGGGTGGGGGGGCTGGGGCTGGCCCGTTCCGACAAACAACCGCGGAACCGCCGGTTTTGGATGATGGTCGGGCCGGGGATGGGTGGACAAAACGCGCCGGGGGAGAATGGGCAGGGGGGGGGAGGGGGCCGCAAAACAAAAAAAAACAGAGAGTTGGCGCAGCGGTTCCGGGGTG
>NZ_LFHY01000040.1:0-328 GCF_001660175.1 Escherichia sp. B1147
ATACAAGGAAATGTGTAGGGTCTTTATTTCTTAGCCAGACCATTCGGTGGTTTTTACTGCCTACGCTATTCAGGACGGGCACAGATAAAACAATAAGACGTGCCAGCGTCGCATCCGGTATTTTTTCTGCACCAACGCAAAAAGGCCATCCTGACGGATGGCCTTTCGCTAATTTGATGCCTGGCAGTTCCCTACTCTCGCATGGGGAGACCCCACACTACCATCGGCGCTACGGCGTTTCACTTCTGAGTTCGGCATGGGGTCAGGTGGGACCACCGCGCTACTGCCGCCAGGCAAATTCTGTTTTATCAACACGTCTTTCTCCGAC
>NZ_LFHY01000041.1:0-250 GCF_001660175.1 Escherichia sp. B1147
GTTAATGATAGTGTGACGAATCACACTGGGTTTCCCCATTCGGAAATCGCCGGTTATAACGGTTCATATCACCTTACCGACGCTTATCGCAGATTAGCACGTCCTTCATCGCCTCTGACTGCCAGGGCATCCACCGTGTACGCTTAGTCGCTTAACCTCACAACCCGAAGATGTTTCTTTCGATTCATCATCGCGTTGCGAAAATTTGAGAGACTCACGAACAACTTTCGTTGTTCAGTGTTTCAATTTT
>NZ_LFHY01000042.1:0-260 GCF_001660175.1 Escherichia sp. B1147
GTTCATATCACCTTACCGACGCTTATCGCAGATTAGCACGTCCTTCATCGCCTCTGACTGCCAGGGCATCCACCGTGTACGCTTAGTCGCTTAACCTCACAACCCGAAGATGTTTCTTTCGATTCATCATCGCGTTGCGAAAATTTGAGAGACTCACGAACAACTTTCGTTGTTCAGTGTTTCAATTTTCAGCTTGATCCAGATTTTTAAAGAGCAAAACTTCGCAGTGAACCTTTGCAGGTACACTCTGAAGTATTTTT
>NZ_LFHY01000043.1:0-409 GCF_001660175.1 Escherichia sp. B1147
GCCCAGGACACCGCCCTTTCACGGCGGTAACAGGGGGTCGAATCCCCTAGGGGACGCCACTTGCTGGGTTGTGAGTGAAAGTCGCCGACCTCTGTATCTCAAAACTCACTTCCGAGTGATGTTTGAGATATTTGCTCTTTAAAAATCTGGATCAAGCTGAAAATTGAAACACTGAACAACGCAAGTTGTTCGTGAGTCTCTCAAATTTTCGCAACACGATGATGAATCGAAAGAAACATCTTCGGGTTGTGAGGTTAAGCGACTAAGCGTACACGGTGGATGCCCTGGCAGTCAGAGGCGATGAAGGACGTGCTAATCTGCGATAAGCGTCGGTAAGGTGATATGAACCGTTATAACCGGCGATTTCCGAATGGGGAAACCCAGTGTGATTCGTCACACTATCATTAAC